>JALYPM010000141.1 GCA_030856365.1 Pseudomonadota bacterium
CAGTGGACCGGTTGCGAGCGACAATGCCGTCCCACCGATCAACAGAGCCGTCGCAACCCCATAGGCATAGCGCACTTTTCCCGACTCCTTCGAATGCATCGATTTTCCTTGCCTAGACTGAAACTTCATTCAGCCCTTCGCTAATTCCAGGGCATGAATGCGGTTTGAACGAAGCATCAACGGCTTCGTCCACTAAATTCCCGCAAATAGTCATTCTGCGGCGACAGAATGATGTTGGTCGGCGCAACCTTTTCGCCATTCCCGCCCAGGAAGGTCGTCTCGTACGACTGCATCGCGCGATAGAAGTCGTAGAATTGCGGGTCTTTGCCGAACGCCGCAGCATAGGTTTGGGCCGCCTCGGCGTCCGCCTCGGCCCGGATGATCGCCGCGCGCTTCGAGCCTTCGGCCCGGATCGATCGGGCTTCCTGCTGACGCGCCGTCCGCATCCGCTCATAGGCCGAGGTCAGCGGAGTTCCGCTGGGCAGGTCGGCCTTCTTGATCCGGACATCGATGATCTCGGCGCCATACTGGCTCGCGGCACGGTTCAGGCCGAGGCGAATATTCTCCATCACTCCTTCGCGTTCGGGCGACAGCAAGGACGCGAACGGACGCTTGCCAAGCTCGTTGCGAAGCTGCGATCCGAGGATCGGCCGAAGCGCGGTTTCGACATTCTCCTCGCGCCCGTTGGCGGTGATGTACATGCGCAGCGGATCGGTGATTTGGTAACGCGCGAACGCGTCGATCTCGAGCCGCAGCTGATCGGTCGAAAGCACCTGCTGCTGGTCCATGTCGAGGTCGCGAACGCGCTTGTCGATCCAGTCGATCTGCTCGATGAACGGGATCCGGAAATCAAGACCGGCCCCCACGCCGCCGAAGCGTTCGCCCTCCTTGTAACGATTGACGATCCGGACCGGCTTGCCAAAGCTGGTGACGACGCCCTGCCGGGTTTCCGGCACGATCGAAACGCTGGCGAAAAACAATATGACCAACAGCAAGGCGAGGGCGCCGAAGGCATAAGGATGGCGGCGGATCACGGTCACTGGCCGGCTCCCTGCGCCGGCTCGCGGCGGATCTGGTTGAGCGGAAGATAGGGGGTCACGCCGGGCGTCTCGACGATCGTCTTGTCGACGCCCTGGAGCACTCGCTCCATCGTCTCGTAATACATGCGCCGGCGAGTAACCTCGGGCGATAGGCGATACTGCTCGTACACCTTGTCGAACGCGGTCGCCTCACCCTGGGCCTTCTGCCGAAGCTGCAGCGAGTAGGCATTGGCGTCGTTGATATAGCTCTGCGCCTGCTGCTGGGCCGCGGTGACCTCCTTGAACGCATCGTTGACCGCCGCCGGCGGATCAGCCTGGCGAATGGCGACGCCGCGGATGTTGACGCCCGATCCATAGCTATCGAGAGTCTGCTGCATTTCCTGCTGGACGCGTGCCTCGATCTCGCCGCGGCGATTGCCGATCGCATCGTTGAGCGTCACCTGCGCGACGATCTGCCGCATCGCGCTCTCGGCGACCTGGCGAATGGTCTCCTCCGGCTGTGCGAGTTCGAACAGAAACCGCTCCGGATCGCGGATGCTCCACCGCACCTGATAGGCGATGTCGATGATGTTCTGGTCGCCCGTCAGCATCAGCGTCTCTTCGGTCGCGGAGCCGAGATCGATGTTGCGGATTTCCTCGACATTCACCTTTTGAACGCGGTGGATTGGCGCGGGGAGAGTTACGCCGATGCCCGGGGACAAGGTGCGGCTGTAGCGGCCGAATTGCGTGACGACGCCTTGCTCGCCGCTGCCGATGCGGTGGAAAACGGTGAACAGCAGCCACAGGACCACGACAGCGGCCGCGGCCCAGATGTAAACCGATCGGCTCGGCCCGCTCGGAAGCCCGCCGCCATCGCCGAAGCGCTGGCGTCCACGGCGCAGGAAATCGTCGAGCGAGGAGACGTTGCCGCCGATCCCGGACGGCCGGCGCTGCCGATCCGGTCCGCCGCTCCATGGTCCGCCAGCCGGCTTGCCGCCGTCTCCGCCGTCGTTGCCGCCGCCGGCCGAACCCCAGGGGCCCTTGTTGTCATTGAAAAGGCCGCGCGCACGCGCGCCCCACCCCGCGAAAATCGTCATGACCCCACTATAGGAAGCGTGGCCCACGAAAAACAGTGGCAAGCGAAGGCCGAGCGCCTATCTCGCGCTCGATGAGCGACAGCGACACCCCCCTTCAGGGCCTAGACCGCCTGCCATGGGCCGGCCGCCTGCGCTCGCGGCGGGTGACCAAGGGCATTGCAACCATCGTCGCCGACGCGACCGGCCTGGGCGCGAAGGAACGCTCCGCGATGGAGCGCGAGCTTCGCGATGCCGCTCTCGCCGAGCCGGGCATCGACGATGTTCGCGTGGCGTTGTCGGCGGCGCAGCCCGGCCGCACCGTCATTGCCATCGGCAGCGGCAAGGGCGGCGTCGGCAAGTCGACGCTGTCGGCCAATCTCGCCATCGCCCTCGCCCGCTCCGGACACAAGGTCGGACTGATCGACGCCGACATCTACGGCCCTTCGCAGCCAAAGCTGCTCGGCACCGACCGCAAGCCCGAGGCCGAGGGCGATCAGCTGATCCCGGTCGAGGCGCATGGAATCCGCTTCCTGTCGGTGGGCC
>JALYPM010000187.1 GCA_030856365.1 Pseudomonadota bacterium
ACGATGTGCAGGTCTGACGGCTGCCATTCCTCGGCCTCATAGCGCGCGAGGTCCGCGTCGCGGGCGACCAACGGCGCAACCTGTGGCTGCAGTTGCTTGTCACCCTGAAGGAATTTTACGAGCTGAAGCGCCTCTTCGCTGGTGTGCACGAACCCGTAATTGCGGCGATTGTCGACCTCGATGGGGTAGCGCAATGCCGCACGCCGAAGAGGCGTGTGAATTCGACAGGTGCCGATCGGCGTAATCCGAAACGTATTCAACTGAACCGTCCTCGTTTGCAGCAAGTGCGCCCCGTCAGAGGCTCCAATAATTGACGTCCGCGCGCAGCTCGTGCGATTCCACCTTCGACTTGACGTCGACAAAAATGCCTTTGGAATCGATCATTTCACTCATCGCCGCCGGGGTCAGCGATCCATAGGCTTCGTGCGGAACGGCATAGATCAACGCCGCAAGGCCCCTGAACTCTTCGAGAGCGGACAGCTCGACCCCATAGGCCCGCCGAACCGCCTCGGGGTCGGCCAGCGGATCATGCACAAGCGCCGAAACCCCGAAATCGCGAAGCTCGGAGTAGATGTCGACGACCTTCGAATTGCGGATATCGGGCACATTTTCCTTGAAGGTAAAACCAAGGATGCCAACGCGGCTGTTGCGGATCGGGAGATCGCTTGCCGCAAGCAGCTTGACCACTCTCTGCGCGATATAGGCGCCCATGCTGTCGTTCACTCGCCGGCCTGACAAGATCACTTCGGGATGATAGCCGAGCTGCTCCGCCTTTGCTGTCAGGTAATAGGGGTCAACGCCGATGCAGTGGCCACCAACCAGACCGGGATGGAATTTCAGAAAGTTCCACTTGGTCCCGGCAGCCGCGAGCACTTCGCTGGAGCGGATCTGGAGAAGGTCGCAAATCTTCGAGATCTCGTTCATCAAAGCGATGTTCACGTCGCGCTGGGTATTCTCAATGACCTTGGCCGCCTCAGCGACCTTGATCGAGCTGGCCTGGTGGATGCCTGCATCGATGATCGAGCCATACAGCTTTGACAGGAATTCAAGAGTCTCGGCGTTCCCGCCGGCGACCACTTTCGTGATCTTCTCGATCGGTCGTTCCTTGTCCCCCGGGTTGATTCGTTCCGGACTGTAGCCGAGCTGAAAATCCAGGCCGGCCTTCAGGCCTGACGAACGCTCGATCGCAGGCGCGCAAATCTCTTCGGTCACGCCGGGGAAAACTGTGCTTTCGAATACCACCACGCCGCCTTTTGAAAGGCTCGGGCCGACCAGCTCGCAAGCCGTCAGCAGCGCTGTGAAGTCGGGGCGGTTCGCCTTATCGATCGGCGTCGGGACGGTGACAATGAATACATTGCAGTCCCTCAAATCCGACGCTTCGCCGGTGACCACCAGATCCGCTGCTTTCAGCTGTTCAGGGCTAACTTCGTTGGTGCCGTCGATGCCGGCCTGAAGGGAAGCAATGCGCTCCTGGCTAATGTCGAAGCCCACGACCGAATGTTTCCTGGCAAACGCCACGGCCAATGGGAGCCCGACATAGCCTAAGCCAACAACCGCAATCCTAACGTCATTCATCACGCGCAACTCACCGATCCGGATCGAATAAAGAGTTCACCCCGATCAGCCGGGAGCTTGAACGAGCACATAGCTAGTCCGCCTGAAAGTCGTGGCCGAGGCTGATGCGGTGGGTTTTGCGCCACCGCGGAGCGTTGGCTCCCTAGAGATTTCTGACGGAATGACAAGTTTCCCCGGCTCGAAAAGCGCGCGCTTGCGGACAGTCCGGAGCGGCCGTGCACGCTCAACGGCGCCGCTTGTTGCCTTGCGATCTCGCCCTCATTCGGGCTCGAACACGACGTCGAGAAGCTTGTCGGGCTGGCTGAGCTGGCCGCGGTCGAATGGCACCGTTTGCCCGCCAGTTCCCAAAGCCAGGGTCCGGTAGCCAAGCGCCTCCATCTGGGCCAGATAGTCCTCGCGAGACCGCCCTGATACTTGCTGGAGCTTCTTGGGATGCAGCTCGGAGTAGATTTTAGGGCGGTAACGGCCCAGGAATTGCGCCGCGCCCTCGATGAACAGCGGTTCGGAGCCTTCGATATCGACCTTCATGATATCAATTCGGTCCGCAGTCAGATCCAATGAGTCCAGCAGCGTCATTTGCACCGGCGCGGAGTCCTTCACTTCCTTGGTCCGCACCGTGCTGCCGCCGCTGTTGAACGCGGGCGTTGCCATCCAGACTGTCTTTTCCTCATTTCCCAGCGCTCGGGCATGGAGGGTGATGATATCCTCGAGCCCGTTCTCCTCGATCGACCGCGTGATCAGATCGAACATCACCTGCTGCGGCTCGAACGCGTGGACAGTTCCACCCCCGAGCTCCCGATATCGGGCAGCTGCGCGCAGGGCGAACCAGCCGGTGTTGGCCCCGACATCGAGGAAAGTGCCCCCTTTCGTAAGATGCGACAGCACGAATTCTGTAGCGGAGTCATCATGGTCGGATCGGATGGCGTACATCGAAATGCCGTCCCCGAGCCGCACCCATACTGAAATGCCGGAGGGATGAGGGTAAAGGACCTGCTTGCCCAGCATCCGTGACCACGTGTTGCCGCGCTCTCGCAAGATCACAACGCTGATTGCTCGTTCTATGGCCTTGGCCAGATCTTCCGGCGTGTCGATCACAGGCTCGGAAGGAAAGTATTGGCGAAGCCGGCTAAGCGCGGGTCCCGTCCATTGGCGAGCGGCATCATCCATTCCAGGCATTCCTGTGACTGAGGTTGAAGGGGCCGTTTGGACCAAAGTTCTTTGAGGATCAACGCGCGCTATTTCGGAATAGCCGACGAAATTCGGGCAGGGTGCCAGCGATGAGCCGTCGTTTGGTCTTTGAACTTGCCTCGTTTAGGTGGCGGAGAGGGTGGGATTCGAACCCACGGTACGGTTGCCCGCACGCCGCATTTCGAGTGCGGTGCTTTCGACCACTCAGCCACCTCTCCGCGCAATGCGGTGCGTGGCCGGCACAAGGCCGGCCTGCGGTCGCGGCGGGCCTCTAGCAGCGCCCCTGCCCCTTGCCTAGACCACGGCCCGCATTAGATTGCAGCCATGTCGCAGACCGATCGTTTCCTTCCCATGAACTCCGTCGCCAACGAGATGATGCCCCTTGCCATGTTCGGCATCGGCGAGGTCGTGCGGCACCGGCTGCTCGACTTCCGCGGTGTGATCTTCGACGTCGATCCCGAATTCGCGAATAGCGAAGAATGGTATGAGTCGATCCCCGAGGAAATGCGCCCGGCCAAGGATCAGCCGTTTTACCACCTGCTCGCGGAGAATTCGGACTCAAGCTACATCGCTTATGTGAGCCAGCAGAATTTGGTGGTGGACGACAGCGAAGAGCCGATCGATCACCCGGCCATTCCAACGCTGTTCGACCGCTTCGATGACGGTCGCTATCAGCTGCGTCCGGAGCACCGCCACTAGCCGCGGAGCGGTTGACAGCCCGAAGCCGCTCACCTAGTCGGCACGCTTTCCGCGCGGAGGCCCTGCCTGCCCGCGCGGTGCCATATTTGCAGAAGAGAATAGTCCAATGTTCGCAGTCGTGCGCACGGGCGGCAAGCAATACCGCGTCGCCCCCGGAGACAAGATCGTCGTCGAGAAGCTCGATGGCAACGCTGGCGACAAGGTTACGCTCGGCGACATCCTGCTGGCCGGCGAAGGCTCCGACCTCAAGTCGACCGATGGCCTGACTGTCGCGGCTGAGATCATCGCGCAGGCCAAGGCCGACAAGGTCACGGTGTTTAAGAAGCGCCGCCGCCACAATTATCGCCGCAAAAAGGGCCATCGCCAGCAGCACACGATCCTGAGGATCGTCGCGATCGGCGATCAGAAGGAGCAGAAGAAAACGGCTCCCAAGGCCGAAAAGCCTGTCCCGAGCGCAGCCGAGCGGGCTGCTGCGCCCGCCGCCGATGCTGCACCTGCGCCGGCACCTGCAGCCGATGCACCCGCCGCCGAAGCGAAGCCGAAGGCTGCGAAAGCCGTCAAGCCTGTCCCGAGTAAAGCCGGGGCACCCGCCGACAAGTCTGCCCCGCGCAAAGCCGCGGGGGCGTCGACAAATGATGCTGCACCTGCTAAGGCCGCAGCCAAGAAAACTCCGAAAGCGAAGTAATTCGTCATGGCACATAAAAAAGCAGGCGGCTCGTCCCGCAACGGACGCGACAGTGAGAGCAAGCGCCTCGGCGTGAAGTTGTTCGGCGGCCAGACGGCCCGCGCCGGCAACATTATCGTGCGTCAGCGCGGGACCAAGTGGCACCCGGGCGCTGGCGTTGGCATTGGCAAGGATCATACCCTGTTTGCGCTGACCGATGGTTGTATCGCGTTTCGCGATGGCAAGCTGGGCCGAAAGTACGTCCATGTCATGCCGGCGGCGGAAGCTAGCGAATAGGAACGGTCGATAAAGGCGCCGTTCCCATGAGGGGGCGGCCCGGACGAGATCCAGACCAACAGGATCGAGACCACAAGGGAGAAGAGGGAAGCCCCCTCCTCTCCCTTCTTTGTATCTGAAGGGCACTCATCTTCTCCCGAAATTGTCACGAAGCGGCGCCACGGGCCGCTTCAAGGAGGAGACAAGACGATGTTCGCGCGAACCAGGCGGCTGCTGCTGAGACCAGGCTGGAGGGAGGATGCGCCGGCGCTTGCCGCGGCGATCGCCGACCAGATGATCGTGCGCAACCTGGCGACGGCGCCGTGGCCGTTTCGCCTTCGCGACGCTGAGGCATTTCTGGCCCAGCCGCGCGATCCGGTGCTTCCCTCTTTCCTGATCTTCGAACGCACCGGTGGCGAGCCCCGCTTGGTCGGTGCCTGCGGCCTCGGACGGCGTCCCTCCGGCCTCGTCGAGCTAGGCTATTGGATCGCGCGCAGCGACTGGGGGCGTGGCTTCGCCAGCGAGGCGGGCGCGGCGCTGATCCAGATTGCGCGCGCTCTCGACCTCCCGCAACTGGAGGGCTCGCACTTCATCGACAATCCTGGCTCAGGCCGCGTGCTCGATAAGCTGGGCTTCGAGCCGGTCGGAATTACCGCCCCCCGGCCGAGCTGCGCGCGGGGCGCCGACGCGCAGGCACGTCTGTATCGGCTGGTGCTGAGCGAGCGCTCGGCCGCTGCCGAAGAGGAGCCGCTCGCGGCCTGAGGCTAGGCGGCGCTGCGCACCTTCCGGCGCGGCGCCTCCTGGCGGTAGGCGTAGGTGGCTTCGAAGGTCGCGATTAGCGCGCGGTCATCCTCGTTCCAGGGGTGAAAACCGGGCAGGAAGTATTTGAACCAGGCCCCGGCGATTTTGCGCAGCATGCCGGGCTTCACCAGCGCATAGTGGAGAAATCCGCTCCACGCCCGCAGGCCGGTGATCCCGTCCTGCCGCAGCAGCTCGAGCGTGCCGGTTGTCCGATCGACGATGAAGTTGCGGGTTACGTAAAGCATCACCAGCGACTTCACCTTCCACCGCTTCCAGCGGGTCCAGTCGCGAGTCGCATTGAGCCAGGTGTCATAGGCAACGCCCTTGTGCTCGACTTCCTCGACCGCGTGCCAGCGCCACAGGTCGGCAGTTTCCTGCTCCGCGCCGGCAAGGTGTCGCGGGTCTGCGAGCAGTTCGTGAGCGAGGATGGCGGTGAAATGCTCGAGCGCCATGGTTGCCGCGAGGCTGACGACCGGTGGCTTTGAGCGGGTGATGTCCAACCGGACGTCGACCTGACGCTCCAGCGGAGCGATGTCGTAACCGGCATCTTCGGCGCGGCGGTTGAAGGCGAGATGCTCGCGGCTGTGAAGCGCTTCCTGTGCGGTGAACGCCTTGATCTCGCCGGCAAGCTTTGGATCCGCCTCGGCACGGAAGGCGCGAACACTCTCGACGAAAAAGGCTTCTCCCTTGGGAAAGGTCGCGGACAGTGCATTGTAGAGCGCGCTCGCGTAGGGGTTGCCGCCGTGCCACCAGCGTGGCGCTGCCCTGCCGGCGCCGAAGCGTCGGTCGCGCGGAGTGATGGTCAGGTCAGAGGGCGTCGGAAGCGCGGTCGTGTTCATCGTCCAAATATGGATATAACTTACACTCGTGTCAATAACCCGTGAACGCCTGACCCCGGAAGAAAGCCGAGCCGTTGCGCTGGAGGCTGCACGGCGGATTTTGATCGAGCGGGGCCCGCGGGCGGTGACGCTGAAGGCGGTCGCCGCCGAAATCGGCAAGACCCATGCCAACCTCCTTCATCATTTCGGTTCGGCCGCTGGTCTCCAGAAGGAGCTTGCTAGAACCCTCGCCGAGCAGGTCACCGCATCCATCGGCGAGACCGTCGAGCGGGCACGCGCCGGCCTCGCGGACCCTCGCGAAATCGTCGACAAAACGTTCGATGCTTTCCACCAGGGTGCTGGCGCACTTGCCGCGTGGATGATCCTGTCCGGCAACCGCGACGCGCTCGATCCGATCCTCCAGTCGATTCGCGCGCTGGTGCTGCAGCTGACGCACGGCCATGAAACGCACGGCGTCCCGCAGTTGACGCTGAAACTGGTGTTGGAAGCGCTTGGCGACTCCCTGCTCGGCGCGCCCATCGCCGAAGCGCTTGGATTGCCGCGCGACGCCGCGCGCGAGCAGGCGGCTGAGAGCCTCCGACGGCGGCTCGAGGTCCTGCATTCGGGGGACTGAGGTGGCAATCGGAGCGTTCCGCGACTAACTCGCGCGCATGCACTTTCTCGACCAGGCCAAGATTTTCATCAGTTCCGGCGCCGGAGGGCCCGGGGCGGTCAGCTTCCGGCGCGAAAAATATATCGAGTATGGCGGCCCCGACGGCGGCGCCGGCGGCAAGGGCGGCGACATCGTCTTCGAGGCGGTGCCCGGGCTCAATACGCTGATCGACTTCCGCTACACCCAGCACTTCCGGGCTCCTCGCGGCAAGGGCGGCGCGGGCCGCGACCAGACCGGCGCGGGCGGCAACGACCTGGTCATCAAGGTGCCGGTGGGGACGCAGATCCTTGCCGACGACGAGGAGCGGACCTTGCTCGCCGACCTAACCGAAGTCGGCCAGCGGCTGACCTTTCTAAACGGCGGAATGGGCGGCCGCGGCAACGCCAGCTACAAGACCTCAACCAACCGCGCTCCGCGCCAGCACCAGACCGGCATTCCCGGCGAGGAAATGTACGTCTGGCTGCGCCTCAAGCTGCTGGCCGATGTCGGGCTGGTCGGGCTGCCGAATGCCGGCAAATCCACCCTGCTCAATGCCGTGACCAACGCGGACGCCAAGATTGGCGACTATCCTTTCACCACGCTCCGGCCGCAACTGGGGGTAGTCCGCCACAAGGGCGTCGAATTCGTCCTCGCCGACATTCCCGGCCTGATCGAAGGCGCGGCGGAGGGCGCCGGCATCGGCGATCGCTTCCTCGGCCATGTCGAGCGCACACGCGTGCTGCTCCACCTCGTCGATGCCAACGGCGAGGATCCTGTCGAGGCATGGCGGGTCGTCCGCGGCGAGCTCGATGCCTATGGCGCCGGCCTCGAGGACAAGGCGGAGGTGCTTGCCCTCAGCCGTTGCGACCTCGTCGAGCCACAGCTGCTGGAGGAGGTCCGGGCGGCGCTCGAAGAGGCCGCCGGAACGCCCCCCTTCCCCATTTCGGCGCCGCTCGGGGAAGGCATGGGCTCGCTGCTCGATCAGATCGTCGAGCGGGTTTCGGGAGGAGCGACCAAAGACGAACAGGGAAGCGAATTCGAGCTACCGTGGTCGCCGCTCGAATGAGGCTGGCGATTACCGGCGGAACGGGGTTCGTCGGGTCGCGGCTGATCGACGCGGCCGTTGTCGCAGGTCACCAGGTTGAGGCGTTGACCCGGCGCCCGATGACCGGTCGTCCGCAAGTGACCTGGGTAGAGGGCGACCTCGAGGATGAGGCAGCCCTGGGCCGGCTGACCCGGGGCAGCGATGCGGTCATCCACGTCGCGGGCGTGGTCAAGGGCCGCACCGCCGCCGATTTCGACCGGTGCAATCTCGAAGGCACCCGAGCGATGGCCGAAGCCGCCCGCTCGGCCGGCGTGAAGCGCTTCGTCCATGTCTCCTCGCTCGCCGCGCGCGAACCTTCGCTGTCACTCTATGGCGCGTCAAAGGCGCGTTCGGAGGAGGTGATGTCGAGCTCGGGCGTGTCCCACGCCATCGTCCGCCCGCCCGCCGTCTACGGTCCCGGTGACAAGGAAATGCTGGAGCTGTTCCGGATGGCGAAGCTCGGCCTGGTCATGCTTCCGCCCGCCGGCCGGCTGTCGGTGATCCACGTCGACGACCTGGCGAGGCTGCTGCTCGCTCTCGCCGATCCCGCGGCGCCTTCAGGATTGCTGGTCGAGCCCGACGACGGCCGCCCCGGCGGCTGGACGCACAAGGAGTTCGCCGCGGCGCTCGGCCGGGCGGTCGGGCGCAAGCCTCTCTCGCTCTCGGTGCCCGCTCCCCTGCTCAAGCTGTCGGCCCGCGCCGACCAGTTGTTGCGCGGCGACAAGGCCAAGCTGACCACGGACCGCGCCACTTATTTCAGCCATCCGGACTGGGTCGTGGACTCCGCCCAAGCCACGCCGCGGGACCTGTGGAGCCCGGCCATTCCGACCGACGAGGGGCTCGCGTCCACGACCCATTGGTATCAGGAGCGGGGGTGGCTTTAGACCGGGGCCAATGTCCGCTTCGACCCAAAGCGGACGTTGCAGCTTATTGTTTGCTTTCGACCCATTGCGGGCATTTGCGGCTCATGGATCGACGCAGTGTTCACGGGAACCGCCCACTTCGGGGCAGGTATCGCCCATTCCGCTAACGCAGGCCGCCAGAAAAACCGGCGCGACGGCAACAAAAGTCCCGGCGCCGATCAGCCAGATTTGATTTAGTCGAGTCACAACTTGTGCTTTTCTCCTCACTGCTCTGAACGAACCTCGGTGGAACGGGCCTTCCGTTTGCACGGTTGCGATGGGCGTTTTTTGAGATCGTTTGCTGCAGGCGCGCTTCAGGATTTCGGCTCGCGCCCAGCCGAAAGTCGCGGTCATACCTGCCTGCGCCGCGAGACGATTTACAGTAGCTGGGGTTTGGCAAGTCACCGAGAAACTGTTTCCGGTTGAACGACCACCGGTTTCTTCAGCCCGTGCGACCAGCCAGAGACGTGATACCCGCGCTCCTCGAGGCAGCCCTCCATTGCGGTCTTGATCGCCCGCTCCTTCTTTGCCCGCTTCATCTTGGACATGCTCCATGCACCACCCAAGATGGCGAACGGCAATAGTACCACGGTTGCAGACGCGAGCGCTGCACCGACGACGGGGGCCATGCTGGTCGCCGCCGCACCGCCGGCGACCGCCGTAGCCGCGCCCGCCGCCGCGCCAGCTCCGGCCGACCCAGTCCTACCGCTGGAATCCAGCTTACCGGTGACGAGTAGCTGCTGGCACGTCGCGTAGACCGCATTGAACTCGGACTGGCTGGCCAGCGGCGCCGTAAGCGTGGGCGTGAACTCGCGCGGCCTCGATGAGCAGGCCGGCAGCGCTAGACAGGCGACGATTATGCACGCCGTGACTTTGTGTTTCATTGCATCCTCCTTGCCCGAACCGTCAGCGGTTCGGGTCATGCTGCTTCTAAGTGACTTGCAATCGGCCGCATGCCGCTGCGAGCCCCGACAGAACTCGATTTTGGCGGAGCCTGGTCGAACATTTCTGGGTCAACTCGCTCCAACTCCGCAGATGTGCAGTGCCATCGTTGGAGGGCGCGCCGCAGCTGACTCATCGCGGCTATGCATCGGTCCTGCTGGCGTGAGCAGAAACCCTGCCAGGCCGAGAAGCCACGGCTCGAGTTTTCTCGCGCGGCGACGCCTGTGGCCTGTTCCAATTGGGCCCGCAGCACATTCGGCAGGGGTAGGGCCCGTCGCCGATTGAGCCGCGGCGCCGACTGCCAGTTCATTGGTCAACCTGTCCGAAGCTCCAATGATGCGACTAGTATGGCAGGGCTGAGGCGAGCACAGACTGATTAGCTGGCTGCGACGGACGCCTGGCTGTCACCTCGGCGAGTTCGCGGTCTGCCTGTTGAACTGCTGCCTGGATCTCTTCTCCGGTGGCACTTCGGGTGGGGCTGTGGTCGCGGGCGCCTAAACAGGCGATCACGCTCGGCGCGCAGACCAAGATGAATGCCAAGAGCTTGTACGTTGCCATTTGATTTTTCCTCTTTGCAAGCCCGCTATTGCGATCCGGCTGGCATTGAGCATGGTTATCGACAAACGTTGGCTCGGTAAGGTGCAGCGACCAACGCAACCGTTGCAGCAAAGAATGCAACGGCTGGACCCAAGTCAGTCCCAGATTGCAGTTAGCCACACTTACCATCAGTGTTTGCGTCTGGAATCCGTGCTAGTTCCGACTCGCCTTGTACCCACAAGCCTGTGCGCGTCCCTCGAAACTAATCTTTGGAGGTCTCAAAATGGGCGCTGCTATTGAGGTCAGACGTTTCGACAAGCCGGACGATTGCTTGGACATGCAACAGGCGGGTGCCATTGCCATCGTCAAGCTGAGCGACGGAACGGCCGGGATGCACGCGATTTTCGAACCCGGTTGGACTTGGGAAAAAGATGAAAAGCCCCTGCTTGGATCGCCTGCTACCTGTCCGATGCGCCACACGGGATACTGTATCTCCGGGCAGCTTGTCGTGCGGATGGTTGAGACGAAGGCCGAGACGCGCCTGAGTGCGGGCGATTTTTTCGAGATACCGCCCGGGCACGACGCCTACGTTGATGGGGCCGAGCGCGTCGAGTTGATCTTATTCGCGCCCCCTGAACCCGCTCATTAGGCACTTCGTCACTCCGATCAACTCGGATGCGATGTCTGCTTTCCACCCATTGCGGACACTAGCGCCGAGTGTCTGCTTTCCACCCATTGCGGACATTCCGAGATTGGGCGCTACGCTAATGAGGCTTGGCGACAACCGGCTCCGCAAAGGCAGCGGCGCATTCAGCAGTTAACTGCTCAAGGGCATCGAAAAGCTCTGGCTCAACCTTCTTGAAGTTGAAGCAGCTTTTCCCCTGCATCCGCTTGGAGAGGTTCGCTGACACTTCCTCCCGCATGGAAGGTAAAGCGTAGAGCGGCATGAGATGGCAGGAGACGTAGTTTTTCTTAAGTTGGACTGCCCCGAACCACGCTGGCTCCTTCTTCCCCGGCTCGACCCAAGGCGTTGTCAAAACAAGATTGCCCGCCTCGTCCTTAGCGACATCCATGTCACCACGCGACCGCAGCATCCGTTCCCGCAGCGCGTCGAACACGGATTGGAGAGTTTCGGCCATTGCTTCCCCCACAGTTGCCTTCAACCGGAATAGATCAGGCAACGTCCGCTTTCCACCCATTGCAGACAGTCGCCCGGCCATGGCCGATCGGCCAGCCGCCAACCCGATCCGCCTGCTCGCCCGCCATTTTTGCGCCCCATTGCGTTGCGAAAGCCGCAGCCCACGCATAGGGCGCAATCCATGAACAATCGCGACGAAACTTTCGCCAAGATCGAAACCCTGATCGAGCCCTTCAACAAGAAGGGCGTCGATATCGAGGACTCGACCCGCTTTGCCCAGGATCTCGAATGGGACAGCCTCACCGTCCTCGACTTCGTGGCGTGCATCGAGGACGAGTTCGACATCATCATCACCATGAACATGCAGGCCGAGATCGAGACGGTCGGCCAGCTGGTGACCGCCGTGGACAAGCTCAGCAAAGAGCAGTGAGCGACCTTTTTTCCAAGTTCGACGCGCTGAGCGACATGCGCGAGGCGATCCTGTCGAAAGGCTATACCGATCCGTACGCGCTGGTGATGGAGAAGGTCGAAAGCCCGACCGTCGCGATCTGCAACGGCCGGCGAACGATCCTGCTCGGCACCTACAATTACATGGGCATGACCTTCGACCCGGATGTGATCGCGGCGGGGAAGAAGGCGCTCGACGAATTCGGGTCCGGGACGACCGGAAGCCGCGTGCTCAACGGCACTTATGCCGGGCACAAGGACGTCGAGGCGGCGCTTCGCGAATATTACGCGATGGACCATGCGATGGTCTTTTCGACCGGTTATCAGGCCAATCTCGGCATCATCTCCACCATCGCGGGCAAGGAGGATTACGTGATCCTCGACGTCGACAGCCATGCGTCGATCTACGACGGCTGCGCGCTTGGCAACGCACAGATCGTTACCTTCCGCCACAACGATGTCGAGGCGCTGGAAAAGAGGCTGAAGCGACTTCCACCGGAGGCGGGCAAGCTGGTCGTCCTTGAAGGCGTCTATTCGATGCTCGGCGATGTTGCTCCGCTCAAGGAGATGATCGCCGTCTGCAAGGCCAATGGCGCGATGGTGCTGGTCGACGAGGCGCATTCGATGGGCTTCATCGGGGACAATGGCCGGGGGGTCGCCGAGGCGGCAGGCGTGATCGACGACGTCGACTTCATCGTCGGCACCTTTTCCAAGTCAGTCGGCACCGTCGGTGGCTTTTGCGTCTCCAACCATCCCAAGTTCGAAATTCTCCGGCTGGTCTGCCGTCCCTACGTGTTCACGGCCTCCCTGCCGCCTTCGGTAGTGGCGACGGCCGCGACCTCGATCCGCAAGCTGATGGGCTCCGGCGACAAGCGCGCGCACCTGTGGGAGAACAGCAAGCGGCTTCACAGTGGACTTCGCGATCTCGGGTTCCAGCTTGGAACGGAGGAACCGCAGTCGGCTATCATCGCCGTCATCCTGCCGGACCTCGAGACCGGTGCCGCCATTTGGGAGGCCCTGATGAAGGAGGGCCTTTATGTGAATCTGGCCCGCCCTCCTGCCACTCCCCAGGGAATGATCCTGCTGCGATGCTCGCTATGCTCCGAGCATTCGAGCGAGCAAGTGGAAGAAATTCTCGGCATGTTCGAAGCGGCGGGCCGGGCAACAGGCTGCATCGGCTGAGTCATCCAATGCTTTCGCCGGTGGCGATTGAGGACTAGACTGGCGCCATGACGCCGAGCGTGGACGAAAATCGGTTTGACTGGCGGCGGGGCGGCGCTGCGGCCGGCGCGCTGGTTGCGACGCTGATCCTGTTGGCGATGGTGGTTCTGGTCGCTTTTTCCAACCAGGCGCGGGACGATGCGCTGGAGGCGGAGCGCCGCGCCTATGATGTCACGCTGCTGACCCGCAGCGTCGACGCCAGCATTGCCCGAGCCGAAGCTGCACTCGGCCGCTTCGTGCTCGACGAGAAGGTCCCCACCAGCGGCAACATCTATTACAGCGAGTGGCGTCTTGCGGGTTACCAGATCGGCCGTTTGACGCGGCTGGTCGGCAAGGGGCCGGAGCAGGGGCGCCGGGTGGATGAGCTCGAGCAACTTTATCAGAAGCGCGGCGAGGAGTTTGCCCTGGCGGCGCGTGCGACGGTGGCCGGTCAGGGGGCCGGCGGAACCAGCTATTTCTACTCCGCGGCTGTCTCCGAAACCGGACCGGCCCTGACCGCCAAGCTGACGGAAATTGCTACCCGGGAGCGCGAAGCCCTGCGCGAACGCATGGAGCAGACTCAGCTCTTCTCCGCCGAGGCGGACCGCCTGACGGATTATTTGAGCTGGCTCGGCCTGTTGCTCGGCGCTGCCGCCATTTTCCTCGGGGTCGTCGCCGTTCAGGCCATCCGCCAATTCGCATTCGCCCGTGGCCAGGCAGAAAGCGAGGCCGAGCGCGCGGAGGTGCTGGAGCAGGCGGTTGCCGACCGGACTCGGGAGTTGTCCGCCGCCAACGAGGCGTTGCGCGCGGAGGCGGAGGAGCGTCAGGCGGCCGAAGCCCAGCTTCGCCAAGTGCAGAAGATGGAAGCCGTCGGACAGCTGACCGGCGGGATCGCGCACGACTTCAACAATATGCTCGCGGTGGTGGTCGGGGGAATCGACCTCGCTCGCCGCCGCTTGAACGGGCCTCGGCGCGAGATCCTCAATCACCTGAACAATGCCATGGAGGGCGCCACGCGCGCCGCCGCTTTGACCCGGCGGCTGCTATCGTTTGCGCGATCGGAGCCGCTGCTTCCCGAGCGGGTGGAGCCGTCCGAGCTCGTCTCCGGCATGTCCGACCTTCTCGACCGCACGCTCGGCGAGCGCATCTCGGTCCAGGTCGACCTGCGCGACGATGCCTGGCCGACTTATGTCGACGCTCACCAGCTCGAGAACGCGATCGTCAATCTCGCTGTCAATGCCCGCGACGCCATGGACGGCGGAGGGATCATGCAGATCAGCACGGAAAATGTGACGCTGGCGGCCAACGAGGTTGGCGACATTCGCGCCGGCGATTATGTCAGGGTCAGCGTCGCCGACGGCGGCTGTGGAATGACTCCGGAAGTGCTCAACCGCGCGTTCGAGCCCTTCTTCACCACCAAGCCGGTCGGCAAGGGCACCGGCCTTGGCCTCAGCCAGATCTTCGGCTTCGCGCACCAGTCCGGCGGCGAGGTCGGCATCGACAGCGAAGTCGGCAAGGGCACCACCGTTTCCGTCTATCTGCCGCGCTCGAATGCCGCATCCGCCAATGTCCGCCTCCACCCCGCCGCCCAGCGCAGCGAGGCGGAAGCGCACATGCCCGGCGCGCGCATTCTCCTTGTCGAGGACGATCCCAGGGTGCGCTCGTCGACGGTCGAGGCGCTCGAGGATCTTGGCTACGACCCGGTCGCCTGTTCGGGCGGCGCGGAAGCGTTGCAGCTGTTCGGGGAACAGCGTTTCGACCTGGTCATCAGCGACGTCATCATGCCGGAAATGACCGGCCCCGAGCTGATCCGCCATCTAAAGGACGCGCGTTCCGACTTCGCGGTGCTGTTCGTCACCGGTTATGTCGGCGAAGGGGAAACCGACGATCTCGTCGGCTATGAACTGCTGCGCAAGCCGTTCACCGTCGCCGCGCTTGCTGAAGCGGTTTCTGCCGCCCTGTTACGCCAGCCTAGCGAACCGCTCCGGACTTCAGGAGTCGCGGCAAAAGGCTGATCGCCGCCAACAGTGGAAAGCGCCGCTGCCATGGCTTCAGCTGGATGTCGGTGCCGGCGTGCCGGTTCACCTTCCACGCAATATAGTCCGCGCCTCCGGCGAAGGTCGCGCTGGCCTTGGCGAGGCGCACCACCGACAGGGCTTTGCCTTCGATGCGGCGCCGCCGCCAGCTCGGCTGCCGGGCCGCTTTGTCGACGGCGCCAAGCGCCGGCTCGGTAAAGCGGCGGTAGCGGTCGCGGTCCTGATCCACCACCGACGCGGCCTTGCCGGTCCGCTCGGAGCGAAGTTCCGCCGAGTAGGTCAAGGCAAATGCCCGCCGCCACAGGTCGAGCGGATCCTTGCAATCGATCGCGTTGGGGAGTGCGGCCGCCAGGAGCGTAGGCGCCGCTCGGGCGACCGCGGCGATGGCGCGCTCCCGAGCGGCCTTGTCGGCGGTCCACACCAGCCGCGATGGCTGGGCAAAGCGCGCCCACACCGAAACGGCGCGGGTCTCGGGCCCATTCAGGCGATGGAAGTCGGCGCAGCTCAGCACCGCATATTTGGAGGTGAGGCCCGCATGCTCGAAATAGAAGACGTTGGGCGGGACAAGACGATTGGCTGCGGCGAGCCAGCGCCTGTCGTATGCGGAAGGGTAATCCGACACGATCAGGTAGAAATCGAGCATCAGACCTTCGAGCTGCCGCTGCCGGAGGCAGGAACCGTAGAACAGCACCGCTTCCGAAGACGACCCATGCTTGGCCGCGATCGCTTGTCCCATCGCGGTCACGTGCGGTTCGACCGGCTGGTCCAGCTCCTCGGCCACCAGGTCCTGTAGGCTCGTCACGTTCGCTACTTCAGGCGGCAAGGCGCACGAACGAGAGCGGCCGGGCCGGGCTGAGGGTGATGGGATGCCCGTTCACCGCCTTGAACATTTCACCGTCGAGGATCAGGTTCGAGCTGTCGCCGGCAATGCTGATCTGGTCGGTTTCCTCGACATGGACGCCTCTCAGACTGTCGCGGCCCAACCGCCCCAACAAGCTGGCGAAAAAGGCGCGAAGCATCGCCATCGGGCTCTCGTCGATGGCGATAAGCTTTAGCGGCGCCTTGCCGGACGAGGAGAAATCTCCGGACAAAAGCAGCTTGTCCAAAGTCGTCACCGCCAAGAGGGAAAAGCGCCCATTCAGCGGAGTCCGCCTGCTCACGCAGACCTGAAGCGGCGATGGCTTGGGCGGAAGGAAGCCGGCCTTGAGGCGGAAAAGCATTCTGAACAGAAGTGCGACCGCAGTCAGCGCGTGACTCAACCCATTGGGCAGGCCGAGCGGATAAATTCTCTCGCGACAATAAAGCATCGTGTCTGCTAGGCCGGCGCCGCCCAGGAACATGCCAATCACCGGCACCCCGTCCGGGTCGCGCCGAAGCGCAATCAGCTCGCGGGCAACGATATGCGGCGACAGGTCCGCCCCGGCAATCTCAACCAGCCGCTCAAGCGCCTGGATCGGATCACCCTGCGCACCGAGGTCGAGCGCGATGAGGTTGGTCTTGCCATTGGGAAGGACGGCGACCGGCGGCGGCCCATCGGCGAAATGGCCGCCGTTGGTGATTTCGGTCAAGGTCGACTGGACCGTTCCGTCGCCGCCGTTGATGACCAGCATCTTCGGCCGCACCCGCGCGATTGTCCGCAGCGCCTCGCCGATCTGGTCGGCGCGCTCCACTTCATAGTGGAAGATGCCGGGCTGGTCGGCGCAATAATCGCGGATGCGCGAAAGCTGGGCGAGGTTGCCGGTCGACTTGGGATTGGAAAGCAGGGCAATCCGCGGGCGCGCCGGCATCAGCCCCGCACCCGCCGCGCGCTGGCTGCACGACCCCGCGAAGCCGCACTGCTCGCGCTCACCGACGGCAATGCGATCAACGGGGGGAACAGTTTCGACATGATTTTGCCAGGCGCTTCGCTATAGGATTCCGACATTCGGCAGTGCGGCTGCTGCAGGTGCATCCGCCCGTGTCGCTATGTCGGGTCGCTTTGCGGCCAAATCATGGTGTTGGAACGACCCAAATTGCGCGGACTGACGCTGATCGATCGTTACCTCGCCCGCCAGATCGCGGTGCCGCTGCTCGGCACCCTGATCCTGGCGGCGATGCTGCTCGTGCTCGACAAGATGCTTCGGCTGTTCGACTTTGTCGTCACGGCGGGCGGGCCGGTCAGTGTCGTGTGGCGAATGCTCGCCAACCTGCTGCCCGAATATTTCGCGCTGGGAATACCGATCGGACTGCTGCTGGGAATCCTGCTGGCGTTCCGCAAGCTGGCGCTCTCGTCGGAGCTGGATGCGCTGCGCGGAATTGGAGTCGGTTACGGCCGGCTACTGCGCGTGCCCTACATCTACACGGCGGTCCTGATGACGCTGAACGTGCTGATCGTCGGCTATATCGAGCCGTACGCGCGCTATCGCTACGAGGGCCTTCGCTTCGACCTTCAGTCGGGAGCACTCGGCGCTTCGGTGAAAGTGGGCGAGTTCAACCGGCTCGGCAAGCGGCTAACGCTCCGTATCGACCGCAGCGAGAACAAAGGCACGCAGCTTCACGGGATTTTCGTCCAGGTCGATGACAAGTCGGGGACCAGCATCGCCGCCACTGCGGAGCACGGAAAGTTCCTGTCGACCGATGACCCGAACACGATCTTGTTCCGCCTCGAGCAAGGACGGCTGGTGCAGGATGCACCGGGCTTCGCGACTCCCCGCACTCTGTCGTTCGACAGTTACGATCTGCCAGTGACGCTCCCCGCGGTGGAAAGCTTTCGCGGCCGCGGCAACGATATCGACGAGCTGACCCTGCGCGAGCTGGTGCGCGTCGGCTATTCGTCGAGCAACGCCGATCTCGAAGACCGCCTGGATGCCCAGTCGAATTTCCACTTCCGCGTCGTCGAAGTGCTGATGATGTTGATGCTTCCGCTGCTGGCGATCGCACTGGCGGTGCCGCCGAAGCGAAGTTCCTCGGCGCTGGGCATCTTCATCGGCATCGTGATGATCGTCGCCTATCACAAGATCAATCAATATGGCGTGCAGGCGGGAGCGCAGGGGCGGCTGCCGCCGATCGTGGCGCTGTGGACGCCGCTGATCGTCTTCGTGGCGATGATCGGCTGGATGTACCATGTCATCGCCCATCGGCCCGGCGGCCAGCCGATCGGTGCGCTGGAGCTCGTCCTTGCAAAGTCCGCCAAATGGATTCGCGGGCTGATCCCCAGGCTGGGCCGCGCGTGATCAACCTCAAGCTGTTCCCGTCGCGGCGGCTCGCCCTCTATACAGTCAAGCTGTTCCTGACCCGCAGCCTGGCGGTGCTGGTGGCGTTGGTGCTGATCCTGATGACGCTCGACCTGCTCGGCGAGTCGGGGAAGATCCTCGACGTGCCCGGCAATGGCGACGCGGAGCTGTGGCGCTACGTTGGCCTTAGGATCCCGCTGCTGGCCGCGCGTTTCCTTCCCTTCTCGCTGCTGCTGGGGACGCTGATCGCCTTCACCGCGCTCAACCAGCATAGCGAAGTCGTCTCGATGAAGGCGGCCGGCATCTCGGCGCACCAGATTCTGGCGCCGCTGATCATTGCCAGCCTTGGGGTCGCGGCAATCGCCTTTGCATTCAACGAGACGATCGTGGTCCGATCGGCCCGGGCCGTCACCGCTTGGAGCGACAATGATTACGAGCCGGTGCCACCCGAGCGCGGGATCGTCAGCAACGTCTGGGTGCTCTCCGGCGACGATCTGGTGCGGGCCGAACATGTCGGCGGGTGGGGCGCGACCTTTCACGCCGAGGGAGTGTCGATCTACGACCGCGAGGGCGATCCTGCTGCACTGACCCGCGTCATCCACGCGGAGCGGGCAACGCCGCAGGGCAATGCCTGGCGGCTCGACAATGTCCGCATCTACGACACCCGCATGAACGTCGTTCGCCGACTACCCCGGGCGACCGCGCTGGAGGGAGTGGAGCCGCAACGCTTCCGGCTTGCCCGTGTGGACCCCGATCAGATCAACTTCTTCACACTGAGGGAGAGGATCGAGGAGATGAAGCGGGCCGGGCTTGCCACCGCCGAAGCGGAGTCGGGACTCTGGCACAAGATTTCGAGCCCGCTCTCGAGCATGCTGATGCCGCTGCTCGCCGCCATCGCCGCCTTTGGGCTCGCCCGCTCGGGCAAGGTTCTGCTCCGGGCGACCGTTGGGATGGCGCTGGGCTTCACCTATTTCGTCGCCGATAATTTCAGCCTGGCAATGGGCACCGCGGGGATCTACCCGCCGCCGCTCGCCGCATGGGCGCCATTCCTGCTATTTCTCCTGATCGGCGAGACGGTGCTCATCCAGTCCGAAGAGTAAACGGGGCAGACTGGCGCGGCTTGCCAGCCGGCGCCCCGCCGGGGTCGCAAATCCGCCTTATTATTTACGCAGGGCTGCAATATTCGGGCTGGGTGCCCATATAGGCTCGCCCACGGAGATTCGGATTTACTGTGACCAGTGACGCAATGACCAAAGGTATTTGGAACCGGGCCCATTACCTCGACCGGATGACGCTGAAGGAGCTGTGGTTCGCCTATTTCCAGCATGGGGCGATCATTGCCTACATCCTTCTCGCGCTCGCTTGTGTCGCCGTGTGGGTGGTGCGGCCTGCATCGCTTGTGGCAACCGCAACCTCGGTCGCGCTGATCGTCGCAGCCTATCCGCTGGTCTGGTACGCGCTGCACCGCTGGGTGCTCCACTCAAACTGGATGTTCAAAATCCCGTTCCTGGCCGCGACCTGGAAGCGCATTCACTACGACCATCATCAGGATCCGAACCACCTCGAAGTGCTGTTCGGCTCCCTCTTCACGACGCTGCCGACGAT
>JALYPM010000015.1 GCA_030856365.1 Pseudomonadota bacterium
GCGGTTGATGATCAGATGCTGGGGCGTGACGGTCGCCGCGAGGTTGGCCGGTCCGTCTGCCACGAAAGCGGCCGCTTCTGCGGTGGTGATGTGTTCCAGGACGACCTTCAGCTCGGGCAACTCACGCAGCAGCGGAACGAGACTGCGCTCGATGAACACCGCCTCGCGGTCGAAAACGTCGACCTCAGGGTCGGTTACCTCGCCATGCACCAGCAGCGGCATTCCGATCGTCTGCATTCGCTCCAGCGCCGGCATGATGTTGCGGAGATTGGTCACGCCTTGAGCGGAGTTAGTGGTGGCGTGAGCGGGATAGAGCTTCGCCGCGACCCAGGCGCCCGCCCGATGTCCCGCGGCCAGCTCGTCCGGATCGGCCTGATCGGTCAGGTAGCAGGTCATCAGCGGCGTGAAGCCGGGACCGGCTGCGGCCTTGATGCGCGTCCGGTACGCCTCTGCAGCGGCGGCGCTGGTCACCGGCGGCGTCAAATTGGGCATGACGATTGCGCGGGCGAACTGCCGCGCGGAGAACGGCGCCACCGCATTCAGCATCGCACCGTCGCGCAGATGGAGGTGCCAATCGTCGGGGCGGCGAATGGTCAAGCTTTGCAATGCCACGGCGGCTCCCTAACTGATGGTCATGGCCGCGACCACCCTCACCGACCGCACCCTCGTCCGGCTCTCCGGTGAGGATGTCCGCGGGTTCCTACAGGGACTTGTCACTAGCGACGTTACGGGGCCACTTCCCGTATGGGCCGGTCTGTTGAGCCCACAAGGCAAGTGCCTGTTCGATTTCCTCGTTTGGGATGACGGCGACGGGCTGCTCCTCGACTGCGAGGGGGAGGCCGCTGGCGATCTGATGAAGCGGCTGTCGGTCTATCGCCTTCGCCGCCCGATTGTCATCGAGAGGGATGATACGCTTGCCGTGCACTGGTCGACCGACGGAGACGACGGCACTCCCGATCCGCGACTGCTCGAACTTGGCAAGCGCTGGATCGGTCAGCCTTCGGAACCGACCAGCGGCTGGCTCGAACACCGGCTGCGCCTTGGCGTGTGCGAAGGACGCGCCGAGCTTGGCGACATCCTCTGGCTCGAGTGCAACGCCGCCGAGCTGCACGGCGTCAGCTTCACCAAGGGTTGCTTCGTCGGCCAGGAGAACACCGCGCGGATGAACTGGCGCCAGAAGGTCAATCGCCGGCTGGTGGTGGTGGAATGCAGTAACCCCGGACCGCGCACGCGCGTCCACTTTGCGGAGTTGGGATTAGCCGTCGATCACCGGAGGGCGGATGACCTCGACAGAGCGATCATCCCGGACTGGCTCAGCGCTGCCCTGGCGGCGCCCGCTGTGGATTCGCGCTAAGGCGAAGGCGCCGATCATCATCCAGATTACGTTGAGCACCGCCGATGGAATGGCGCCGTGCCACCAGCCGTTGACGATGAAACCGGCCGCCCCGACGACGTTCATCGCCTGATAGCTGACCGATTGGCCGGTGACCTTGCCCGTTGAGAGCAGCAGATAGCCGAACAGGATCAGGCTCGCTCCCGCCCACCCCGCCGCCTCGACAAGAAGCTCGGTGGCGCTCAGATGGCGAGCCTTCGCAGCACGTAGTGCAGGATTCCGCCGGCGCGGAAATATTCGAGCTCGTTGTAGGTATCGATGCGGCAGCGGGCGGTGATCGTGAACTCCGATTTATCGGCCCTGCGCACCGTTACCTCGACCTCCTGCCGCGGCTTGAGTTCGGCCACCCCAGCGACGCTGAACTTTTCGTCGCCGGTGAGGCCGTGTGTCTCGGCGGTCTCGCCTTCCATGAACTGCAGCGGAAGCACGCCCATGCCGACCAGGTTGGAGCGGTGGATACGCTCGAAGCTCTCGGCGATGACGGCGCGGACGCCGAGCAGGACAGTGCCCTTGGCCGCCCAGTCGCGCGAGCTGCCGGTGCCATATTCCTTACCGGCGAGGACGACGAGCGGCCGGTTGTCCTGCTTGTAGAGCATGGCGGCGTCGTAGATCGGCAAGGTCTCGCTGGTCGGCGAGTAACGGGTGAAGCCGCCCTCGACATTGTCGAGCATGCGGTTGCGGATACGGATGTTGGCGAAGGTGCCGCGCATCATCACCTCATGATTACCGCGCCGCGCGCCGTAGCTGTTGAACTCACCGCGGCTGACCTGTCGGTCCATCAGATAGCGGCCGGCGGGGCTGTCCGGCTTGATCGCTCCGGCGGGCGAGATGTGGTCGGTGGTGATCGAATCGCCGAACACCGCCAGTGCGCGCGCTCGCTCGATGTCGCCCGGCGGCACCGGATCCATGGTCATGTCCGTGAAATATGGCGGGTTCTGAATGTAGGTCGAGGTCGGCGGCCAGCTGTAGGTGTCGCCGCCGCTCACCTCGATCGACTGCCAGCGCTCGTCGCCGGTGTAGACGTCGGCGTAGCGTGCCCGGAACATGCTGGAATGGACGTGGGCATCGACCAGCGAACGGATCTCGTCATTGGTCGGCCAGATGTCCCGCAGGTACACCGGCTCGCCATTGCTTCCGGTGCCGATCGGATCGTTGACCATGTCGGAGCGGACGGTGCCCTTGAGCGCATAGGCGACCACCAGCGGCGGCGAGGCGAGATAATTGGCGCGGCAGTCCGGCGACACGCGGCCTTCGAAGTTGCGGTTGCCGGATAGCACGCTGACCGCGACCAGGTCGTTGTCGTTGATCGCCTTTGAGATCGGTTCCGCGAGGGGGCCCGAGTTGCCGATGCAGGTGGTGCAGCCGTAGCCGACAAGGTCAAAGCCGAGTGCGTCGAGGTCTTTCGCTAGCCCGCTGGCGTTTAAGTAGTCGGTGACGACCTGGCTTCCCGGTGCGAGGCTGGTCTTGACCCAGGGCTGCGCCTGCAGGCCGCGCTCGCGCGCCTTGCGTGCGACAAGACCAGCCGCGACAAGAACCGACGGGTTCGAGGTGTTGGTGCAGCTGGTGATCGCCGCAATCACGACGTCGCCGTTGCCGACTTCGAACTCTTCACCGGCAACCTGGACCTGCGGATCGTTGTGCTTCTTGTAAGTGCCCTCGAGTTCGGCGTTGAACTGATCATCCACCTCCGACAGCAACACCCGATCCTGCGGGCGCTTGGGACCGGCCAGCGACGGCTCGATGCTGCTCATGTCGAGCTCGAGCGTATCGGTGAACAGCGGGTCCGGGCTTCCTTCATCGCGCCACAGCCCTTGCGCCTGCGCATAGGCGCGGACCAGCTCGATGCGATCGTCCTCGCGGCCGGTAAGACGGAGGTATTCGATGGTGCGCTCGTCGATCGGGAAGAAGCCGCAGGTCGCGCCATATTCGGGCGCCATGTTGGCGATGGTTGCGCGGTCGGCGAGGCTGAGGCCGCCAAGACCCGGCCCGTAGAATTCGACGAAGCGGCCGACGACGCCTTTGGCGCGCAGCATCTGGGTCACCGTCAGCACCAGGTCGGTGGCGGTAATGCCTTCCTTGAGCTGTCCGCCGAGGCGGAAGCCGACGACTTCGGGGATCAGCATGCTGACCGGCTGGCCGAGCATCGCGGCCTCGGCCTCGATCCCGCCGACGCCCCAACCGAGTACGCCGAGGCCGTTGACCATGGTCGTATGGCTGTCGGTGCCGACCAAGGTGTCGGGATAGGCGACGGTTTCGCCGGTCTGGTCCTCGCTCGCCCACACGCACTGCGCGACATATTCGAGATTCACCTGGTGGCAGATGCCGGTTCCGGGCGGCACGACCTTGAAATTGTCGAACGCCTGGCTGCCCCACTTGAGGAATTCATAGCGTTCGCGGTTGCGGTGATATTCCAGCTCGACGTTGCGCTCGAACGCGAGCGGGGTGCCGAATTCGTCGACCATCACGCTGTGGTCGATGACGAGGTGGACCGGGACCAGCGGATTGATCTTCTGCGGGTCGCCGCCGAGCTGCTTCATCGCGTCACGCATCGCGGCAAGGTCGACGACGGCGGGCACGCCGGTGAAATCCTGCATCAGCACCCGCGCCGGACGATACTGAATCTCGCGGTTGATCCGCCGTTCCTTTTGCCAGTCGACCATCGCCTGAAGATCGTCGCGAGTCACGGTGACGCCGTCCTCGAAGCGCAGCAGATTTTCGAGCAGGACCTTCATCGAATAGGGCAGCCGCGACACGTCGCCGAGCGCCTCGGCGGCCTTTGCAAGCGAGTAATAAGCATAGCTTTTGCCTCCGACGGTCAGGTTGGAACGGGTGTTGAGACTGTCCTGGCCGGTCGGAATCATGGTCGGTCCTTGCTTTGGGGTCTGCTGCTAGATGGTCGGCGGGGGCGCCTTAGCAAGGGGCCGTCGAGACCGCAAAAACCCGCGGCCCGGTCGGGTCAGATCCAGCGCCGCATCTTCAGGTACAAGATCGGAACGATGGCGCTGGCGAGAATCAGGCCGAGCGCCATCGGGTAGCCGTAGAGCCAGCCGAGCTCCGGCATATGCTCGAAATTCATCCCGTAGATGCCCGCGATGAGGGTCGGCGGGAGGAATACCAGAGCCGCCCAGGAAAACAGCTTCATCGCCGCATTCTGCTCGATGCTGATCAGGCCGAGCGAGGCGTCGAGCAAGAAGGCGAGATTGCTGCCGAGGAAACTGCTGTGCTCGACCAGCGAGGTGATGTCGGCCGCCAGCGCCTCGACATGGCCTGCCTGTCGCTCCCGTTCCGCCATGTACCGGCTCGATCCGGTGAAGAAGGCGACCAGCCGGCCCGAACTGACAGCCGTTTCGCGCACCCGCGCAAGGAGCGACTGAGTGCGTCCGATGCGAGTCAACAGCGCAGTCAGGCGGTCGGCGGGAATACGGCGCGAGTCGGAATTTCGGGTGAAGATGTGGTCGGAGATGCGCTGGATCTCGGCGCCAAGCACTTCCAGTTCGTCGGCGAGGCGATCGACTACGGCTTCCAGCAATCCGATCATTACGGCAACCGGGTTGCTGGCGAGTGATGGGACATGGCGCACCTCGGCCATAAAGGCGCGGATCGGCTTCGGCGTGACGTAGCGCACCGTGACCAGCGCGCAATCGGACAGCACGAAGCTCATCGGCTCGCTCGCCGGAGCCCCGTCCTCGACGCCGTAAAGGACGCTCATGGTCAGGAACAGCACGCCGTCCCGCTCGTAAAGCCGGCTCGACGGCTCGATTTCGACCATCTCCTCACGCGTCGGGATGCCGAAGCCGAGCGACCGCTCGACCAGCTCCTCCTCCTCGCGGGTGGGTTCTTCGAGGTCGACCCAGACTGCGCCTTCGGGAATGCGCCCGTGCTTGGCGTCAAGGATGGTGCCGTCGCACCCGGGACCATAGGCTCTGAGCATGGGCGCGAGTGATCCCCGCTGGCGCACGCCTTTGCAAGCCCAGTCGCTCTGCTATGCCTGCCGAGTGACCCTTGGATCCCGCGGCTGGCTTGCAGCCATCATCCTGATCCTGCTTGCCGGCGTGGTTCTGCTCGCGATGGGCCGTCCGCCGATCTGCACCTGCGGCGAGATCGACCTGTGGGTCGCTTCGAAGGACAGCCCGCGCACCAGCCAGATGCTGGCCGACTGGTACAGCGCCAGTCACTTCGTCCACGGCTTCCTTTTCTATGCCGCGCTGTGGCTGGTGGCGCGCCGCTGGCCGGTCCAATGGCGCTTTTTCGCCGCGGTGCTGATCGAAGCCGCGTGGGAAATTACCGAGAACACGCCGCTGATCATCGACCGCTATCGCGAGGCGACGGTTGCGCTCGGCTACACCGGAGACTCGGTCCTCAATTCGATCAGCGATATCGCGATGATGGCGGTCGGCTTCCTCGCCGCGCGACGGCTGCCGCTGTGGGTCAGCATAGGCGCAGTACTGGTCCTCGAGCTGGTCCCGCTACTCGTCATTCGCGACAATCTGACGCTCAACGTGTGGATGCTGCTTGTTCCGAGCGACGGCGTCCGCGCCTGGCAGGCAGGCTAGCGGCCGACCATCAGCTCCGGTTTCACGACCCGGTCGAACGTCTCCTCATCGACCAGGCCCGTCTCCAGCCCCGCCTCGCGCAGCGTGAGGCCGTTCTTGTGCGCGTGCTTGGCGATCGCGGCCGCATTGTCGTAGCCGATCTCGGGCGCCAGTGCGGTCACCAGCATCAGCGAGCGTTCGAGCAGCTCGGCGATCCGCTGTTCATCCGCTTCCATCCCCTCCAGCGCGCGCTCGGTGAAGCTTTCCATGCCGGTGCCGAGCAGGTTGATCGAGCGGATGACGTTGGCGCCGATCAGCGGCTTGAAGACGTTGAGCTCCAAATGCCCCTGGAGGCCGCCGACGGTGACGGCGAAGTGATTTCCCATCACCTGAGCGGCGACCATCGTCAGCATCTCGGCCTGGGTCGGATTGACCTTGCCGGGCATGATCGAGCTGCCCGGCTCATTCTCCGGCAGGCGAAGCTCGCCCAGACCCGAGCGCGGCCCCGAGCCGAGCAGGCGGATATCGTTGGCGATCTTGGTCAGCGACACCGCCAGCGTGTTGAGCACGCCTGAAAGCTCGACCAAAGTGTCATGCGCGGCCATCTCGGCGAACTTGTTGGGAGCACTGGTGAACGGCAGGCGGGTGAGGTTGGCGACTTCCTTGGCGAAGGCTTCGGCGAAACCCTTAGGGGCATTGAGGCCGGTGCCGACGGCCGTGCCGCCCTGGGCGAGCCGGTAAAGCCGGGGCAACAGCCCTTCGACGCGATCGATGTTGTCGGCGATCTGCTGCACGTAGCCGGAGAATTCCTGGCCAAGCGTGATCGGCGTCGCGTCCTGGAGGTGGGTGCGGCCGATCTTGACCAGCCCGTCCCAACGCTCCGCCAGCTCGGCGAGCATGTCGTGAATCATCTTCATCGCCGGCAGCAGCCGGACGTTGACCGACCGCGCGGCGGCGATGTGCATTGCGGTCGGGAAGCTGTCGTTGGACGACTGACCGCTGTTAACATGGTCGTTGGGGTGGACCGGCGACTTGCCGCCCCGCGTGCCCGCCAGCTTCTCGTTGGCACGGCCGGCGATCACCTCGTTGGCGTTCATGTTCGACTGGGTGCCGGAACCGGTCTGCCAGATGACCAGCGGGAACTGATTGTCGAGATCGCCGCGGGCGACTTCGGCCGCCGCCTGCTGGATCGCTTCCGCGATTTCAGGGTCGAGTCCGCCGATGCGGGCATTCACCCGCGCCGCCGCCTGCTTGACGAAGCCGAGCGCGTGGATGATCTCGAGCGGCATCTGTTCGCGCGGGCCGAACGGGAAATTGCCGATCGACCGCTCCGTCTGCGCGCCCCAATAGCTATCCCCGGGGACGTCGATCGGGCCGAAGCTGTCAGTTTCGCTGCGCGTGTCCATTGGGCTTTCCTTCATCATCCCGGCCTTGAGCCGGGATCCGCCTGTTGTCCCGGCGGGCTTTAAGGAAGGTGGACCCCGGATCAAGTCTGTCCTGAGTTGATCGAAGGGTCCAGGGTGACGGCGTGCAAGCCGCTTGAGGACATGCTCGCCTGTCCCCCGGACAGGCTGCGCGTGTCACTTCTTGCGGGTGAAATCCACGCTGACGACGTTGGAGCCGTCCTCGGTCACCTCATCCGGCCCTGCAGGAGCATCGTTCCCGGCTTCCTCATGCTCCTCCAGCGGGACCTCGTCGGCGTTCGCCTGGAAGGTCAGCGAGAATTCGACGGCGGGATCGTGGAAGCGCGTGACCGCGTCGAACGGCACGTGGAGACTGGAAGGAACGCCGCCGAACGACAGCCCGACCCCGAAGGCCGCGCCTTCGACCTTGAGGTCCCAGAAGCGGTGCTGGAGGACGATCGTCATCTCGTCCGGAAAGCGCTCCATCAGATGCTTGGGGATGGCAACGCCAGGCGCGCGCGTCTTGAAAGTGATGTAGAAATGATGGCCGCCGGGGAGCGCTCCCGTCTTTTCGACCTCGCGCAGAACCCGGCCGACAACATCGCGCAGCGCCTCCTGCACAATCTCGTCGTACGGAATCAGGCTTTCAGGAGTCTCGTCGTTCATCGTCTTTGGTGGTAGCGCGCCGTCACATCCGGTCAAGCGGAGTCCATATGCCGATCGACGCAACGAAGCCTTACGACGACAACAACATCTTCGCGAAGATCGTTCGCGGCGAGCTGCCTTGCAAGAAGGTTTACGAAGACGAGCATGCGCTTGCCTTTCATGACATCAACCCCCTGGCGCCTGTCCATATCCTGGTGATCCCAAAGGGTCCGTTTGTCAGTTGGGACGATTTTTCGGAACGCGGAACGGAGGCGGAGATCAGCGGCTTCGTCCGCGCAGTCGGGAAGGTCGCGCGCGATGCCGGGGCGGTGGTGCAGGGCTATCGGCTGCTCGCCAACATCGGCAAGCGCGCCGGACAGGAAGTGCCGCATCTGCACGTGCATGTCTTCGGCGGGCAGCCCCTCGGGCCGATGCTGGCGCGATAGGGGGATTGCCCTTGGCGCGGCAGCCGCTAGGCTCCGCCGCCAACGGCGCCGCGTGAGCGCCGACTGAAGGGGA
>JALYPM010000052.1 GCA_030856365.1 Pseudomonadota bacterium
GCTGGATCAGCAACGGTTGCGTGCGGGTGGAAGACGCGCAGCGCCTGGCGACCTGGCTGTTCGGTGCCATGCCTGCGGTGGATGACCCCAGTGTCGAAACGCGGGTCCAGCTAACGGAGCCGGTCCCTGTGTTCCTGACATATCTGACAGTCGCCGCAACCGCGGACGGGGTGGCCTTCCGCAAGGATCCCTATGAACGCGATACCGCGGTGCTGGCCCGTTACTTCGGCGCCGAGCGGCTGCTGCAGTGAAGTGATGGGGGTGCGTGTTGTTTGCCCCTTATGTCCGCTTTCCACCCAAAGCCGACATTCGGCTGATCCCTGTATTCGATCCATTGGTGGGCATTCAGTCAGCGGGTCTGAACCGTAGCCAAATACAGGAGACCGCGCCAAAAAGGCACCACTCTGCGACTGTCAATTGCCCCCCGCCTCGTCAGTGAGCATAGGCTGCCGAGTTCGCCAGGCAAATGGCGCAACGTCCGCTTTCCGCCCGCCACGGCATTCGCAAAGCCTAATCTTATCCCCCGGAGGCACCTGACAGCGGCACAGTTCGCCTCCCGCCCCTACGGAGCCTCGGCCTCCCGCCGCCGCCTCAGGACATTGTTGACGGCTGCGCTCAGGGCTTCCGGCTTGACCGGCTTCTGCACGACGACGGCCAATGGAGCGCGTTCTTCCAGTTCTTCGGCGTAGCCGGTGATGAACACCACGGGGATGTGGCGGTCCTTGCAAATCGCCTCGACGGCGTTGACGCCATCTCCCGGCAAGAGCCGAATGTCGGCGGTGATGAGGTCGATATTCTGCGCCCTCGCCCCCATCACGGCCGCATCTTCCGACCGCGCGAAACTGAACGACGTGAAGCCGAGAGGCTCCAGCATGTCCCTGAGCGCCTGCCCGATCAGATAGTCGTCTTCGATGATGAACGCGTGCATCCTTCGCTTTCCTGTTCGCGCTCCCGCAACCTGGGAGCAGGACGGAAACGCTTCCGTCCCGATGTCGTTGCGAACTCTGTGTCGTCAGGCCGACATATTGCCATCTTACGGCTTTCCGTCGCCGGCGCGCGCGTTAAGGAGCGGGGATGACCAAGACCGCCGATTTGCCGCCGCCGCCCCAGGCCGCACAGAAGTCCCACTCCTCTGAGCGCCATGGCGTCACCATCGAGGACCCGTGGCACTGGCTGCGCGATCCCGATTATCCGCAGGTGCAGGACGAGGAGGTGCTCGGCTATCTGAAAGCCGAGAACGCTTACTTCGAAGCGGCGATGAGGCCGCACGCGGAGCTGGTTGAGCAGCTGTTCCAGGAGATGAAGGGGCGGATCAAGGAGGACGAATCCTCGGTCCCGGTCCGCGACGGCGACTGGCTTTACTGGTGGGCGTTCACGCCGGGCGACCAATATCGGAGGTGGTATCGGAAGCCTGTCCTGAGCGAAGCCGAAGGGCTGGTCACCGGCGGCGAGGACCATCTCCTGTTCGACGAGCCTGCCGAGGCCGAGGGAAAGGATTATTTCCGGCTGGGCGCGCTCGAGGTCAGCCCGGACGGCAGGCTTGCCGCGGTGCTGGTCGACGACAATGGGTCCGAGCGGTTCAAGCTGCGCATCCGCGACATCGCTTCGGGCAAAGATCTGGAGACCGTCACCGACGTCGCAATCGGCTCGCCCGTCTGGTCGGCGGACAGCGCCGGCGTCGTCTTCACCGAGGTCAACGAACAGTGGCGCAGTTATCGCGCCCGCTATCACCGCCTCGGCCGCCCGACCGACGAAGACGTCACCCTCTATGAGGAGACGGAGGAGCTCGGCTTTTCGGTCGGTATCGACGATTCGCAGGACCGCTCGCTGATTTTCATCGCCACCGGCGACAATACGACCAGCGAAGTGCGCTTCGTCCCCGCCTCCGATCCGCTGGCGGAGCCGGTGCTGATCGCGCCGCGCCAGAAGGACCGCGAATATTCGGTCGATGCGGCGCACGGGAAATTGTGGATCCTCACTAACGACGATCATGTGAATTTCCGGCTGGCCGAGGCCAATCCGGCGCGTCCGGACGCGTGGACAACGGTGATTGCCGGCTCCGACCGCGTCTATCTGCGCGGCCACGCATCCTATCGCGACCATCTGGCGATCTCCGCGCGCATCGACGGGCTCGATCAGCTGATCCTGCGCCTTTACTCGGGCGAGGAGGAACGCATCCCGTTCGAGGAGCAAAGCTACAGCGCCGGCTTTGCGGGCAATCCGGAGTTCGCTCCGCCAGCCTATCGCCTGCATTATTCCTCGATGGTCCGGCCGACGACCATCTACGACTATCATGCCGCGGAGAAGCGGCTCGAGACGCTGAAGGTGCAGGAGATTCCGTCCGGCTACGACGCTTCGAAGTACCGCACTGAGCGCCTGATGGTGCCGGCGCGCGACGGCAAAAAGGTGCCGGTGTCCGTCGTCTATCCGGCGGATTATGAGAAGGACGGCAGCGGCAAGCTCTTCCTCTACGCCTATGGCGCCTATGGCTATGCAGTGCCGCCAAGCTTCTCGAGCGCGCGGATCAGCTTGCTCGACCGCGGCTGGGCCTATGCGATCGCCCATATCCGCGGCGGCGACGACCTTGGCTACACCTGGTTCCTCGACGGGAAGCTGACCAAGCGCGGGAATACGTTCAACGATTTCGTCGATGCGGCGGAGGGGCTGATCGACGCCAAATTCACCAGGGCAGGCAACATCGCCATCCAGGGCGGCTCGGCCGGCGGCGAATTGATGGGCGTGGTCGCCAACACGCGGCCCGACCTGTGGGGCGCGGTCGTCGCCGACGTGCCGTTCGTCGACGTGCTGGCGACGATGCTCGACGACACGCTGCCGCTGACGCCGGGCGAATGGCCGGAATGGGGCAACCCGATCACCGACAAGGCCGCGTTCGACCTCATCCGCAGCTACAGCCCATACGACAATGTCGCCACGCAAGATTACCCGCCGATGATGATCACCGGCGGCCTCAACGACCCGCGCGTGACCTATTGGGAGCCGGCCAAGTGGGCGGCGAAGCTGCGCGTGAACAAGACCGACGACAATCTGCTGCTGCTGAAGATCAATATGGGCGCCGGCCACGGCGGCAAGTCGGGCCGCTGGGAGCATTTGAAGGAAGTGGCGGAGGAATTTGCGTTCGTGCTGACGCAGGTGAAGTAGTTCCTCCCCTGAGCGAAGACTCAGGGGAGGGGGACCAGCGAAGCTGGTGGAGGGGTCATGCTGAGAACTGACGCGCGCACGATCGGACGAGCAAGGACGTTGCGGCGCAAGCTTACGCTTCCCGAAGGGCTATTGTGGCGCGAGCTGCGGAGGCGCCCAGAGGGACTCAAATTCCGCAGGCAGCACCCCTGCGGCCGATACGTTCTGGATTTCTATTGTGACGCCGCGGCGCTGGCGATCGAAGTGGACGGCATGGTGCACGCAATGGGCAATCGACCGCAGCGGGACGAGTGTCGCGACGAATGGCTGAGTGCCAACGGTGTCAAGACCTTGCGCATCCCAGTGTCGGATGTTCTGCGAGAGCTGGATTCGGTCGTCCGGCAGATTGTTGCCGCGTGCCAACCCCTCCACCACTCGGCGTCGCCGAGCGGTCCCCCTCCCCTTCAGGGAGGAGTTTGATGACCCGCCCGACCTTCGAGATGGATTTCGTCGCGCGGCCCGAGCACATCGACGAGCTCGGCCATGTCAACAATGCGGTTTGGGTGCAGTGGATTCAGCAGGTGGCGGTCGCGCATTGGGAGGCTGCTGCCGCTCCCGCCCACAAGGACGCCTATTTCTGGGTCATCGTCCGTCACGAGATCGACTATCTGCGCGCAGCCGTCGAAGGCGACCGGGTGACGGGGCGAACCTGGGTCGGCGAGGCGCCGCGCGGCGCCAGGTTCGACCGCCACATGGAGTTCACCGGAAACGACGGCCGCGTCTGCGTGCGGGCGCGGACTTTCTGGGCGATCATCGACAAGGCGGCAGGGCGCCCGATCCGGGTGCCCGCCGAGGTCGTAGCGCCATTCATCGGCGAAGAGTAAGCTCAGCGCCATGACCCGTCCGATCCTGCACGACTATTTCCGCTCCTCCGCCGCCTATCGCGTGCGTATCGCGCTCAACCTTAAGAGCGTGGATCACGAAAGCCGGACGGTGAATCTCGCCGAGGGAGCGCAGAAGTCGGACGCCTTTCGCGCGCTCAACCCGCAGGGGCTGGTGCCGATGCTGGAAATCGACGGGCAGCGGCTGACCCAGAGCCTGGCAATCATCGTCTATCTCGACCAGCGATTTCCCGAGCCTTCGCTGATGCCGTGCGATCCCTCCGATGGTGCGCATGTGCGGGCGATGGCGATGGCGATCGCCTGCGACATTCACCCGCTCAACAATCTGCGGGTGCTGAAATATCTGCAAGGTCCGCTCGCGCTGAGCGAGGCACAGAAGAACGGCTGGTACGCGCATTGGGTGAACGAAGGCCTGGCCGCATTGGAGGCAATGGCGGGGCCGCGCGCCGGCAATTTCCTGTTCGGAGGATCGCCGAGCATCGCCGACGTCTGCCTGGTGCCGCAGCTTTACAACGCGCGCCGCTTCGACGTGCCGCTCGACGCTTTTCCGACGCTGCTGCGCGCCGATGCCAACGCGAATGCGCTGCCGGCGTTCGCGGATGCGCACCCGAACGCGGTCCATTAACCCCAGTTTGGCGCCTATACTTCCAGGCGCCGCTGACGGATCCAGCGGCTTGCGATCAGCTTAAGGCCGCTCGTCACCGGCAGGCCGGCGTGCATGGTGTCGTCGCGCTGCACACCGGCATCGTCGCTGTTTCGGAACAGGATCGCGTCTCCCAGGCTCCCCCGCACTGACAAGCCAACCTTGGTGAACAACGTCTCGCCGCCCTCATAATCATCGTTGAGGTAGATGAGGGCGGTCAGCTGGCGCTGATTCTCAAGGCCCGGAACCGCGTCGAAATGCGGTCGATACTCCTGCCCCGGATAGTATCGAAGCACCTGAAGCGGCTCGCCCTGGTCGGCGCGCGTTCCGCTGACGGCGGCGAGGCGGCGGTTGATCGCATGCACGGCGGGATTCTCCAGCGGCCAGGGGAAGGCTGCCGTTTCAGAGGTCCTGATGGGGTTCGGCACTTGTTTCCCGCTGTCGCCTACGACCACCGACGGTTTGAACAGCGGGGTCGCCGCGTCGACCAGGTAATTGCACTCGCTGGGCGTGAGCAGGGCCTCGAACCGCAAAACTTGCGGCGACTCGCAAAGCAACTGGCCCGCAGGGACCTTTACCGGATCGCCCTCGAGTGTCAGCTTCATCTTCTCAATTAGCCACAATTGACGCTTCGCCTTGTGGTCCTTGCGCGCCAGAGTCCGCAGAAGCTTGAGCGCGTGCTGCCAGTCTGATGGTCCACCCGTGCCGTTGGCGACGAAAGCAGTGTAGAATGTCTTTGAGTCCTGTCGTCCGGCTTCACCAGCCCGACGAAAAAACTCGCGTGCAGCGGCAAGGTCACGCTGCATTATTCGGCCTTCGAGACGCCACGCCCCTAGCATGAAGAGTGCATCGGCATCGCCGGCCGACGCTCGCTGGGTGGCGAGTTGGACCGCATCGTCGAAGCGGCCAGCGGCGAGCAGTTGATCGAGGTCTGCGGTCATTGCTCCTCCTCCCACAGCCGCACCTATTGCAGTCGCGAGGCTCCGCTGGCAACGGCGGGACGTTGCGTGCGCATTGCTGCCTCCCTAATGAGAAACGCATGAAGGTGAAGGGTAACTACAGCGACAGCGGCTACGCGCATGTTGAGGGCCTCATCCCGCCGGAGGTGGCGGCAGCTTTCATCGACCGGCTGCAGACCGACCTCGAACAGAGCCGTGTTCCGTTGGACACCTACGCTAGCCAATCACCTTTGCTCAAAAAGCCGTCGATTGAGATCTACGGCTATAATTACAAGCCGATGATCACCTTCCTTTGGGGATTGACCCCGACGATGATCGAACTGACCGGTCGCCAGCTTCTGCCGACTTACAATTACTTCCGAATCTATCGCGAAGGTGACGTTTGCCGAGTCCACTCCGACCGCGCCTCGTGCGAGCATAGTTTGTCGCTCACGCTCGCCTACAGCGACGACAGAGTGTGGGGTTTCGACATCGCTACCGAGCCGTTGGAAGCGCCGCGCGCGATGGGGGACGACTTCGGCGAGGATGCCTGCGCCAACATCGGCATGAAGCCCGGAGACGGGGTCCTCTACCGCGGCATCACCCACCGTCACGGCCGCGTGCAGCCGAACCCCAACCGGTGGTCGGCTCACATGTTTCTGCACTGGGTCGACCGTGACGGACGCCACAAGGATTGTGCGTTCGATCCCGAGGGGCGCCCCGGCGGGCCACCTGTGGTGCGCGACTTCGCACTCAA
>JALYPM010000054.1 GCA_030856365.1 Pseudomonadota bacterium
GTCGCTGGCCGGCTTCGGCGAGAGCGAGGTCGGCAGGCTCATCGACCTGTTCAATGAGGGCTCGGCTTCGTCCTTCCCCGATGAGGCTCCGGCCCCGCCCGAGACAGCCATCACCCGCCCTGGCGACCTCTGGCACATGGGCGAGCACCGGCTCCTCTGTGGCGACGCCACCAAGCCTGTGCACGGCGGTGACAAAACAGGCCATTGGAGCGTCGGTGATGTGCTGATGCGGGCGGAGTAAAATCCGGCCAGTGGCTAGGCTGATCCCTTTGCGGGAGATCGGCCGGGGATGTTTGCCGTGGAGGTCTATGCTGCCGTTCGGCGCTTTGTTTTCATTGAGGGCAACAGCCGGCGCGAAGCAGCCCGTATTTTTGGCCTGAACCGTGAGACGGTGGCCAAGATGTGCCGGTTTTCGCTGCCGCCTGGCTACGTCAGGACGAAGCCGGTGGAGAAGCCGAAGCTGGGACCGCTGCTGCCGGTGATCGATGCGATCCTGGAAGCCGACCGGACGGCTCCGGTGAAGCAGCGCCACACGGCTAAGCGGATGTTCGAGCGGCTTCGCGACGAGCACGGGTTTGCCGGTGGTTACACGGTAGTGAAGGACTACGTCCGGCTGGCTCGATCGCACAGCCGGGAGACCTTCGTCCCCTTGGCGCATCCGCCAGGGCATGCGCAGGCCGACTTCGGCGAGGCGGTCGGAGTGATCGGCGGGATGCGGCAGAAGATCCACTTCTTCTGCATGGACCTGCCGCAGTCGGATGCGTGCTTTGTGAAGGCCTATCCGGCGGAGACGACGGAAGCCTTCCTGGACGGGCACGTCGGCGGCTTTGCGTTCTTCGGCGGCGTGCCGTTGTCGGTGCTCTACGACAACACCAGGATTGCGGTGGCGAAGATCTGCGGCGATGGCAAGCGCGAGCGGACGCGCGCCTTCACGGAACTGGTGAGCCATTACCTGTTCCGCGATCGCTTTGGCCGTCCGGGCAAGGGCAACGACAAGGGTAAGGTCGAAGGACTGGTGAAGTTTGCCCGGGCGAACTTCATGACCCCAATTCCTGTGGTGGCGAGCTTCGACGACCTCAACGCCATGCTGGCGGAGCGCTGCCTGGCCCGGCAGGGTGAGCGCGCCGGGCGTCACGCCGTCACCATCGGCGAGCGGCTCGGCGCCGATCTTGCGGCGTTGCGCGATCTGCCGGCCGTGCCGCTGGAGCCGTGCGAGAAGCGGGCGGGGCGGGTCTCGTCAACCGCACTCGTGCGCTACCGCTGCAATGATTACTCGGCGCCGACAGCGTTCGGCTTCCAGGATGTTCTGGTGAAGGGCTTTGTCGACGAGGTGGTGATCCTGTGCCGCGGTGAGGAGATCGCCCGGCATCCCCGCTCATACGGCCAAGGCGTGTTCGTGTTTGACCCGCTGCATTACCTCGCGCTGATCGAGACCAAGCCGAATGCGCTCGATCAGGCGGCGGCGCTGCAGGGCTGGGAACTGCCAGAAGCGTTCCAGCATCTGCGTCACCTGCTGGAGGCGCGCATGGGCAATCGCGGCAAGCGCGAGTTCATCCAGGTCCTGCGGCTGATGGAGGCGATGCCGCAGGAGATCGTGGCGTTCGCAGCCGCCGAGGCGATCCGGCTCGGCGCCATCGGCTTCGATGCGGTCAAGCTGATCGCCCTGGCGCGCATCGAACGGCGTCCACCCCGGCTCGATCTGGCGGCCTATCCACATCTGCCGAAGACGGCCGTCAAGACGACATCGGCCGCCGACTATGCCGTGCTGCTGTCGGGGAGAGCAGCATGACAGTTACCGCCGGCAAGATACCGACGGGCACGAGGAGCGGCACGCCGCAGGTCCTGCTCGCCCATCATCTCAAGCAGCTGAAGCTGCCGACGGTGCTGCGCGAGTATGACAAGGTGGCGCACGAGTGCGCTCAGCGCGGCGTCGATCACCCCGGATATCTCCTGCGCCTGATCGAGCTCGAGCTGATCGACCGTGAACGGCGGACGGTCGAGCGGCGCATCCGGGCAGCGCGCTTCCCGGCGGTGAAGAGCCTCGACACCTTCGACTTCGCCGCCATCCCCGGCCTCAACAAGATGCTGGTGCTGGAGCTTGCCCGCTGCGAGTACATCCTGCGCCGTGAGAACGTCATCGCGCTCGGCAACTCGGGCACTGGCAAGACACATGTGGCGCTCGCTCTCGGGCTGGCCGCCTGCCAGAAGGGCCTCTCCGTCGCCTTCACCACCGCGGCCTCGCTGGTTAATCAGCTGATGGAAGCGCGCGACGAGCGGCGGCTGCTCAAGCTGCAGCGCGACCTCCAGGCGGTGAAGCTGCTGATCGTCGACGAGCTCGGCTATGTGCCGCTATCACCGACAGGAGCGGAGCTGCTGTTCGAGACCTTCTCGCAGCGTTACGAGCGCG
>JALYPM010000071.1 GCA_030856365.1 Pseudomonadota bacterium
CCCATGCCCGCCTTCCAGCGGACCAGACTCTGCAACGGGTCGCCACGCCGCACTTGATCCGACCAACGTGGGCAATGTTCTCGGCCTGACCGAAATGGGGCAGATCAAGACGCAACTTGCCGCGGAGTCGGAGGCCGATCGGGCTGCCGATCTGGCCACCGCCGCTTCCCCCGCGCCTGCTGCCGCCCCGCGTCCCGCCGCTGCACCTGCGGCGACCGCCGGAACCCGTTCGGACGAGATGACGGTCACGCTAACCCCCGGCCAGGGCGCGAAGGTCAAGCTGGTCATGGAACAGGGCGCGAGGGCCAATTACGGCTGGACCGTCGGCGGAGGAGTGGTGAACTTCGATCTCCACGCGGACGGCAGCGGACGCTCCACCAGCTATGAAAAAGGCCGCGGCGTTCCGGCGGCACAAGGCGTGCTGGAGGCCGCTTTCGACGGGAACCACGGCTGGTACTGGCGCAACCGCGGCGCCTCGCCCGTCAGGGTCACCCTTCGCACCCGCGGCGCCTACAGCGAAATCAAACGGATGATTTGATGGGTCAGCGGCTTTGGCTTGCATTCGGCGTTCACGGTTCCTGCGCATCGTCAGTGCCCTGCTCGGCGAGACCGGCGCCCCCCGGGCATGGGAATATGATCAAGGCGCGTTGTTGCCGTAGAGCCAGCGCTAGGCCGGTTTCGCCGCCAGTGACTGCTTTCGAACCACAAGCCGACATCCGGTGACACGCCCATCGCCACGTGACAAAGGCGAGCCATGTTGCCGACCGTGCCCGCCGCCCCTCCATCGCGCGCCATCGTCATCGGAAGCTCGGGCGGCATCGGTGCCGCGCTGGAGCGCGCGCTCGCGGCCAGGGGTTTTGCCGTAACCGGCCTGTCCCGCTCGCAAGGCGGAGGCCAGGCAGGCGACGAGCAGCCGATCGACCTTGGCAGCGAGGCCAGCATCGAAGCCGCCGCGCTGCGCCTGCGCGACCAGGCGCCCTTCACCCACATCCTCATCACCACCGGCCTGCTGCATGATGCCGGCGTCGCGCCGGAGAAGGCGCTGCGCGAGCTCGACCAGGCAAGCCTGATGCGACTGTTCGCGATCAACGCCGTCGGCCCCGCGCTCGTCGCCAAACACTTCGTACCACTCCTCCCCCGGCACGGCCGCTGCGTGTTCGCGGCGCTGTCGGCGCGGGTCGGCAGCATCGGCGACAATCGTCTCGGCGGCTGGTACGGTTATCGCGCGTCGAAGGCGGCGCTCAACATGTTCATCAAGACGCTCGCGATCGAGCTCGCGCGCACCCGCCCGCAGGCGATCTGCGTGGCGCTGCACCCCGGCACTGTGGACACGGGCCTCAGCAAGCCGTTCCAGAAAGCCGTCGCGCCCGGCCGCCTCTTCTCGCCCGATCAGGCCGCCGCGCACCTGCTCGACGTCATCGACCAGCTCACCCCCGCCCAAACCGGCCGCTGCTTTGCCTGGAACGGCGCCGAGATCGAACCGTGAGACACGGTTGACGGCCTCTGAGCAGTCATGACTCCCGCCCCGCTACCCCGCCTTCTTCTCCGCAATCCAGCGGTCGATCTTCTGCTCGAGGATCGGCATCGGCAGCGATCCCGTCATCAGCACCTGCGCGTGGAAGTCGCGGATGTCGAACTTCGGCCCAAGCTCTGCTTCCGCCTTGCGCCGCAGCCGCTGGATGGTCAGCGCGCCGATCTTGTAGGCGAGCGCCTGGCTGGGGATGGCGATGTAGCGCTCGACCTCCGCGGTCGCGTCGGTCTTGCCCATGTCCGAATTGCTCATCATGTAGTCGATCGCCCGCTCGCGCGTCCAACCCTTGGAGTGGAGGCCGCTGTCGACCACCAGGCGCATTCCCCGAAGCATCTCGTCCGACAAAGTGCCGAAGCGCTGATAGGGGTCGGCGAACAGGCCCATGTCATAGCCCAACGTCTCGGAATAGAGCGCCCACCCCTCGACATAAGCCGTGTTGCCGCCGAAGCGCATGAATGAGGGCAGCGCCTCATTCTCCTGCGCCAGGCTGATCTGGAAATGGTGTCCCGGCGCGCCTTCATGAAGGTAGAGCGTGGTCATGCCCGGTGTCGTCCGCGACGGCAGGTCGTAGGCGTTGAAGTAGAAGATGCCCGGCCGCGATCCGTCGGCGGTGCCGCGCGAATAGCTGCCGCCGGCCTCGAACTTCTCCCGGAACGGCTCGACCGGCCGGATTTCCAGCTTGCCCTCAGGCATCGTCGAGAAATATTCGGGCAGCTTCGCGTCGACCGTCTTACCAATCTCGTAATAACGCTCGGTCAGCGCCGCGCGGCTCTTCAGCTTGAACCGGGGGTCGGTGCGCAGATGATTGAAGAACTGCTTGAGCGTGCCCTTGAAGCCGACTTCCTGGCGAACCTTTTCCATCTCGGCGGTGATCCGTGCGACCTCGCTGAGGCCCAGCTGGTGGACCTCGTCCGGCTGCAGCGGAAGCGTCGTCGTCGATTCGATCAGGTAGCGGTAAAGCTGGTCGCCGCCCTTCATGTACATCAGGCCGACGCCCTCGCGCGCCGTCGGCAGATATTCGGTCTTCAGATAATCGCGCAGCCGCTTCAGCGCGGGGTGAAGGTCGTCGCGGATGGACGCCCGGTAAGCGTCGGTCAGCCGCGCCTTGTCAGCGGCCGAGAAGCTGTCCGGAAACTTCTTGATCGGTCCGTAATAGGCCGAGTCCGCCGGTGCCTGCTTGAGCTGGGTGTCGAGCTGCTCGATCATGTTGCGGACGGTCAGCTTGGTTTCGACGACGCCGCTCTGCTGACCCTCGCGAAAGCGCCCGATTGCGCGGTCGAGATAGGTAACGAACCCGGCGTGGCGCTTCAGATTATTGTCATAGTCCGCGAGCGTCTTGAACGGGGCCGCGCCCTGCCCGCTGGCGATGGTCGGATAAAAGGTATGCAGGCCGAAGAAGTGATTGATCGGCCGCACTACGCTGAGCGCCAGCAGGTCGGGCTGAAGCCCGCGCAGCGTGTCGCGCGTGCTGAAGGCAAAGACGTCATAGGCGAGTTGATCGGTGGCGTTGAGCCGGCTGCGGTCGATCTGCTGGAGCGCCGCCAGGTCGGCCTCGGCAGCGGCTAGCTCGGCCGCGAAATAGGCGTCGGTGATACTGTCGCCCAGCTGGTCCGCATAACGCATGTCGCCGCGGAACAGCGCACTGAGCGGATTGCGCTTGAGCGAGGCCTCGTCGCTGGCCTTGAACAAGGCGAACAGCTGATCATGCTCGCTCTGGGCCGGCGCGGCAGGGGCGATATGCGCCTCCGCAGCGGTCGCCGGAGCAACAGCGACCGGCGCGGGCGTGGTCGTGCAGGCGCCAAGCGCGGACGTGGCGAGGAGCGCCGCAACGGTAAGAAGGCGAGAAATCATTGGAATACCCCCAGTGTCGGACTAGCTGTGTTAGACTGTTAAGACGCCGTTGCGCACCGGGCAAGGGTGGCGCAACGGCGCTTCGACCAAGGGGCGGGGACGTTCTACCAGAAGAAATTGTAGACGATGTCGACGACCTGACCGTTGAAGGTGTCCACCAGCACCGCGTCATTGTAGTAGCGGACCCAGCGGTAAGACCCATAGGCCGGCGGCAAGCGGTAGCGGTACGGATCGATCCAGTTGTTCTGGCGATAGTAGGGCGACCCGATGCTGAAGCCGATTTGGAAGCGATTGTAGCCGTAGCCGTAGGGATCATAATATCCCCCCAACCGGTACAACGATCCGTAGCGGTTCCGATAGCCCCGCCAGTCGTAGTAGGAACTGCTGCGCCAGCCGGTGCTCCAGCGGCGGTGCTGACGATTGTGATCGCGGCTGGCGTCCTGGTGCCAGTTGCGATGTTCGCGCCGGCTCGGATCGCTGGCGTGCACGTCGCCATGCTCGTCCCGCAGGTCCCCATGATACTCGCCATGCTCGCCGCGGCGGCTGTTGCGGTCCCAGCTGCGGTGGTCGCGGCTGTGCTCTCGGTTCACCTCCCGGTGATAGGCGCGATCTTGGCGGCGGCTCGGATCGCTCTCGTGGAATTCGCGATGATCGCGCCGTACCTCCCGATGATTGTCGCGGTGACCACCGGTTGCGCGATCGTTATCATGGTGACCGTCATCCGAATGACCGACGCGGCGGTTATCGTGGCCGGACTCGCCGTTATGGGAACGCTCCCGCCGGGGAGCTTCAGAGCGCTGGCGGCGCTCGGCTCGCTCATTGCGCTCAATACGCTCGGCACGCCGCTCCTCGCGTTCGGCACGCGGGGACTCCCGCTCCGCTCGCACGCGCCTGCTGCTATCGTCGGGCGCGGCAATGGCAGGCACAGCAACAGTCGCCAGAAGCACGGTCAGAAGAAGTTTACGCATCACAGCCTCACACTCCAAGTCAGTTCGCAGGTGGAACGTGCTCTCCGTCAGATGAGCGGAGGCTTAACCGCGACGAGCCAAATCCGCCACCAATTCTTGCCAACTGCAGGGCAAGCAAGCGATATCCCGCGCGGTGACACGCATACCGACAGCGACGGGAGAGATCGGCTTCGACGAGCGCGGCCGCGGCAATGCGCTGCCGGTCATCTTCCTTCACGGTGTGGGCTCCGACAAGTCGGTGTGGTGGCCTCAGCTGGATCACTTCGGGCGCACGCGCCGCGCCGTCGCGCTCGACTATCCGGGCTATGGCGACAGCGCGTTCTTGGCCGACGCGAGTCGCGACGATTTCGCCGCCGCGATCCTTGCCGCGATGGACCTGCTCGGCATCGCCCGCGCGCACATTTGCGGACTGTCGCTCGGCGGGGTGATCGCCATCGCCATGCACCATGCCGCGCCCGATCGCTGCGCATCGCTGATCATCGCCGACAGCTTCGCCGTTCACCCCGACGGACAGGGCATCCACGACCGTTCGCTGGTGGCCAGCCGCGCGGGCGGGATGCGCGCGCTCGCCGAGCAACGCGCGCCGCTTTTACTCGCGGCTTCCGCAACCGATGCAATGAAGCGCGAGGTGATCGAGACGATGGCGCGGATCGATCCGCGCGGGTTCGAGCGCGGCGTAGAAGCCGTCTGGCTCGCCGACCAGCGCGACCGCGTCGCCGCCATCGCCGTGCCGACGCTGGTGATCGTGGGCGACGAGGACAGGGTCACCCCGCCGCAACTGTCGCGAGTGCTTCACGCCGCGATTCCGGGATCGCGGCTGGAGGTGATCGCCGGTGCCGGGCATATCGCCAATCTGGATTCGGCGGACGCCTTCAACGCGGCGGTCGAAACGTTCATTGCCGAAGTGGAAAGAAGCTAATGGCCGAAGCCTATATCGTCGAAGCGCTGCGCACCGCCGGCGGCAAGCGCGACGGTGCGCTCAGGGACTGGCACCCCGCCGACCTCGGCGCCGCCGTGCTCGATGCGCTGGTTGCCGGCAGCGGCGTTGATCCCGCGGCGATCGAGGATGTCATCGTCGGCTGCGTCAGCCAGATCGGCGAGCAGGCGTTCCACATCGGCCGCAACATGGTGCTGGCCTCCTCGCTTCCCGACAGCGTCCCGGCGGTCAGCATCGACCGCCAGTGCGGAAGCTCGCAGCAGTCGGTCCACTTCGCCGCGCAGGCGGTAATGAGCGGAACGCAGGACCTGGTCATCGCGGCGGGAGTCGAGAGCATGACCCGGGTGCCGATGGGGACGCCAGTCATCCTGCCGATGAAGGCAGGCATGGGCACCGGACCCTGGCCGCGGTCGATCCAGGACCGCTACGGCGTGACCGAGTTCACCCAGTTTCGCGGCGCCGAGATGATGGCGCAGAAGTACGGCCTCGGCCGCGAGCAGCTCGACGCCTTCGCGCTCGACAGCCACCGCAAGGCCGCCGCCGCGACCCAGGCCGGCGCGTTCGACCGCGAGATCGTACCGCTCAAGGTCGAGGGCGGCGAGCATCGCTCCGACGAGGGCATTCGCTACGACGCGTCGATGGAAGGGCTTGGCGGCCTCCGCACGCTGGTTCCCGATGGTGTGATCACCGCCGGCAATGCCTCGCAGATCTGCGACGGAGCGTCGGGCGTGCTGGTCGCCAGCGAACGCGCGCTCAAGGAGCATGGTCTGACGCCGCTGGCGCGGATCGACACCCTAACGGTGACTGCCGGTGATCCGGTGATCATGCTGGAAGAGCCGATCCCCGCCACCCGCCGCGCGCTGGAGCGATCCGGCCGAAGCC
>JALYPM010000116.1 GCA_030856365.1 Pseudomonadota bacterium
TGCCTTCCGTCAGCACCGTGAAATTGTCGCCGCCGCTGGCCATGAAGTTGTTGACGGTGACTCGGTAGCGGGCGGCCGGGACGATGGCGCGGCCGTCGAGGCGCATCTCGACGATACGGTCGCCCGCGGCGCGGCGGAGGTCGTAGGCGAAGAAGAAGCCGTTCGAGGGCAGCAGCATGTTGGGCCGCTCGGCGGTGTTGGTGCCGCTTGCGAACTGCTGCTCGAGCAACGTCTTGAGCTGCGCCCCCGTTAGCGTCTTTACCACCAGGCTGTTGCCGAACGGCTGCATCGCGAAAATCTGGCCGAAGGTGACGCTGCCGTCGCCGGAGGGAGCGAGGTCTGTTCGGACTCCGCCGGAGTTGATGAAGGCGATCTGCGCGCCCTGCGCGCGGCTCGCCGCAAGCTGCGCGTCGGCGATGAGGTTGCCTGCGGTTTGTTCGCGATCGTCGCTTTCCTCGCGCGTCACAGGCGCGGCGAGACGGCCAACCACGCGCGCCGCCTGGGGAGCGGCGGCGGCGACATAGCGGTCGACCAGCGCTTTCGCGGCAGGATTGGCGGGATAGCTGGGGAGCGAAGCAACCACAGGGACGGTCGTGCCGCCGCTCGAATAGCCTTCACCCTGGACGATGACATTGTCGGCGCGGTGGCCGATCAGGCGGCGGTCGGGGCCGAAGGTCAGGCGGATGTCGCTGATCAGCGTCCCGTAGCGGCCGGCGCTGGTCAGCAGCAGCGGGCGCGCGGCGGGGCGCGGAAGCTCGCAGATATAGGCGTTGTGGGTGTGGCCGGAGACGACCACGTCGATCGCGGGATCAAGCCGCGCGACGATCGGCAATATGTCGCCGGAGAGTTCCGGGCAGTTCTTGTCGTTGTAGCCGCCGGTGGTGCGGGCCCCCTGGTGAATCAACAACACAATCGCCGACGCCCCGTCGGCCTTGAGCGCTGCCGCCGCGGCGTTGGCGGTCGTGGCCTCGTCGGCGAAGCGGAGGCCAGCGACTCCGGCCGGGCTCACCAGAGTGGAAGTCTCCTTCAGCGTCATTCCGATAACGCCGACGCGCACTGGTCCGAAATCCTTGATTGCGGAACCTTGGAAGAGGGTGCTGCCGTTCGCAGTCACTACATTGGCGGCAAGGAAGCGGAAGTCGGCGCCGTCGAACGGCTCTACCGCGCACGGCGCGCGGCTGGTGTGCATCGCGCAGCCGCCGCGTTGCATCCGCATCAGCTCGGCCGAGCCCTTGTCGAACTCGTGATTCCCGACCGCATTATATTCGACGCCGACCTCCTCCATCGCCTCGATGGTGGGCTCGTCGAGGAACAGAGCGGAGACGAGGGGTGAGGCGCCGATCATGTCGCCCGCCGAGACGGTCATGCTGGAGCGCTGGCCGGCGCGAAGGGTCTTGGCCGCCGTTGCGAGATGGGCGACCCCGCCTGCCGGCACCTTGACCGCCGTGCCGTCCGGCGTGGTGGCGTCGATGCTGTTCCTGGGCGGCTCGAGATTGCCGTGGAAGTCGTTGATGGCGAGGATCTGCACCTCGACGGGCGCTTGCGCCATCGGCTGCGGCGCGGTGACGCAGCCGGCGAGCGCCAGCAGCGCGAGGGCGAGCGGGGCATTGCGGCAGGTCACCGGGCTTCGCCTTCAGCGAACATCGCGTTGAGGAAGGCGGCTAGACGAATGCCGCCCTGCTTCAGCCGCAGCTCGACGGTCGGTGTGTGCTGGTAGATATAGTCATAGCCGAGCTCCGTCTTGCCATCGGCGGGGTAGATGCGCTCGCGATACTGCACGCTTTCGGCGATCCAGTCGCGCGGCCTGCTGCTCCACCAGGCGATCACATCGGTGCTGCTGGTGTGGCGGTTGAGCCGCTCGGCCAGCTCGGTGAACGAATAGCCGGTCTCGTCGACCAGCGCCGAATCCCATACTGCATGGAGGTTGGTGTCGCGGCCGAACCACCTCACCTTGACGTCGTTGCCGCCGCGGTCGCCGGGCCGGCCATTGTGCAGCGGCTGGTGAAGGTCACCGACGATGTGGACGATGAAGCGCAAGGCGAGCTGGCGGTGGGCGGGAGAGGTCTTGGGGTCGAGGACCAGGCGGCGGAAGAACATCAGCGCGCCGAGCGCATCGCCCTCCGGCGGGGCACGGTCATAGGTGATCCCGCCGACGGTGACATAATGCCACGGGCTCGACGTTTTTTGCCAGAAGGGGTGGGGAGCGGAGCGCATCTCGTCCGGCCAGGTCGAGGATTCGGCAAGCGTCTCGACGCCGAGAATTTCGCGGACATGGGCGCGGGCTAGGCCGCTGAGGTGGGAGTCGGCGATCGAGGCGCTGACGCGGTGGCCGGTCTTGCCCCAGGCAAGGGCGGGGGCGGGCAAGGCGACGGCTACGATGGCAGCCGCGATCCATATCCGAGCAGTCATTGGAGGCACCATCAGCGAGAGCGGCAATCTAGCTTGCGCCCATGCTCGCGACTAAGGTCAATCTCATGACAGAGGAAGAGCTTATCGCCCGCGCGCGGGCTGCGGCGCTGAAGGCTTATGCGCCTTATTCGCGATTCCACGTTGGCTGCGCGGTGGAGAGCATGGACGGGGAGGTGGTGACCGGTGCCAACATGGAGAACGCCTGCTACCGGCTCGGCCTCTGCGCCGAGCAGAGCGCACTGACGGCGGCGCAGCATGCGTTCGGATTAGACAAAGTGGCGCGGATCGCGGTCAGCGGGGGCAGCGGCGACATGGTGTGCACGCCGTGCGGCGGCTGCCGGCAGGCGATCCTGGAAGCGGCGCAGCTGTCGGGCCGCGACATCGAGATTGCCTGCTCCAGCGGCGACGGGTCGAGCGTCGAGCGGCACACAATCGGCGCCCTCCTTCCGCACGGTTTCGGCCCAGCAAATCTGGCCGACACTGATTGATTGGCAGCGCGGAAGTTGACAAAGTTGACGCGCGAGGCTCGCTCAGCCTGGCATGACCAGCGAAGGTTAGCATTCGAGTCCACGACGAGGGCCTAGGCAAAAGCGGCGCCTGTAGGACAGCGAAAACGAAGGGGAGCAAGCGGATGTCTGTATTGGGTGGAAAGCGGACATGAACGACTGTAAATCAAACGACGCTATGCTGTCGGGAAGCGGCAGCAGGGAAAGGGGGCCACCATGAAAACCATCGTGATTGCTGCGGCAGCTTTAAGCGCCGTTACATCTTCTGCTTACGCTCAGACGCCGGGTGCAACTGTCGCTCAGGAAGCGCCGGTCACAATAGAATACTACTATCGGTTGAAGTGGGGCTCCGCTGGCGAGTTCAAGAAGCTTTATGGACGCAACCACGCGCCCATCCTCTCGAGATGCAGAAGGAGGGCCGTATTCTACGTATCGAAACCGAAGAGCCCTTCACGCACCTCGCGGGGGGCGTCCGCTGGGATCTGCGGGTCACGATCACATATAGAAACGCTGATAACGCGCTCGCCGGGCCGGGCATGATGAAGGGTTGGGAAAATGCTTGGGGTCGGCTCTACAAAGATTGGGAGAAATTTTCAGCTGAGGAGACCAAGCGCTTTGCGCTCATCGAGGATCACTGGGACGTCGTCGTGAAACCAACGAACTGACACTCCGCTAGTGTCTGCAATGGGTCGAAAGCAGCCATTCGCCGGAATTGCTGGAAAGCGGACATCCTGAATGCAGAAAGGGCGTCCGCTTTTGACGGACGCCCTCCCTCAAGCCACTGCGTGCGAAGTGGCCCGAGTGCAATTAGTTGGTGCTGTTGCCGTCTGCATCGTCGGGAGCGTCGACATCAACCGTCGGCACCTGGACTACCTTGTTTTCCATGCCGACGTTAACGTCCGGGCCTTCGATATTGTACTCGGGAAGCTGACCGCCACTGGCGTTCACATCCACGTCCGGCATCTCACCTTCTTTGGTTTGGTCGACATCACAGGCTGCAAAGCCCAGGCAGCTTACACCGATAAGCATTTTGACGATGTGCTTCATAGTAGATCTCCTGATGCGCCCTGGTAGCGGAGCCATCCGTTCGAAAATTCAAGACTCAAACCAAACGGCGCTCGCCTTTAACATAGATTGAGAGGCGCAGGTTCCGCGAGCCGCGATGTTGCAGAATGCTCCTACACAAGTCCGCGACCATGATGCTGCCAACGTTTAAACTTACTCGAAAGCGAACTTCAGCCGACTAATGTCTCGAGTGGGTGGAAAGCGGACATTCTACCGACGGTTGAACGCTACTGTTTCGCTCGTCGCAAACGGCGGCTGGGACACGGCAGCATACCAGTCGGTCCGAAAGTTTGGCAGCTTGTAGAGGCGCTGTAAGAGCAAGTCCCAGCCGAATTGGTCCTCATTGAAGGCACGCGCGGTTCCCGCCACCACCTCATCGCAACAGTTAAGGTCGGACGTAAACTCGTCCCGTTTATAGAACGTGACCTCAGCAATGTCAGTTAGCGTCAGTTCTTCGATAATGTTCACGTCTATGGCGGTCATGGGGCGCTTGTGGCTCGTCCGCCTAACGTCCGCAATGGGTGGAAAACGGACCTTAAAACATCTAGTGCACGTGTGGGCGGCGGCGTAGCTCAGCAGGGGTAGAGCGTCGGTTATGCCGGAGGTCCCCCGTTCGATTCGGGGCCCGTCGTCCACCTCTTCGCTTTCTGGAAAAACGTCAGCGCGTAAGTCCGCAATGGGTCGAAAGCGGACATTCGGCCCTAGGCCAGCTTGATCTCCCTCAACCGCTCCCGAAGATAATCGTTGGCGGTGATCGGTTCCCACTTCGGCTGCTCGCCTTCGGGCACGGTGCCGGGAAGCGCTTCGATCAGAAAGTCGCTGCGGAAGTGGAGGAAGAAGGGCATCGAATAGCGCGCGTTGCTGACGCGGTCGGGGGCCGGGTTGACGACCCGGTGCGAGGTTGAGCGCAGGCGGCCGTTGGTCAGCCGCTGCAGCATGTCGCCGATGTTGATCACCAGCTCGCCGGCCTTGGGCGCGACCGGGATCCAGCGGCCGTCGCGGGTGAGCAGTTCGAGGCCCGCTTCCTCGGCGCCGAGCAGCAGGGTGACGGTGTTGATGTCCTCGTGCGCGCCGGCCCGGATGTGCTCGCCGGTCGACTCCGGCTGCGGCGGATAGTGGAGCAAACGGAGCACCGAATTGCCGTCGCGGACGGTGTCGGCGAAATAATCCTCGTCGATCTCCAGGTAGCGGGCGATGGCGCGGAGGACCAAGAGACCGGTGCGGTCGAAGGTCGCGAACAGCTCGGTGAAGGTGTCGCGGAAGCTCGGCACTTCTTGCGGCCAGACATTGTCCGGCATGTGGGCGCGGAAACGGTGGCCCACCGGGAGGTCGCGGCCGACGTGCCAGAATTCCTTGAGATCGTGCGCCTTGGCGCCCTTGGCCGTCTCGATCCCGAACGGCGTGTAGCCGCGCGCTCCGCCGCCGCCAGGGAGGTGGTAGTTGCGCTTGGCCTCGTCGGGCAAAGCGAAGAAGGTACGGGCCTTTTCCTCGGCGCGGTCGATCAGGTCCTGCGGGATGCCGTGGTCGGCGATGATCGCGAAGCCGAACTCCTCGAAGCTGCGGCCGATGCGGGTGGCGAAGGCCTGGGGGTCCGTCTCCGCGTCGCGGAGGGAGACGGAGGCGATGGAGTCGTCAGCAAGAGTGGCCATGGTTTCTCTTTAGCGGAAAGTCGTCAGGGAAGCAGCAGGCTCGCCAGCGCGGCGCTCATCAGATTGGCGAGGCTGCCGGCGATGAGAGCGCGGATGCCGAGGCGGGCGATGGTCGGGCGCTGGTTGGGGGCGAGGTTGCCGGTGACCGCGAGCTGGATCGCGATCGAGCTGAAATTGGCGAAGCCGCATAGCGCAAAGGTGATGATCGCGCGGCTTCGGTCGCTGAGCGCGGCGGCGGGGCCGGTGGCATTGCCGAGGTCGATGAAGGCGACGAATTCGTTGAGCACCAGCTTGGTGCCGAACAGGCCGCCGGCAACATCCGCGTCGGCCCAGGGAATGCCGATCAGATACATCACCGGCATGAACAGGGTGCCGATGATCCGCTGAAAGGTCAGATCCTCGACCCCGAACCAGCCGCCGACGCCCGACAGCAAGCCATTGGCGAGCGCGACCAAAGCAACGAAGGCGAGCACCATCGCGCCGACCGCGACCGCGAGCTTGACGCCGGTCTGCGCGCCCTGGCCGGCGGCCATGATGATGTTGGCGGGGCGGACCCCTTCTTCGAAGGTCTCGGCGACATCGACCTGGTCCTCGCCGCCGCTGCCGCCTTCGAGCGGGAGCTCCTCGGCGGAGGGAAGGTCGTCGGGCATGATCATCTTGGCCATCAGGATGCCGCCGGGTGCCGACATGAAGGCGGCGGCGAGGAGGAACGGCAGATAGGCCTCGCCCAGCAGACTGGCGTAGGCGGCGAGGATTGTGCCGGCGACTCCCGCCATGCCGACCGTCATCAGCGTGAACAGTTGGGCGGGCGTCAGCGTGGCGAGATAGGGGCGGACCACCAGCGGCGATTCCGACTGGCCGACGAAGATGTTGGCGGCGGAGCCCAGGGATTCGACGCGGCCGATGCCGGTCACCCAGCCGATCGCGCCGCCGACCCAGCGCACGATGCGCTGCATGATGCCGAGATAGTAGAGGATGGCAACGAGGCTGGCGAAGAAGATGATCACCGGCAGCGCGGCGATGGCGAAAGTGTTGGCGAGCGGGTTGCTCTCGCTCGGGCCGAACAGGAATTCTGTGCCCTTGTTGGCATAGCCGAGCAAATTGGCGACGCCGAAGGAAAGGCCTTCCAATGCCGCGCGGCCCCAGGGCGTGGCGATCACGAACACGGCGATGCCTGCCTGCAGCGCAAAGGCCGCGCCGACGACGCGCAGGCGGATCGCGCGGCGGTTGCTCGACAGCGCAAAGGCGATGGCGAGGATGACGATGATCCCGGCAATGCCGAGCAGACGCTCACTCATGAATTGTCGCCCCTCCCCGGGCGTTACCAGACCATGCCTTGCGTAGCGGCTGCGGCGGCTCCGTCCAGTTGTTCGAGCGCTTGATCCGGCGTGTCGGCAATGAGCAGTTGCGCCCGGCGCTGCGGCGAGAGGAAGCCGCTGGCGGTGGCATGGTCGATGAAGGCGATCATCCCGTCCCAGAAGCCGTCGACGTTGAGCAAGCAGAAGGGCTTGGCGTGATAGCCGAGCGCGTTCCAGCTCCACGCCTCGAACAATTCGTCGAGCGTGCCGATGCCGCCGGGCAGGGCGAGGAAGGCGTCGGCAAGATCGGTCATCTTCGCCTTGCGTTCGTGCATCGTCTCGACGGTGAACAGCTCGGTCGCGCCGGTGTGGGCGACCTCCAAGTTGACCAGCGCGTGGGGGATCACGCCATAGACTTTGCCGCCGCGCGCCAGCACGGCGTCGGCGGTGACGCCCATCAGGCCGAGGCGGCCGCCGCCATAAACGAGGTTGACGCCGCGGTGGGTCATTGCCTCGGCGGTGGCGCGGGCGGCGTCGGCGAAGGCGGGGCTGCTGCCGCTGGCAGAGCCGCAATAGACGGCGAGGCGTTTCAAATTGTTCACAGTACGATCAGCTGGCGAAGATCGGCCTCGGGGCGGGCGCCGAAGTGGGAGATGATCTCGGCGGCGGCGATTGCTCCGGCATCGAGGCACCCACGGAGGTCGCGGCCGCGGCAGCGCGCGGTGAGAAAGCCGGCGGCGAACAGGTCCCCGGCGCCAGTGGTGTCGACGATCCGCTCGACCGGCACCGCGGCGATTTCGACGGTCGCGCCCTGCTCCAGAGCTAGCGCGCCTTCGGCTCCGCGGGTGACCACCAGGGTTGTGACTTTTGGTGCTAATGCTTCCAGCGAATCTTCAAGCGTCGCCGAGCCAGTCAGGTGGCGGACCTCGTCTTCGTTGGCGAACAATATGTCGACGAGGCCGGAATCGACCATGCCCAGCACGCCTTCGCGGCGGCCGGGGATGCACAGGCTTTCGGACAAGGTGAAAGCGACGGTGCGTTCGGCGGAATGGGCGATCCGCGCCGCCTCCAGCATCGCCTCGCGCGGCCGCTCGGGGCCCCACAGATAGCCTTCAAGGAAGGTGATGGCGGCGGAGCGGATCAGCTGCTCGTCGAGCGCCTGCACGGTCAGTTCGTGCGAGGCGCCGGGGCAGGTGTTCATGGTCCGCTGGGCGTCCGGCGTGACGAGGATCAGGCAGCGGCCGGTGGGCAGGCTGCCTGACAGCGCGGGCGTTTCGAACGAGACGCCAAGCGCGCGCATGTCGTGGGCGAAGATGGCGCCGAGCTGGTCGTCGGCGACCTGGCCGACGAAGGCGGCGCGCCCGCCCAGCGCCGCGGCTCCGGCCATGCTGTTGGCGGCCGATCCGCCGCTGACTTCGCGCGCCGAGCCCATGGCCGCGTAGAGCGAATTGGCCCCTTCCGTGTCGAGCAATTGCATCGATCCCTTGGTCAGGTCGTGCGCCACGAGGAAGGCATCGTCGCAAGTCGCGATGACGTCGACGATCGCGTCGCCGATCGCGACAATGTCGAATTGCGGGGAGGTCACGGGGGCGGGGCCTAGCCGCGCGGCGCCTGCGCGGTCAACGGCGAAGCCCTTGCAGTTCAGGGCGGAACGGTTACGCCCTCGCCATGACCGCCGAAGCGCAGGTGCCCGCCGCCCGTTCCATCTCGCCCTCGTTGTTCGCATTCTCCGTCTTCTACGGCGGGATGGTGTGCATCGCCGGCGTGCTCGGCAACAAGCAAGTCGCCCTCGGGCCGCTGGCGGTCGAGGCGGGCATATTCGCTTTCCTGATGCTGGTGGTGACGTCGAGCGCGGTGGCCGAGCTCCACGGGCGGTCGGCGGCCAATCGCCTGGTGGTGCTGGGCTTCGTGCCGCTGATCGCGTCGCTGCTGCTGACGCTGGTCGTGCTGAGCATTCCGGCCGCAGAGGAGATGGATGCCGAGCGGCTGAGCGCGTTCGATACGATGATGACGGGCACGCCGCGGATCTGGCTGGGCGGGATCATCGCCTACGGTATTTCAACGCTCCTCAACGTGACCATCTTCAGCCGGCTGAAGGCACGCGAAGGCACAAGTTTGCTGTGGCTGCGCGCGGGGATCGCGAGCGTGCTCAGCCAGATCGTCGACACTTTGATTTTCATTACCATCGCCTTCTACGGCGTGTTCCCGATCGCGGAGCTTTTGCTCGGCCAGATGATCGCCAAAGTGGTGCTCTCGGCACTTCTCGTACCGCCACTGATCTACCTGATGGTGGCGATTGGACGAAGGCTCGACACGGCCGATTGAGCGTCCCGGACGAACGTTGTGGCCGTTGTGCAACGCAGCAAAATTCTTCCGGTAGCCTCTGCCAAATCGTAATGCCTTTGTCGCAATCGGGCTTTAGCGGCGGCCTGCAACCTACATCACCGCAAATTGTTCCGGGGAGTTTTTCCGTGAAAAAGCTTATACTTCTGTGCTCGACCGCGTTCGTCCTGCCCACGGGGGCTTATGCCCAGTCAACCGGCACCGTCGACTTTGAGAATGAAGAAATCGTCGTCACCGGCACCCGCGAGCGCGATGTCGGCGGAGTCGAGGTTCCCGATGCCCCGAAGGCGAAGGCGGTGCTCACTCAGGAGTTCATCTCGCGTACCGGGCCGGGCCAGAACGTTCTCGACGCCATCAACGTAATTCCGGGCGTCAGCTTCCAGAACAACGATGCTTACGGAAACTCCGGCGGAACGCTGAGCATCCGCGGCTTCGACTCGACGCGCATCAGCTACACGCTCGACGGCATCCAGCTGAACGACAGCGGCAACTATCAGATCTATTCGAACTTCTCGATCGACCCCGAGCTGATCGAGCAGGTCAACGTTAGTCTGGGTTCGACCGACGTCGACTCCCCGACCGCCTCGGCGGTGGGCGGCACGATCAACCAGCGCACGCGCACCCCGTCGGCGAACCGCCGCGGCCGGCTGAACGTGTCGCTTGGTGAGTTCGACTATCGCCGCGCCTTCGGCATGTTCGACCTCGGCACCTTTACCTCGTTCGGTACGCGCGCGTTCATCGCCGCGAGCACGTCCAAGTACGATAATCCGTACAATAATTACGGCAAGCTGGACCGCCAGCAGTATAACGCCAAGGTATGGCAGCCGGTCGGCGACAATGGTGACTTCGTCTCGGTCGCCGCGCGCTACAACCGCGACCGCAACAACTTCTTCGGCTCGCTGCCGCTGCGTTTTGACCTGGTCCAGGCCAACGGCGATCCGCGCGAAGTTGGCTCGGGCAGCAACGGGCGTTTTCCGCGCAACAATGACGAGCGCGAGTATGACATCGAATATCCGTGCAACATCGACACTCCGCAGTCCGGTGCGCAGGACTTCACGAATAGCTGCGGAACGCAGTTCGACCGTCGCATCAACCCGTCCAACAGCATGAACTTGCGCGGCAACTCACGCTTCAGCCTGACCGACCAGCTGACGCTGACGGTCGATCCGAGTTATCAGTACACCAAGGCCAACGGCGGCGGCACGGTAACGGGCCGCGAAGGCACCCGCATCATCGGCGGCCTGGAATATACCGGCTTCATCGGCGGCCAATATTATTTCGGCCGCGACCTCAACGGCGATGGTGACACCCTCGATACGTGCAGCACCAGCGGCAGTTCCTGCTCGAGCAGCAACTTCGCGGGCGTTACGCTCTATGCGCCGAGCCAGACCCGCACCAAGCGCTACGCGGTGATCGCCGGCCTGCGTTACGACTTCAACGACGAGCACAGCGTCCGCGCCACGTACACTCACGATCGCTCGGATCACCGCCAGACCGGGCAGGTCGGCTTCGTCGGCCGCAACGGCGAGCCGGAAGAGGTGTTCGCGATCGACGACCCGATCAGCGACGCCAATGGCAATGTCGTCCAGAAGCGCGACCGCCAATCCTATGCCATCCTCAATCAGGTGGCCGGCGAATATCGCGGCGAGTTCGGTCCGCTGACGGTCAACCTCGGCGCCCGCCTGCCGTTCTTCAAGCGCGACCTTGAGAACTTCTGCTTCACCACTTCCGCCAACGGTTTCATCGACTGCTTCGGCCAGGATCCGGAGCTGGATGAGGCCTATGCCGAGGAGTTCCCCGACGTCGAGGGCCCCCAGGGCCGCGTGCTGAATTACAGCAAGCTGCTGCCGACCGTCGGCGCGGTGTACGACTTTACCCCCGACGTGTCCGCGTTCGCGAGCTACACCAAGAACATCTCGGTTCCGAGCACGGACAACCTCTACAACGCCTTCTTCTTCCCTCGCGATACCGACAGCGCGAAGCCCAACCCGGAGACAACCGATTCGTTCGACGCGGGCGTCCGCTACACCAACCGAACGATCCAGGCGCAGCTGGCCGGCTGGTTCACCAAGTTCAACGATCGTCTGGCATCGGCCTATGATCCGGAACTTGAGCGTACGGTGTTCCGGAACCTTGGCCGGGTCGACAAATGGGGCATCGACGGATCGGTTGCTTATGAGCCGATGCGCCAGCTGACGCTCTATGCGTTCGGGTCGTGGATGCGCTCGAAAATCAAGGACAATGTCCAGATCGGCAAGTTCGGTTCCGGTGCAAACCAGGTGACCGATTGCAACGACATCCCGGCGGGTGCCGCGACGGCCGACATCATCCGCAGCTGTGCGTTCACGGCGGGCAACTCTGAATCGGGTGCGCCGAAGTACACCTACGGTGCCTCTGCTGTTGGCCGTCTGGGTGCGTTCGAGCTCGGCGTGACCGCCAAGCGTACTGGCCCGCGCTTTGTCACCGACACCAACCTGCCGACTTTCTCCGGCGATTTGAGCAATGGCGACCCGGTGGAGATCTTCGCGGCCAAGGCTCCGGCCTACACGCTGGTCAACCTCGACGCCCGGTACAAGCTCACCGCGCTGAAGGGGCTCGAGAAGAGCTACTTCCAGCTCAACGTCTACAATCTGTTCGACGAGTTCTACGTCGGCGGGTTCGGGGGCGGCCTGAACCAGGCGTCCTCGTCGCGATTTGTGCCTGGTAGTCCGTCGATCCCGACGTTCGGCAACCCGGGCTTCGTCCAGATCGG
>JALYPM010000162.1 GCA_030856365.1 Pseudomonadota bacterium
TTGGCGGTGAAGTCTCCGCCGCTTGCCTCGCGGATATATTCGTTCACGTCCGCCGAGCTGATTGGGCAGGCCTCGCCGGCCTCGTCGACATATTGGAACAGATGCTGGCCCGGCAGGTCCTGGCAGCGGCCGACGATCCGCTTCAGATTGGCGTCGGTGATTGGCAGCTCGTGAACGATCCCGTGCTTGCCCTTGAAGCGCATGGTCAGCCGGTTGCCCGCCTTCTTTACATGCCGCGACCGCAAGGTGGTGGCGCCGAAACTCTTGTTGTCGCGCGCATATTGTTCGTTGCCGATGCGCAGATATTGCGTGTCGAGCAGCCGAACGACGGCGGCGAGGACCGCGTCCCGGCCAAGGCTCCGCTTGCGCAGATCCGCCGCGACCTTGCGCCTGATCTTCGGCAGCACCGCTCCGAACTCCAGCGTCCCGCTATATTTCTTCTTGTCGCGCCGAGCGCGAAAGTCGGCGTGGTAGCGATATTGCTTGCGCCCGCGCGCATCGATGCCGGTCGCCTGAAGGTGGCCGTTGGCGTCCTTACAGAACCAGGCATTGCCGTAAGCAGGGGGGAGCGCGATGGCGTTGAGCCGGTCGATCTCCTCGCGATCGGTGATGCGTTCGCCATGCTCGTCGAAATAGGCCCAGTAGCGGCCCTGTTTCTGGCGCCGGTATCCGGGTTCGGAGTCGCTGCTGTGTCGAAGCCTTGCCTGCGTCATCGGGATGACTAAGCGAGCGGCGAGGGTGCGGGTTCCTGATACGGACGAAAGGATGCGAGGCAAGTGCCGCGAATTGCTGATGCCAAAGTGTTGATCGTCGCCACCGACGGGTTCGAAGAATGGGAGCTGTTCGGCCCGCGGCAAATGCTGGCGGAGCGCGGCGCAGAGGTGAAACTCGCGTCGCCGGACTTGAAACCAATCCAGGCGACCGTGCTCGACGACCCGGGCAAAGTCATTCGTCCGGACCTGACGATCACCGACGCCCGCGCCGAGGATTTCGATGCGCTGCTGCTGCCCGGCGGTCTTCGCAATCCGGACCAGCTGCGGACCAATGCCGCCGCCATCGCGCTCATTCGCAGCTTCGCCGAAGCCGGCAAGCCGGTCGCGGCGATCTGCCATGGACCCTGGCTGCTGGTGGAGGCCGACCTGGTGCGCGGCCGCGCCGTCACCTGCTGGCCCTCGATCCGCACCGACCTTCGCAATGCCGGAGCGAAGCTCGTCGACCAGCCCGCGGTGACCGACGGCAACATCGTGACCAGCCGCAATCCGGACGACGTCGAGGCGTTCACGGAAGCGCTGATCGCGCTGATTGAGGCTACGCCGGCCTAACCGACTGGAAAGCATTGGCCGCTATGAGCGGCTCGATGCTCGCCGAACAAACCGAAGCACGACCGTTCATCCTGCTCGAAGCGGGAGCCTCCGCGCTGCTTGGCCTTGCGTTGGGGGCCGCGGCGCTGGCGAGCACCCACAATGCCTATGGCGCCGCGGCTGCGGGACTGGCTGGCGCTGTGCTTGCCTTCCTGGGCCTGGACCGTGTGGCCGGCGCAGTCGCCTTTCGCATCCAGCCGTTTAAGGCAGCCGCGTTCGACCTCCCTGACGAACTCGTGCTCAACCTGGACCAGCGCATCGGCACAGCCGACGAGCTGCTGCTCGACGACGCTCTTGCAGCGCCCGCGGCGGATGCCCGTGTGATTCAGCTGTTCGCAACCGCGCCGCTTCCCACCGCAGGCGAGCTGCAGGCGCGAATCGAGCGGCACCTCGGCGCGCGGCCGGCGCCCGAGTCGCTGGAGCCGTTGCGGCTGGTTGGCGACGATTCCGACGCGCTGCACGAAGCGCTTGCGGCGCTCCGCCACTCGCTTCGCTAAAAATCACTCGGCGATAGTCAACGCCTCGATCCGGACGGCGATCGATCCATCCGGCGTGGGCGCCTGCATGTGCGCCCGGATATCCGCGACGATCTGTCCGGGGATGGTAAACTCCGCCTCCTCGATGCCGTCGGCTAGCGCGGCGGCGACCGTAGCCGAGTCCTGACCCGGCACATTGAGCTCGAACTCGTGCCGCTCGCCGGTAAAGGTCAGCGATTGCCAATCTGTTGACCGGATCGAGGCAAGCAAAATCCTATCGCGATCCACCCTGGCCCGCGCTAGCAGTGCCCGCACCAATGCGGCCCCCGCCGCCGACATCGCAAGCCGGTTCATTGGTCGGACTCCAGGAAAGCGCGCACTCGGGCTACGGTTCGTGGGCGGGGCTCGCGCCCCCTGCGAAGGTCGAATACGAAGCGC
>JALYPM010000160.1 GCA_030856365.1 Pseudomonadota bacterium
CTTCTGGTCCGTCAGTAGGATGGCGACACGGTGGTGCTGGTCCGTCAGCACATCGAGCGCCCGGTCAACGCTTGGGGCCGTCAACACATTGAATCGGCCGCCGAATGCTCTCGCGAAATACGTGTCCGTTCGACCAACCACACCTTACCGCCGACCGGCTGACCCGTCACCATGCGGCTCATCTGGAGGTGTCGCATGGCAAAGGCGAGTCGGACGGCGGAAGTTTGGCGTGGGCGGGTGCTGGCCCAGCGGGCCAGCGGGCAGTCGGTGCGCGGGTGGTGCCGGGCGAACAACTGCCCCGAACACGGGTTCTACTGGTGGCGGGCCAACCTCGGCCTGTCGCCGGTGTCGGCCCGAAAGCGGCCGCGCGTGCGGAAGTCGGCGTCGGTCGGGTTCGCCCGCGTGGTGGTTGAGCCGCCCGCCCCGGCGGTGTCCGATCCGGCAACTGCCGCCGAGCCGCTGCGGCTCACGCTCGCCGGCGGGCGGGAGCTGACGTTGCCGGCAGCCATGCCGGTCGAGCACGTCGCCCGGCTCGTCCGTGCGATCGAAGCCGCTGGCCAGGGGGCAGCATGATCGGCGCTGCAGGCTCCGCATCCTCCGGCGGCAATATCCAGGTCTGGGCGGCGACCACGCCGGTGGACATGCGCAAGAGTTTTGACGGCCTGGCCGAGGTCGTGCGGGCCTTCCTGGGGCATGATCCGCTGTGCGGCAGCATGTTCGTTTTCCGCAACCGCTCCGCCGAGCGGGTGAAGATTTTGTGGTGGGATCGCGGCGGGCTGGCCATCTATTACAAGCGGCTGGAGCGAGGGACGTTCGCGTTTCCCGCCGCCGCGGCCGGGGCAAGGTCGCTGGCCATCTCCAGCGCCGAGCTGGTGAAGCTGCTGAGCGGCTGCGCGATCGAACGCCGCTGACGCACGCGAAGATCCTTTCAGAGAATCCGGCGATTTTCCTGATTTTCCTCTCGCGCTGGCGGCTTGGATTTGCTACATAGCGCGCGTCATGGACGACGCGGCCCTTCTCGACCTTCCCGATGATCCCGTGCTGCTCCAGCGATTGATCGCCGAGCGGGACTCAGTCATCGCGCAGCGGGACTCGGCGCTGGAGCACGTCGACCTGCACCTCGAGCAGCTCAAGGCGGCCATCGCCCAGCGGGATTCGCAAATCGATCAGGTCAAGCGCGAAGCCGCCGACGCCATCGAGGCGATGACCCAGCGGCACAAGGCGGAGATGGCCGCCATCCTCCGCCGGTTCTACGGCCCGCGCTCCGAGGCCTTCGACCCGACGCAGCTTCTGCTCTTCGGCCTGACGGTCGCGTGCGACACGCCGATTGATCCGAACTCCGATGAAGCCAGGGCCGCCGAAGCCGAAAGCGGGCAGAAGCTCACGACTCGCCGCGTCAATCATCACAAGCACGGCCGGCGCCAGTTGCCGGCGCATCTGCCGCGGGTTGAAGTCCCCCACGACCTCTCCGACGAGCAGAAGAAGTGCCCCTGCTGCGGCGAGGCGCGCGCCTGCATCGGCAGCGAGGCCGGCGAGCAGCTGGAGTTCGTCGCCGCGTCGTTCAAGGTGCTCAAGCACGTCCGCCACAAGTACGCCTGCAAGACCTGCGGCGAAGGCTGCGCGCACTGCGACGGCAGCCCGCACATCGAGATCGCCACCAAGCCGGCGCAGCCGATCGAGAAGGGGCTCCCCGGGCCGGGCCTGCTGGCGCACGTGATCGTCGGCAAGATGCAGGACCACCTGCCGCTGTACCGGCTGGAGCAGACCTTCGACCGCATCGGCGTGGACATCGCGCGCAGCACGATGTGCTCGTGGATGATGCAGTGCGGCACGCTCGTGCGGCCGCTGGTCGACCTGATGATTCGCCGCGTGAAGCAGAGCAAGGTGATCCACACCGATGACACGCGGGTGCCGGTGCGGGACGAAGCGGTGAAGGGCAAGTGCAAGAGCGGGCGGATCTGGTGCTTCCTCGGCGACGAGAGCAACCCGTACGACGTCTTTCGCTACACGCCGGACCGAACCAGGGCCGGGCCGCAGAACTTCCTCGCCGATTACAAGGGACATCTGCAGGCCGACGCCTACGGCGGGTACGACGGCATCTACACGCGCGGCGACGGCGGCGTGACGGAAGTCGCCTGCATGGCCCACGCGCGAAGAAAGTTCTTCGACGCCAAGGAGACCGACGGCCGCCGCTCGGCCCAGATGCTGCGCTTCGTCCAGCGCCTGTACGCCATCGAGGGCCGCATCAGGCTGCGCATCGAGCGGCGGATGAAGAAGGACCCGGAGCTGACGAGGGAGCAGCGCCACGAGATCGTCCGCGCCGCTCGGCAGGCGCGCAGCGTGCCGATCCTGAACCAGATGAAGGCCTGGCTCGACACGGAGCAGAAGCTGGTCCTCCCGCGCAGCCCCATCGCGGCGGCGATCACCTACATGCTCAACCAGTGGATCGCGCTGTGCGTCTACGTGACGGCGGGATTCCTGAACATCGACAACAACGCCGCCGAGCGGGCGCTCAAGCGCGTGGCGATCGGCCGGAAGAACTGGCTCTTCGCCGGCAACGACGCGGCGGGCAAGAGCCACGCGAACCTCTACACGCTTCTGGCGAGCGCCCAGCGCCACGGCCTCGATCCGCAGAAGTACCTCACGAGCGTGCTGGCCAAGATCGGGCAAACGCCGATGAGCGAACTGGATCAGTTCCTGCCGGACAAGTGGAAGGCGGAGGATCTCAACACGCCTCATGGCGATACTGTTGGGCCAAATGGGCCTGCAGGAACGCCCGCGCCTGTCCGCTCTTAATTTGCCTGGCGCAACTGCTGAGCATACTCCGCGTGTTCCTGTTCCCAATCGGCCGGCTCGCGCCCCAGGCCCGCCAGTTGAATCGGCACGCGGTCACACCACGATGTCGCTCGGTCCGAGTTCCCGACGAAGGCGTTCTGGGCGGCCAATGCGACCGAGTAAAGCGTCTTGTCGATCTTGTCCCGGACCACTTCCTCTTCGGCCAACCTTAACACCTCTGCCGCGTCCAACGGCCTGCGGATCGAGGGCTGGAACTGATCCTCCATCACCTTGAGCACGGACGGCAGCTTCGCGGAGTGCTCTCGCGGAAGCACCTCGCGATGCTGATGTCCAAGAAAGCGCGGGAGCACCTGCGTTCCCGGCGCAACGAGAACCACGACACTGCAAAGCGGGCGATAGCACCTGATCGAAGTGCCTCGAACGAGATGCGTTGCTCGACCGGACCATGCGAACGCGCGAGCACGACATCGTGCTCGACCCTCCAGTCCGGGAAAGCGAGACGGTAATCGTTGAAGTAGCCAACCAATTGGCGTTTGGTCAATGGGGTGATCTTGATAGCCATGTTAAGGATTGACCTTCAACACCGGGATATTCGGCCCAAGGCCCGCCCCGGCGCGAATCCGGCTGATCCGCGCTGGGGAAAGAGTCGCGCCGCCAAACTTTATAGTCAAAGACAGCGGTCGGCGATGTGAGCGGGCCTTCGACAACGTCCAACCGGACCGTCCCCTTCAACGGCATGCCCGACTCCCACACCCACGGGTGTTCAGATATCGAACCTCGGTGCTCAGGCCGCGATCGCCGAACATCTGCTGATATCGCGTGAGTAGGCGATCGGCGTAACCGTGCTTCAACGAACCTTCGACGGACCCGGTCGTTGCCAGACCGCGACCTGCCCCCCAAGCCTCCGCGTGCGGAGCTACATCTTGGACCAGTTGACCATTGGTCCGGGCGGCAGATACGGGGTTGGCGGAACGGACACATACCGTAAGGGACAGCAACTGGGCGCTGACCAGCGACAACTCCGCATGGGCACACCGATTCCAGGGGGGTCGGTTCGACGCCAACACATGGCTCACCAATTTCCGCAGACGTGAGTTTTGCACGGGATATGGGCGTTGGCTGCAGCGAGATCCGGTCGCGCACCTCGTGGGTGAGAACCTCTACGAGTTTTGCGAATCGAATCCACTCGCCCGTGTTGATCCAAGTGGCCTAAGTGCGAAGAAGTGCCCAGATGGCTCCGTTCCGATTTCCAATCCGGACTACGAGAACCGGGGTAATGGATGCGGCACAGAAGGGTGGAAGGGAAAGCTTGTTCCCGACAACCCGCTAAACTTTGATTTCTCGGTGCCGTGCGATAACCATGACGAATGCTATGGAACGTGTAATGTGGATCAGGAGTTTTGCGACGAGGAGTTTCGGACCGATATGAGGGCACAATGTGTGCTGCAGGCATTGCCTATACTTGGAGGGGGGCACACACCAAGCCGAAGTGACTACGCGAGATACCGGGCCTGCATAGCCG
>JALYPM010000164.1 GCA_030856365.1 Pseudomonadota bacterium
GCCGTTAACTATCTATCCAGAATGGAGAAGGTCGCATCGTGCCGGCGGCTGTGAAGCGGCTGTCCGGCACTTTGCGGTTGGTGGAGCTGAGGAGGATCGAACTCCTGACCTCTGCAGTGCGATTGCAGCGCTCTCCCATCTGAGCTACAGCCCCGCGCCCCGGCCAAGCCGGCTCGCCCGATGGGGATCGGGCGGCGTCAAGGCGGCTCCCATAGCCCTGCCTTTGCCCCCATGCAACGCTCGCCGCGCCAGCATTTCGCCCTGCCGCGACGGACCGTTCGTTGCCGGAACGGCTTTCTCCGCCCGTTCGTTTTACCATTCGAACGCCAGCAGTCCGCCCGGCGACCCAATCGATGGAGAGACGACAAGATGGCATACGACCGTTATGACGAGAACCGACGCGGCGGACCCGGCCGTTCTTCCGACAGTCGCTACGGCGACGACCAGCACCGCGGCCGTGGCGGCGAAGACCGCGGCTTCTTCGAGCGGGCGGGCGAGCAGGTTCGTTCGTGGTTCGGCGATGACGACGACCACGAGCGCGGCGGTATGGATCGCGACCGCAGCCGCTCCCATGGCCAAGGGCGAGACGAAGGCGACCGCCCCGGCTGGGGACCCGCACTCAATTGGGGACGCGACCGCGAAGACCGACCCTCGGGGCGCGGCAGCCATAGCGAGATGAGCCGTGGCGGCCAGCGGAGTGACCGTGACAACGACGGTCAAGGCCGCTCGCATGGCGGCTTCGATCGCGCCCATCGTAATGATGAGGACGATCGCTCCGGCGCCCCGCGCGGCGGCGGCAGTGGTTATCGCCCGATGGCCGGCGACTATGGCCGTGCGGGCGGCGGCCGCGGCGATGCTGACCAGGACTCGCAATGGAACCGCGATCCGTACCGCCGCAGCAGCTTCGTGGGATCGACCGAACAGTCGAACCACGACCCGCACTATGACGAATGGCGCCGCCGCCAGATGGACGAGCTCGATCGCGATTATCACGAGTATCGTCGCGAGCATCAGTCGAAGTTCGAAAGCGAGTTCGGCGGCTGGCGCGAGAAGCGCCAGCAGAAGCGGCAGATGGCCGGCCAGGTCAGCGAGCATATGGAAGTCGTCGGCAGCGACGGCGAGCACGTCGGGACCGTCGATTGCGTCGCCGGCGACCGCCTGATCCTGACCAAGAGCGACGAGGCCGCGGGCGGCAAGCATCACTCGCTGTCGTGCCACGACGTCGAGCGTATCGAGGACAACCGCGTGGTCCTGAGCCACAAGGCCGACGATGCCCGCAAGCGCTGGCGCAAGGAGGGCCACGAGCGAGCCCTGTTCGAGCGCGAAGACCAGGGCGAGGACGGCCCGCACATGCTCGATCGCAGCTTCTCGGGCACCTATCGCTAGGCGAAGCTTCAGCCCTCGGGCTGAAATGAAGGCCCGGCCGCGTTCCCCTTCGCGGCCGGGCCTTTTCTTTGCCCCGCGCCCGGCCCAAGGGAAGCGGCCAAAGGAGAATGAGATGGCCCGCGCCTGGCATTTGATGAGCCGCCCGAAGGGGCTCCCCACCCTGGAGAATTTCGAGCTCAAGGAGGTCGAGCTGCCGCCGGTTGCGGACGGCATGGTGCGCGTTCGCAATCGCTGGCTGTCGGTGGATCCCTACATGCGCGGGCGGATGAACGACGTAAAAAGCTACGTTCCGCCGTTCGCGCTGGATGCGCCGATGGAGGGCGGTGCGGTCGGCGAGGTGGTGGAGTCCAGCGTGGCGGGATTCGCGGTCGGCGAGCAGGTTTTGCACATGCTCGGCTGGCGCGACGAAGCGGTGGTTCCCGCCGCTGCGGTAAACAAGCTGCCCCAGCTCGGCGTCGAGCCGCACGCCTTTCTCGGCAATCTCGGCCTGACCGGCGGCACCGCTTACTTTGGGCTGCTCGACGCCGCACAGGCGCGCGAGGGTGACACCGTGTTCGTGTCAGCCGCCGCCGGAGCGGTCGGCTCCGCGGTAGTTCAGATTGCCAAGGCGAAGGGGATGACGGTGATTGGCTCCGCCCGCGGCGCCGAAAAATGCGAGTTCGTCCGCTCGCTCGGGGCCGATGCAGTCGTTGATTACACCGCCGGACCGCTGGTCAAGTCGCTCGCCGAGGTCGCACCCAAGGGCATCGACGTCTATTTCGACAATGTCGGCGGCGACCACCTCGACGCGGCGCTGGCGCTGGCCTGCAAGGATGCCCGCTTCGCCATCTGCGGGATGATCGACGCCTACAATGCCACCGAGCCGTTGTGCTTCCGCTATATGATGCGGGTGATCGCGATGCGCATCCAGCTCAAGGGCTTCATCTTCACCGACTATCAGCCGCAGATGGGCGCCTTTTACGCCGAAATGGGGCCCTGGGTCGCGGGCGGCGCGGTTCGCTCATGCGAGACGGTGCTCGACGGCCTCGAAAAGATGCCCGACGCGTTCCTCGGGCTGTTCAAGGGCGAGAATATCGGAAAGATGCTCGTCAGGCTCTAACCGTTATAATCGCAAGCGGCGGGGTCGCCGGTCTCCAGCCCGCGGCGGAGCGCGGCCATCCGCTGGGCGGCGCTGCCATGGGTAAAGCTTTCCGGAACGACCGTGCCCTGCGTCTGGCGCTGGAGCGTGTCGTCGCCAATCGCTTCGGCCGCTCGCAATCCTTCTTCGAGATCGCCCGGCTCCATCAGATTGCGGTCGTTCGCTGCCCAGACACCGGCATAACAATCGGCCTGGAGCTCGACGCCAACCTGGACTTGGTTGCCCTCCGTCCGGCTTGCGCGCGACTGCGCCCGCTGCGCCTGGTCGAGTGCGCCGGTGAGGTTTTGGACGTGGTGGCCGACCTCGTGCGCGATGACATAAGCCATGGCGAAATCACCCGGGGCGCCGAACCGCTGCGACAGCTCGTTGAAGAAGACCGGGTCGATGTAGATGCTCTGGTCGCCGGGGCAGTAAAAGGGGCCCATTGCCGCCTGTCCCGCGCCGCAAGCGGTCTGGGTGCCGCCGGTGTAGGCGACCATCTGAGCCGGCTTGTACTGCGTGCCCTGTTTGGCGAAGAGATCGGTCCAGCGGCGTTCGGTCGAGCCGAGCACGCGGGTCAGCAGGTCGCGAGTGTTGGGATCAAGCGTGGACTGACCGTTGGAGGACGAAGTCGCCGTAGGGCTTCCGCCGCTGGGAAGGATGCCTCCCCCGCCGCCAAGGCTCTGCAGCGCGCAATAGCCGAGCAGCAGGACGATGACGCCAATCATTCCGAAGCGGCTGGCGACCAGCGGAATGAGGCAGCCGAGCGCATTGCCGCCGCCGCCGCCGAAACCCAATCCGCCGCCCCGGCTTCCGGTTCGGTCGATGAAATTGCCGCTGGGGTCTTCGTCGCCAAGCCGCATGCATCCGCCTCCTGTTGCTCAAGTCCAATGATTGGCAGGCGTAACGGTTGCAAATCCGCGGCCACGCGTCATTGCGAGCGCAGCGAAGCGGTCGGGCCGCGGCCACGCAATGACGGGGAATATCATGAGCCTTGAAGGCAAAATCGCGCTGGTCACCGGATCGACCTCCGGAATCGGTCTCGCCATCGCCCGCGAACTGGCAGGCTCAGGTGCGCGGGTCATGCTCAATGGCTTTGGCGACGCGGCGGAAATCGCGGGGCTGTGCGAGGAGCTTGGTGCAGTCCACGACGGTGCCGATTTGTCCGACCCCGCCGCGATCGAAGCCATGATCGGCCGCTGCGGCGACGAGCTCGGCGGGCCGGACATCCTCGTCAACAACGCCGGCATCCAGCACGTCTCGCCCGTCGAGAGCTTCCCGCCCGAAAAATGGGATGCGATTCTCGCCATCAACCTGTCGGCGGTGTTTCACACCACGCGGCTGACACTGGCTGCGATGCGGCAGAATGGCTGGGGCCGGATCATCAACACCGCTTCCGCTCACAGCCTCGTCGCGTCGCCCAACAAGTCCGCTTATGTCGCCGCCAAGCACGGCGTCGCCGGCTTCACCAAGAGCGTTGCGCTCGAGGCGGCCAAGGACGGCGTCACCGTCAATTGCATTTCGCCCGGCTACGTTTGGACGACGCTGGTCGAGAACCAGATCCCCGACACGATGAAGGCGCGCGGCCTCACGCGGGAGCAGGTGATCAACGACGTGCTGCTCGCCGCACAGCCGACCAAGCGCTTCGTCACTCCCGAGGAAGTTGCTGCGCTGGCGCTGTTCCTGTGCGGTGACGGGGCGGGCTCGATCACCGGTGCGAACCTCAGCATGGACGGCGGCTGGACCGCCGCCTAATGTTCGCATGATGCGCCTGATCTTCACCGCCGTGCTGGTCCTCCTGGCCTCCGCCTGCACTCAAGTGCAGCCCGGACGCGGCGTCATCGCCCAGCCGCAGCGCGACTGGCGCGCGATTGCCACCGCGGATGACCGCGCCCGCCTGCGCGACTGGCGAAGCGCGTTCGTCGATGCGCTGGCGGCCGCCCGCAGGTCCGGCCACGCCGCTGACATTGCGCGCGAAGGCGTGCTGATGGAGCCGGACGCCGCCGTCGCCGGAGCGGCGATCCCCAATGGCATGTACCGCTGCAGGATCACCAAACTAGGGGCGAAGTCCGAGGGCCTGCTCGACTATGTCGCTTACCCGGCTTTCTCCTGCCGCATCCGCCAGGAACGCGACCTTCAGGGCTTCGCCAAGCTTAGCGGCTCGCAGCGCCAGGTCGGGCTGATCTTCCCCGGCGACGGCGTCCGCCAGATATTCCTGGGGACGCTGGTGCTCGGAGACGAGGCCCGGGCAATGCAATATGGCATGGACCGCGACCGCGACGTTGCCGGCTGGATGGAGCGGATCGGCCCCGCCCGCTGGCGGATGCTGATGCCGCGCCCGCGTTTTGAATCACAGATGGACGTGATGGAGCTGATTCCCGAACGCTGAAAGTGAGTGATTAAAATGCGATTCAGCCTGGCAGTTGCGCTTGCGGCGACGACCCTTCCCACGGCGGCTCGTTCCGCTGACCTGACGAATGCCGTCAAGGCCGACATGCCGCAGTTGATGGCGCTCTACCGCGACCTCCACGCGCACCCGGAATTGTCGATGCAAGAAACGCGGACGCCCGCGAAGCTTGCTGCGGAAGCGCGCAAGCTGGGCTTTGACGTCACCGAGAAGGTCGGCAAGACCGGCGTCGTCGGAGTGATTCGCAATGGCGCCGGCCCGGTGCTGATGCTTCGGGCGGACATGGACGGTCTTCCGGTGGTCGAGCAGACCGGCCTCCCGTTCGCCTCAAACGTGCGCGCAACCGCGCGTTCCGGGGTCGAGACGGGCGTCATGCACGCCTGCGGCCATGACACGCACATGGCCGCCTGGATCGGTACGGCGCGGCGGCTGGTGTCGATGAAGGACCAGTGGTCGGGCACGCTGGTGATGATCCTTCAACCGGGTGAAGAAACCGGCGAAGGCGCCAGGGCAATGATCGAGGACGGACTCTACCGTCGCTTCCCCAAGCCGAGCCACGTCATCGCATTTCACGATGCGGCCGCGCTTCCCGCCGGGGTCATCGGAGTCACTCCCGGCTACGCGCTTGCCAACGTCGACAGCGTCGACATCACCGTCAAGGGCGTCGGCGGTCACGGCGCGTACCCCCACACGACCAAGGATCCCATCGTCCTCGCATCGCGTATCGTGACGGCACTCCAGACTTTGGTCAGCCGCGAGAATAATCCGCTCGACCCCGCCGTCGTCACTGTCGGCAGCTTCCAGGGCGGCGCCAAGCACAACATCATTTCCGACGAGGCCAGGCTGCAGCTGACCGTACGCAGCTACAAGCCCGAGGTCCGCAAACTCTTGCTCGACGGAATTCAGCGCGTAGTGCGCGGCGAGGCGATTGCCGCCGGCATGCCCGACGACCGCATGCCGGTCGTTACGATCCGCGAAAACGAATATACTCCGGCAACCTTCAACACCGAGTTGTTGTCGAAGCGGGCGCTGAGCCTGTTTCAGCAGCGCTTCGGGCCGGAGCGTGCACAGACCACACCGGCAGTGATGGGCGGCGAGGACTTCAGCCGCTACTGGCTTGCCGACAAGTCGATCGAAAGCCTCATTTTCTGGGTCGGTGGCACCCCGCGGGCGAAGTGGGACGCAGTGGGTGGCGACGCCCAGAAGCTTCCGTCGCTGCACAGCCCCTTCTGGGCGCCGGAGGCGGAAACGGTGATCTCGACCGCGACTGAAGCACTGACCCTGGCCGCGCTGGATGTGCTGAAGAAAAGCTAGGCGCTGGCGGCGTCGAGCCGCGCCATTTGCTCCGGCGTCAGCGCCAGTGTCATCGCCGCCGTCAGCTCGCTGAGTTGCCCGAGGCTCGTCGCGCTGGCGATCGGGGCGGTGATCCCCGGCTGCGCGATCGTCCAGGTGAGTGCCACCGTTGCCGGGGCAGCGCCGACTTCCCCCGCCACCTCGTCCAGCGCCGCCAGCACCGCGGCGCCCTTGCCTTCGAGATACTGAATGTTGCGAAGCCCGCGCGGGCTTTTGTCGAGGTCCTCACGGCTGCGGTACTTGCCGGTAAGGAAGCCGTTGGCGAGGCTGTAATAAGGGAAAACCGCGAGGCCGTGACGCCGGGCCACCTCGTCAAGCTCGCCTTCGAAGCGCTCGCGCTCGACCATATTGTACCAGGGTTGAAGCGCACTTGGCGGCGTCAGTCGGTGCAGGCAAGCCGTCGCGACGGCCTCTTCCACCCGATCGGCATTGAAGTTGGAGAGGCCAACGGCGCGCACCTTGCCCGATTCGACCAGTCGGTGAAACGCACCGAGGCTGTCGGCGAGCGGCACCTTCGGATCATCCTGATGCTGATAATAAAGATCGATCGCGTCGATCCCCAGCCGCTTCAGGGAAGCATCGCAGGCGCTGGCAACCTCATCTGGCGCGAGGCCGTTGGCCATTCCGACCTTGGTCGCAATCACCACATGGTCGCGCTTGCCTCTGCGCTTCAGCCAGCGGCCGATCAGGGTCTCGCTCTCGCCGCCGACGTGGCCCGGTACCCAGGCCGAATAGACGTCGGCGGTATCGATCATCGTTCCGCCGGCTTCGACGAACGCGTCGAGGATCGCGAAGCTCGTCGCCTCGTCCGCGGTCCAGCCGAACACATTTCCGCCGAGAGCTAGTGGAGCGGCGCTGAGGCCGCTGCTGCCGATCGGTCGCTTTTCCATGCCAGCTCCATTCCGCCGCTGAACTCTTTTTAGCATGAACACGGCAACCGATGGCTTGGCTCCACGCACACGGCCTGTCGCTGCGTTCACCACTTCTTTGTAAAGTTTAGCGACATTCGCCGCATGTCGGGATTTTTGACGATGGCCCGTGCGTGGAAGTGCTGATCGCCTTCTGGAGCCACGCGCTCGCCGCGATGGCGTTCGCTTCGCTGCTGCTGTGGCGGCTGAGCGCAAGCGGATTTCACGCGGGCCAGCGCCTGTTGCTCGCCGCCTTCGCTATTACCGGCTGCTGGGCGTGGCTGGCGGCAATCGCTCCCGCCGCGCCGATCGTCGACTTCGCCGAGACGGCTCGGAATCTCGTCTGGATCGCGCTCCTTTACACCCTCTCCGCGGACGGCGAGGAACCGCACCGCGGCGTACGCCTGGTCTATGCCGCTGTTGCCGCCGTCTTGGGCCTCCAGCTCGTCGCCGACACGGTGGCGATGATTGCGCCCGGCGACACGCTTCGCGAAACCGCGCTGCTGTTGCGAATGACGGCCGCCGCGGGCGCATTGGTGCTGGTGCATAATCTCTACGGCCAGGCGTCTCCGGCCAGCCGCTCCAACATCCGACTAGCGATGCTCGGCCTGGCTTTGCTGTGGGGTTACGACCTCAACCTCTACACCATCTCCTACCTCGACGAGGGCACCGCTGTGGGCCTGCAGGGCTGGCGCGGGGCCGCCGCCGCCCTGACCGCGCCGCTGTTTGCGCTCGCCGCCAACAGCGACGAAGGCTGGCGCGTCCGGCTGTCCCGCGCGGCGACGTTCCAGTCGCTCTCCCTACTCGCCATCTGCGCCTATTTCGCGGTGATGACGATCCTCGCCACCGCGCTGCGCGGCACCGGCTGGGACTGGTCGAGCGGGCTGCTCGTGGCCCTGCTGACGGTAATGACGCTGGCGGCAATGGTATTGCTCCCGAGCAGCCGCGCGCGCGGCTGGGTCAAGGTCAAGCTCGCCAAGCATCTTTTCGAACATCGCTATGATTACCGCATCGAATGGCTGCGCTTCACCGACACGCTGGGACGCAGCGGCGGCGATGCCGCTCCGCTTGGCGAGCGCGTGATCAAGGCGTTTGCCGATATCCTCGAAGCGACCGGCGGGATCCTGCTGGTGCCCGACGACAGCGGCGCGATGGCCACGGGTGCGATGTGGAACTGGCCGGGGCGCACTCCGCCGGCCGGCGACATCGAGGCGGCGCGCGCCCTGTTCGATGATATCGGCCGCGAAGGGCGCATCATGGAGCTCGATGCCTGGCGCGGCCGTTGGGGCGACCCGCGCGATCTCGGCATTCGAATGCCCTCATGGATCGAGGAAGAAAGCTGCGCCTGGGCCGGCGTTCCGCTGATCCATCACGAACGGCTGGTCGGCCTGATCCTGCTCGCCGCGCCCGACTATCGCCGGCCGCTGGATTGGGAGGATTTCGACCTCCTGCGCACGGCCGGCAGGCAAGCCGCTAGCTCTCTCGCTGAAGCGCATGGGCAGGAGGCGCTGTCGAACGCCCGGCGGTTCGAGGAATTCAACCGCCGCTTCGCTTTCATCATGCACGACATCAAGAATTTGGTCAGCCAGCTGTCGCTGCTCTCACGCAATGCGAAGCGGCATTCAGACAATGCCGAGTTCCGCGCCGACATGATCGCGACATTGCAGTCCTCGGTCGGCAAGATGAACGAACTTCTCGCCCGCCTATCGCCCCAAGCCGCCGGGCGCGGCCAGCGAGCGGAGGCGCAGCCACTCCGCCCGATCCTGGTCGCAGCCATCGCCGCCAAGCGCCGCAACCACGACGTGCGGCTGACCGGCGACGCGTCGCAGTGGGCGATCGCCGATGCTCCAGCGCTCGAACAGGCGGTCGGCCATTTGCTGCAGAACGCGGTCGAAGCGAGCGGGAACGGCGATCCCGTGGCCGTCCGCGTCGAGCCGCATGGCGAGGAAATCAGCATCGCCGTCGCCGACAAGGGTTCCGGCATGGATGGCGAATTTGTCCAGAACCGGCTGTTCCAGCCGTTCGTCTCGACCAAGGCCGAGGGCTTCGGCATCGGCGCTTTCGAGGCCCGCTCGCTGATTGCCGCGATGGGCGGCCGCCTCGCCGTCGACAGTGCGCCCGGCAAGGGTACCACCTTCACCATCTTCCTTCCCGCCGCCGCCGCGGCTGCTCATGAACAACGGAAAATAGCATGACTGATACCCCAGCTTCCGAGCTTCCCGTCCTGCTCGTCATCGAAGATGACGAAGGACTGCAGCGCCAGCTCAAATGGGCGTACGACGGCTATCGCGTCGTTGCCGCCGTCGACCGCGCGTCGGCGATCGAGGCGCTGCGCGTCCATGAGCCGGCGGTCGTCACGCTTGACCTCGGGCTTCCACCGGACCCGGACGGCACCGAGGAAGGATTCGCCACGCTCGTCGAAATGCTCAGCCTGAAGCCCGATACGAAAGTCATCGTCGCGTCGGGCCACGGCGCCCGTGAAAGCGCGCTCAAGGCAATCGCGCTGGGCGCCTACGACTTCTACCACAAGCCGATCGACATCGACGAGCTCGGGCTGATCGTCGCCCGCGCCTTTCACCTCCATGACATCGAGAGCGAGAACCGGCGCCTCGAAAGCGGCGGCGGCGGCGGCGGCTCCACCATCCTCGGTTCGATCATCAGCGCCGCTCCCGAAATGCTGAAGGTCGCCAAGACCATTGAGCGCGTCGCCACTGCAGACGTTTCGGTGATGCTGCTCGGCGCGTCCGGCACCGGCAAGGAACTGCTCGCCCGCGCGGTCCATGAGAAAAGCCCTCGTGCGAAAGGCGAATTCGTCGCTATCAACTGCGCCGCCATCCCCGAGAACCTGCTTGAGGCCGAGCTGTTCGGTTACGAGCGCGGCGCCTTCACCGGGGCGGTCAAGACCAACGTCGGCAAGATCGAGCTTGCACAGGGCGGCACGCTGTTCCTGGACGAGGTCGGCGACATCCCGCTGCCGCTACAGGTCAAGCTTCTGCGCTTCCTCCAGGAGCGGGTGATCGAGCGCATCGGCGGCCGGGCTCCAATTCCCGTCGACACGCGAATCGTCTGCGCAACGCACCAAGATCTTGACGCCATGACCGCGGATGGCCGCTTCCGCGAGGATCTCTATTACCGCCTGGCGGAGATCGTGGTGAAGATCCCCGGCCTCGCCGAGCGCCCCGGCGACGCGGTCCTGCTCGCCCGCCACTTCGTCAACCGCTTCGCCCGCGAGATGAACCCAAAGGTGCAGGGCCTCTCGCCCGACGCCGCCGCCGCGATCGAGGCTTATTCCTGGCCCGGCAACGTCCGCGAGCTCGAAAATCGCCTCAAGCGCGCAGTGATCATGGCCGATGGCCGAACGGTAACCGCGCCGGACCTCGACCTTCCCGGCACCGTCGACAGCGGGGAAAGCGAACTCGCACTCAACCTCCGCGCCGCCCGCGAAGTCGCCGACCGCCGCGCCATCCGCCTCGCCCTCACCCGCACCGAAAACAACATCTCCGGCGCCGCCAAGCTCCTCGGCATCAGCCGCCCGACCCTCTATGATCTGCTGAAGCAGTATCAGCTGGGGGCTTAGGCCGGATGTCCGCTTTGGGTGGAAGGCGGACGTTGCTCGCTTGCTGACACACAATTGAGCACCGATCGGAGGATGGGTCGAAAAATGCTCGAAGTGCTAGAAAGCCCGGATTGCCGCATGTAGTGACGAGCTGCCCAATGGGCTTCCAGTGAGGTGTAAATGACGTCCAGCCCGGGTGAGGAGTTTCTCGGCGATTTCGAGCACCAATATTGGCGCTCGGCTCCGCTTCTTGGCGGCAAGCTGCCACCCCTGTCTGCAGATCAGATTCCGGACGATCAGTTCAAGCTGATGGCGGACAACATTCCGGTCCTTTGCTGGATGGCGAATGGCGACGGGTACATCGTCTGGTACAATCGCCGTTGGCACGAATATTCCGGCACCACGCCAACAGAAATGGAAGGCTGGGGGTGGCAGGTTGTGCACGATCCTGAAGTGCTTCCGGCAGTCATGGAGCGATGGACTCAGTCCATCGGCTCGGGCGAGCCGTTTGAAATGACCTTCCCGCTGAGAGGCGCCGATGGGCTATTCCGTCCATTTCTCACTCGGGTCCAGCCGGTGCGCGATGCGACCGGCGGAGTCGTGCGCTGGTTTGGCGTGAACACGGAGATTTCGGCACAGCAGGCGGCCGAGCGAGCGCTACGCGAAAGCGAAGAGCGTTTGCGGCTGGTCCTCGATGCGGCTCCTGGTGGCTTCTATGCTGTCGATCGGGAGGGAAACACAAACCTGGTCAGCCGTGGTTTTCTGGATATGCTCGGTTTCGAGGACGAGAAGGATGCGCTCGGCCGCAAACTGCACGATATAATCCATCACACGAAGCCCGACGGCGCGCACTATCCGGTCGAGGAATGCCCGATTTATCGCTGCGCGTTGACCGGTCAGGCCGCGCATGTGACAGAAGAAAGCTTCTTCCGGCTCGACGGAGTGGCCGTACCAGTGGAGTATTGGGCCGCTCCGATCCACCGCGGCGGCGAGCATATCGGAGCAAGCTGCACGATAGTCGACTTGAGGGAGAGTAAGCAGGCAGATGCAGCGCTGCGGGATGAAAGCCGCAGCCTCGAGACCCTCAACAACACCGGATCCGCCATTGCCGCCGAACTGAATCTGGAACGGCTAGTTCAGATGGTAACCGACGCTGGCGTTGAACTTACCGGAGCGCAGTTCGGTGCGTTCTTCTACAATGTGCTGGACCCAAGCGGCGAAAAATACCTGTTATATGCGCTCGCCGGCGCCGAGCGTTCGGATTTCGACCACTTTGGAATGCCGGGAGCCACGGCAATCTTCCATCCCACCTTCATGGGTGAAGGAGTGGTCAGGTCTGAGGACATCATGGCTGACCCAAGGTACGGGAAAAGCGATCCTCATCGGGGGATGCCCAAGGGCCACCTTCCGGTGCGAAGCTACCTTGCCGTTTCGGTCATCAGCCGTTCGGGAGAAGTGATCGGCGGGCTGTTCTTCGGGCATCCGGAAGTAGCTCAGTTTACGGATCGGCATGAAAGATTGATCACTGGTATCGCCGCGCAGGCGGCGGTCGGGATCGATAACGCCAGGCTCTACGATTCGGCACAAAGGGAGATCGCCGATCGCGAGCGTGCGGAGACCTCCCTGCGCGAGCTGAATGATACGCTCGAGCAGCGCGTCACAGAAGAAATCGAGCGGCGAGCGGAGGCGGAGGAAGCGCTCAGACAGTCGCAGAAGATGGAGACGGTGGGACAGCTCACGGGCGGCATTGCCCACGACTTCAACAACCTGCTTCAGATCGTCAGCGGCAATTTGGACATTCTTTGCCGGAAGATGCCCGACGATGCAGCGTCCCTCCGTCGCTATGCCGAGCGAGCGATGGTCGGCGCTCAGCGCGCAGCAACGCTCACGCAAAGACTGCTGGCATTCTCACGACGCCAGCCGCTGGCCCCCAAGCCGACGGACGTCAACCGGATGCTGCCCGGAATGTCGGAGCTGCTTCATCGCACGCTTGGTGAAACGATCGAGGTGGAAGCGGTGCTTCCGCCGCGCATCTGGCTGGTGGAGACAGACCCCAATCAGCTTGAGAATGCAATTCTGAACCTAGCGCTCAATGCCAGAGATGCGATGCCCGAGGGGGGCAAGCTGACGATCGAGACTCAAAATACACACCTCGACGAGACTTATGCAGCCCAGAATCCCGGCGTGGCCACTGGCCAGTATGTCGTCATGTGCATCTCCGACACGGGTGGCGGAATGGATGCGGAGACCATTGCCAAAGCCGTTGAACCCTTCTTCACAACAAAAGAGGTCGGCAAGGGCACCGGCCTGGGTCTGTCGATGGTGTATGGCTTCATCAAGCAGTCGGGCGGCCACTTGAAGATTTACTCGGAGCCCGGCGAGGGGACGACGGTCAAGATCTACCTGCCGCGGCTGGTGGGGCAGGCTGCGGCGGACACCGAGGATGAACAAATGCCTCCGCCTGCAGGCAGTGGAGAGGAAACGGTCCTGGTGTGCGAAGACGACGAGGAGGTCCGCGCCTATTCAGCCGAAGTTCTGCGCGAACTTGGCTACCGGGTGCTGGAAGCAGCCGACGGCCCGGCAGCCATGGCGCTGTTGCGCAACAAAAGCACCAAGATCGATCTATTGTTCACGGACGTCGTACTGCCCGGAGGGATGAGCGGTGCCGTGCTGGCCAAGCAAGCGGCAGAAATCCGCCCCGAATTAAAGACCCTGTTCACAACCGGCTATGCCCGCAATGCTATCGTTCACCACGGCCGCCTGGATCCGGGCGTGGAGCTCATCACGAAACCGTTCAGCTACGCAGATCTGGCCACGCGGATCAGAGACATGCTTGATAAGCCGTGAGCGTTTGAAGTGCGTCCAGCCGAATTTGTTAGCATGTCCATCGGCATGTTCTAGGCGCAACTGGATGTCCGCAATGGGTCGAAAGCAGATATTCGCCGAAGTATCACCCGGCGAGCTGCTCCGCCATTTCCGCCACTTCTAGCCAGCGCAGCTCGGCGGCGTCCTTATCCTGGCGCAGCTTGCCGACTTTGGCGGTGAGATCGGCAAAGCGCTTCGGGTCGCGCGCGTAGAGGCTCGGATCGTGGAGGGCTTCCTCGGCTGCCGTGATTTCGTGCTCGATCCGTTCCAGCTCGCCAGGAAGCCGTTCGAGATCGCGCTGGTCCTTGTAGGAGAGCTTGCCTCCCCTCCCGGTCGCGGGAGGGGACTGAGGGGGGGGCTTATGGCCTTTCCCTCCGCCCGGCGAAGCAGTCCCTTCCCCCGGCCCTCCCGCACGCTGGAGGGGAGATTTGCGCCGCGCCCAATCCTCATATCCGCCGGCGACGACATCCACCTTGCCCGACCCGTCGAGCCCCAGTGTCACCGTCACCGTGCGATCGAGAAAATCGCGGTCGTGGCTGACGATCAGCACCGTCCCTTCATAGTCCGCGATTACTTCCTGCAGCAGGTCGAGAGTCTCGAGGTCGAGGTCGTTGGTCGGCTCGTCGAGCACCAACAAATTGGCCTCACGAGCGAATTCGCGCGCCAATAGCAGCCGCGACCGCTCGCCGCCGGACAGCGACCCCACCGGCGCCTCCGTTAGCTCGGGCGCGAAGAGGAATTCCTTGAGATAGCCCTTGATGTGCTTCTTGGTGCCGCGGACGTCGATCCAGTCGCCGCCCTCGGCAAGCACGTCGCGGACCTTCTTGCCCGGCTCCATCAGTTTGCGCTGCTGGTCGATGACGATTCCGTTCAGCGTTTTTGCGCGCGTGACGGTGCCGCTGTCGGGGTCGAGTTCCCCGGTCATCAGCTTCAGTAGCGTCGTTTTCCCGGCGCCG
>JALYPM010000166.1 GCA_030856365.1 Pseudomonadota bacterium
CCGTCGTCTCATTGACCGTGCCTCCTGCTTTGCCCAGGGGCAGCCATCCGGGCGCAACGCTTGCCAGAGCAAGCGAACGAATTTTCCTACCCGCTCCTTGAGATGGCGACCATGAGAGTGGATAGAACCTGACGAAGGATTCCCAAGGCCGTGGCCCTGTGCGAGTCTCGGTGGATGCGCAAAGGTATCACCATCGAAGTAAGCCCCGCGGACCGTGCCCGATTGGAAGCGGTCGTCGCGGATCGGAACAGTCCGCAGAAGCACGTGTGGCGGGCAGGGATCATTCTGGCGACCGCCGACGGCTGCGGGACGGCCGAGATCATGCGCCGGACCGGCAAGTCCAAGCCTTGCGTCTGGCGCTGGCAGGCACGCTTCATGACCGCGGGGGTGGACGGCCTGCTGCGCGACAAGACCCGGCCGTCGCGCGTCCCGCCGCTCGGGCCTGAGGTGGCGGAGCGCGTGGTGGCCCTGACGCTGGGCGATCCGCCGGCGGAGACGACCCACTGGACCGCCGCCATGATGGCGAAGACGGTCGGCATTAGCGTCAGCTCGGTCCAGCGCATCTGGCGCGCGCACGGCCTGCAGCCGCACCGGGTCCGGCAGTTCAAGCTCTCCAACGATCCGCGGTTCGTCGAGAAGGTGCGCGACGTGGTCGGGCTCTATCTCGACCCGCCGGCGCATGCCGTCGTGCTCTCGATCGACGAGAAGAGCCAGATCCAAGCGCTCGACCGCACCCAGCCCGGCCTGCCGATGAAGAAGGGCCGCGCCGGGACGATGACCCACGACTACAAGCGGCACGGCACCACGACGCTCTTCGCCGCGCTGAACGTGCTCGACGGCACTGTCATCGGCCGCAACATGGCACGCCACCGCCACCAGGAGTTCATTCGCTTCCTCAACGCCATCGAGCGCGCGGTGCCGGCCGGTCGCCAGGTCCACGCCATCCTCGACAACTACGCCGCGCACAAGCACCCGAAGGTTCGCGCATGGCTCGACCGCCATCCCCGCTGGACCTTCCACTTCGTGCCGACATCCTGCTCCTGGCTGAATGCCGTCGAAGGCTTCTTCGCAAAGCTCTCGAAACGGCGGCTAAGCCGCGGCGTCTTCCGCTCCCTCGTCGAGCTCCAGGCCGCCATCAACCGCTTCGTCCGCGGGCACAACATCAAGCCCAAGCCCTTCACGTGGACCGCCGATCCGGACAAGATCATCGCGGCCGTCAGACGAGGGCACCAAGTGTTGGATATCCACTAGAGCATTTGAACGTCTGAGTGAATCGCGAGGGATTGAACGAACCCGCTGACGCGGGAAAGAAGCAAAGCGATTAGAGGGAGGTTTTTTGTCTGCGAGGATTGCGGTTCCCGAAGCCCGATCCATCAGACAGGGAGCCCCCTATGGCTGAGATGAGCCCACTGCGCCGCCGCATGATCGACGACATGACGATCCGCAACATGTCGCCGGCGACCCAGCGATCCTACCTTCACGCGGTCACGAAGTTCAGCCGGCATTTCGCCCGCTCGCCGGAGCGACTGGACTTTGAGGATGTGCGCGCCTTCCAGGTGCACCTTGTCGCTACCGGCATTTCCTGGCCGGCGCTGAACCAGACCGTCTGCGCGCTCCGGTTTTTCTACGGCGTGACCCTTGGCCATGCCGAGATCCCCGAGCGCATCCCCTATGCCCGGGAGCCGCGCAAGCTGCCGGTCGTGCTGAGCGCCGACGAGGTGGTGCGATTTCTCGAGGCGGTGCCGAGCCTGAAGACGCGCGCCGCGCTGACGACGGCCTATGCCGCGGGGCTTCGCGCCTCCGAGGCGGTCGGGATCAAACTCGCCGACGTCGACGCCGGGCGGATGGTGATCCGCGTGGAGCATGGCAAGGGCGGCAAGGACCGATACGTCATGTTGTCCGTCCAATTACTGGGGATCTTGCGCACCTACTGGCGCCTCGCCCGGCCAACGCACTGGCTGTTTCCAGGCCGGGACCCAAGCAAGCCAATCGACGTCCAGGTGCTGCATGCCGCCTGCCGCTCGGCCTGTGCCGCGGCTGGCCTCGCCAAACGGGTGACGGTTCATACCCTGCGGCACAGCTTCGCCACGCATCTGCTCGAGAGCGGCGCCGACATCCGGATCATTCAGGTTCTGCTCGGCCACAGCAATCTGTCGAGCACCGCGCGCTACACGCAGGTGTCGAACGGGTTGATCCGGCGAACCGAGAGCCCGCTCGACCGGCTGAGGCTGGAGGTCGTGCCGCCGGCCTGATCGGGCCACGCGGTGAGGTCCGGCTTGGAAGTGGCGGATGTGTTCCGCCGCCACGGCGACGCCTATCGCCGGGCACGCGATGGCCACCTCGGCCGCGTCGAGCGACGGGTGATGCGCGCGATCGAACTGTGTCGAACGGCAGAACTGGGCGGCCATACCGAGGCCTGCCCGGACTGCGGTCTCATCCGCTGCGCCTACAATTCCTGCCGCAACCGGCACTGCCCGAAGTGCCAGGGGCAAGCCCGCGCCGAATGGCTTGCGGCCCGGCAGGCCGAACTGCTGCCGGCGCCCTATTTCCACGTCGTCTTCACGCTGCCCGCGCCGCTGGCCGAGATCGCGTTCCAGAACAAGAGCGTGGTCTACGCCATCCTGTTCCGCACCGCGGCCGAGACGCTCCGCCGCATCGCCGCCGATCCCAAACACCTCGGCGCTGAGATCGGCCTCGTCGCCGTGCTCCATACTTGGGGCCAGAACCTGCACCACCACCCGCATGTCCACTGCGTCGTTCCGGGCGGCGGCCTGTCGCCGGACGGCGCGCGATGGATCGGATGTCGACCCGGCTTCTTCCTGCCGGTCCGGGTGCTCTCGCAGCTCTTCCGCCGGCTCTTTCTCAAGGCGCTACGCGCGGCGTTCGAGGCAGGTGAACTCGGCTTCTTCGGCGAACTCGCCGACCTCGCCCGATCCGCCGCCTTCAGCGATCGGCTGCGCGCGCTTCGTCGGGTTGAGTGGGTCGTCTACGCCAAACGCCCCTTTGGCGGTCCCGCCCAGGTGCTGGCCTATCTCGGCCGCTACACCCACCGCGTCGCGATCGCCAACTCGCGCATCGTCGAGATGACGGACACCGACGTCGCCTTCCGCTGGAAAGACTACCGCCATGGCGGCAAGACGAAGGTGATGACCCTTGCGGCGCAGGAGTTCATCCGACGGTTCCTGCTGCACACCCTGCCGGACGGCTTCCATCGCATCCGTCACTTCGGCTTCCTCGCCAACGGCCACCGCGCAGCCAAGCTGGCGCTCTGTCGCAAGCTCCTCGATGCGTCGGTGTCGATCTCGGCGCCCGAGCCGACGAACACATCCGCGGACAGTACGGCCGAGCCGCCCGCCTGGAGCCGCTGCCCCTGCTGTGGCGGCGCGTTGGTCGTCGTGAGCATCCTGTCGGACACGCCGTCCAGTCGGCCCGCGTTCTGGAACGACAGCTCATGAGACCTCTCTTCTCTCTGTGCCCGAGTTCGCCTCCGCCGAGTGTCGCACACCTCGGACAGAACTCGTCTGCGGATGCGGACATCCAGCAGCGGAAAACGAAGCCAACGCGACGATGGGAAGGGCGACCGGCCGCGCTACTCTCCGCCCGAAGCTTCGCCGCGCACGGTCGAAATGATGGTCACGTTGATCCGTCGCAACCTTCGCTTGGACCGATTGCATCGCCCCAACCGAGCGGCAAAGACCAAATCACCATAGGCGCCCAATCCCCCGCGGGTTCGCTCAATCCGGCTTCAATGAGGTCGCACCACAGCGCCTGCACCCGTGCCCGAGCGCAGGCGCGACCTCACAGAAGCCTCCAGATTCCCAAAGGGCTCGGGGCATGATTCAAACTGCATGCTGGGGAGAGGAGGCCAGCATGCATGGCTCAATACCTTTCGGAAGATCTTCGCGTGCGGGTGATTGGGGCGGTTGACGCGGGCATGTCGCGCAACGCGGCGGCGCGGCGGTTCGGCGTGAGCATCGCGAGCGCCGTTCGCTGGGTGGATGTGTATTTCCGCACCGGTCGGACGGCGCCGAAGCCGCGTGGGGGCGACCGGCGCTCGGGACGGATCGAGGCGCAGGCCGACCTCTTGATGGGCGCGATCGAAGCGACGCCGGACGTCACGCTGGCGGAACTGCGCGAGCGGCTGATCGCCGAGCGCGGCGAGACCTTCGCGGTCAGCACGATCCACGACTACTACCGCCGCCACGGCGTGACATACAAAAAAAGACGGCGCACGCCAGCGAGCAAGGCCGCGAGGACGTGAGGGAGCGCCGCGAGGCCTGGTTCGATCTCCAGCCCGAGCTCGACCCGGCGAAGCTGGTCTTCATAGACGAGACCGGGGCGACCACCAAGATGGCGCGGCTGCGCGGGCGCAGCCCGCGGGGCGCGCGTTGCCGGGCCGCTGTCCCGCACGGCCACTGGAAGACGACGACGCTCGTCGCCGGCCTGCGCCTCGACGGCCTGACCGCGCCGATGGTCATGGACGGCGCGATGAACGGCGAAGCCTTCGCCGCCTATGCGGAGAAATTCCTCGCGCCCAGCCTCAGCCCGGGCGACGTCGTCGTCATGGACAACCTGCCCGCCCACAAGGTCGCCGGCGCCCGCGCCGCCATCGCGCGCGCCGGCGCGACCCTGCTTTTCCTTCCGCCATACTCCCCGGACTTCAATCCGATCGAACAGGCCTTCGCAAAGATCAAGGCGCTCCTGCGAAAGGCGGCGGCGAGGACCCTCGAAGCCCTCGAGGCCGCCATCGCCTCCGCCTTGGATGCGTTCACGCCGGACGAATGCGCAAACTACTTCACAAACTCCGGATACGAGCCAGATTGATCCGAAAATACTCTAGCTGGCCGGTAACCCGTTTACGGCTCGATCGTTGAACTGGCTAACCGATACCACGAGACTACTGCGGGGGTATTGGGGATGGGATCGTGGGGAGCATCGTGC
>JALYPM010000194.1 GCA_030856365.1 Pseudomonadota bacterium
ATTCGAAGGAGTCGGGAAAAGTGCGCTATGCCTATGGGGTTGCGACGGCTCTGTTGATCGGTGGGACGGCATTGTCGCTCGCAACCGGTCCACTGGGTGCTCAGGTCGCGCAGAATGCGCCGTCCGCTCTTGCGCCGCGGCCGGGTGCTCCGATGTCGTTTGCGGATCTGTCCGCGCGGCTGCAACCTTCGGTCGTGAACATCTCGACCCGTCAGCGCGTGGCCGTTCGTACACAGTCGGACCCTCTCGAGGAATTCCTTCGTCGCTTCGGCGGACCGCAGGCGACTCCGCAGGAGGGCGGACCCCGGACTCGGGAGACCGGCTCGCTGGGTTCCGGCTTCATCATTTCGCCCGACGGCTATATCGTCACCAACAATCACCTGATCCAGAGCGCCAGCGGCACCGGCACGGTTGACGAGGTTACGGTCACCCTGACCAACCGGCGCGAATATGTCGCCAAGGTCATCGGCCGCGACCCGCCGTCGGACCTCGCCTTGCTCAAGATCGAAGGGCAGAACCTGCCTTTTGTGCAGTGGGGCGACAGCACCCGCGCGCGCGTCGGAGACTGGGTCCTGGCGATCGGAAACCCCTACGGCTTGGGCGGTACGGTCACGGCAGGGATCATCTCCGCGCTTCATCGCGGAATTACCGGCGTCGGCGCCTACGACCGCTACATCCAGACCGACGCGTCCATCAACATGGGCAATAGCGGCGGCCCGATGTTCGATCTCAACGGCAACGTCATCGGCGTCAATTCGGCGTTGATCTCGCCAACCGGTGCCTCGGTCGGGATCGGCCTCTCCATTCCCGCCGAGCTCGCCAAGCCAGTGATCGACTCGCTTCGCCGCGGCCAGCGTCCGCAGCGCGGTTATCTCGGCGTCGGCCTCCAGCCGCTCGACGAGAATATCGCCTCCTCGCTGGGGCTGCCCAAGGACCGCGGCGAGATCGTTCGCTCGGTGCAGCCGGGCGAGCCGGCAGCGCGGGCGGGGCTACAGCAGGGTGACGTCATCCTTCGCGTCAATGGCCAGGACGTGAATCCCCAACAGACTGTGTCCTACCTTATCGCCAACACCACGGTCGGTTCGCGCGTCCCGATCGAACTTATCCGCGGTGGCCGGCGCATGACGGTCACCACCGTTGTCGGCGAGCGGCCGACGGAGGAGGAGCTGGCACGACGCCTTGAAAGTGGTGGCGGTGAGGAGCTTGCGCCGGACACCACGCCCCAAGCGCCGGGTACCCGTACGCTTGGCCTGTCGCTGCAGGCGCTCAGTCCGCAGATTGCACGCGCACTGCGGCTACCCACAGAGGCACGTGGCGTCGTCATCGTTGCGGTCGAGCCTTCGAGCGATGCGTCGGAGAAGGGTTTGCAGCGCGGCGATCTGATCATCTCGGTCAACCAGCAGCCGGTGACCACGCCTGCTCAGGTCGCGGCAGCGGTCCAAGCGGCTCGCGGCGCGCGACGCCAGAGCGTCTTGCTGCTGGTGAAGCGCGGCACTGCTCCCGAGGCTTTCGTCGGCCTGGAACTTGGTAGCTAGCGCCAAAGGCGCACACACCACGCGGCCCAAGTTGCACTTGCACTCGCACTCCGGCTCGGCAAAGTGAGCGCTGGAGGGACAGAGCTGCTTGACCGACGGTGCGATCTTCATCGGAGCTGAGGCTGGCGGCGCAAACCCGCAGCATCTGCTGCTTTCCCGGGCCAATCGCCACGGGCTGATCGCGGGCGCGACCGGCACTGGCAAGACGGTCACGCTGCAAGGCATCGTCGAAGGATTTTCGGCGGCGGGCGTCCCCACCTTCGTCGCGGACGTCAAAGGAGATCTTGCCGGACTTGCCATGGCGGGGTCGCCCGTTGGCAAGCTTCATGAAGCCTTCACCGTTCGGGCAGCGGAGGTCGGCTTTTCCAACTGGCGCTACGGCGAGTGCCCGGCCCAGCTGTGGGATCTGTTCGCGCAGCAAGGCCATCCGGTCCGCACCACCATTACCGAAATGGGTCCGCTGCTGCTGGCGCGGCTGATGAACCTCAATGAGGTGCAGGAGGGCGTGCTGGCGATCGCCTTCCAAATTGCCGACAAGGAAGGGCTGCTGCTGATCGACCTCGGCGACCTGCAGGCGCTACTCGTGAATGTCGGGGAACGCGCGGAGGAGCTGACCCTTGCCTACGGCAACGTCTCCAAGCCATCGGTGGGAGCAATCCAGCGCTCGCTGCTGCAGCTTCGCTCTCAGGGCGGCGACCATTTCTTTGGCGAGCCCGCGCTCGACCTGTCCGAGTTCGTGCGTACGGACGACGCGGGCCGCGGCGTCGTCAACATTCTTGCCGCCGACCGCCTGATGGCCAGTCCACGGCTCTATTCGACGTTCCTGCTTTGGCTGCTTTCGGAGCTGTTCGAGCAGCTTCCAGAAGTGGGCGATGTCGAGCGGCCGAAGCTCTGCTTCTTCTTCGACGAAGCGCATCTGCTGTTCGACGACGCACCGCCGGCGCTGATCGAGAAGGTCGAGCAGGTGGTGCGACTGATCCGCTCCAAGGGCGTCGGGGTTTATTTCATCACTCAGAACCCGGTAGACATCCAGGACAAGGTCGCAGGACAGCTCGGAAATCGCGTGCAGCACGCGCTCCGAGCGTTCACGCCACGCGATCAGGCGGCGGTGAAATCGGCGGCGGAGACGTTCCGTATCAACCCGGCCATCGATGTCGGCAGCGCGATCACCGAGCTGAAGGTCGGCGAAGCGCTGGTATCGTTGCTGCAGGCTGACGGTTCGCCGTCGCCTGTCGAGCGCGTACTGATAAAGCCGCCCTCGTCGCGAGTGGGATTGCTGAGCGCCGACGAGCGCGCGCTGCTGCTGACCACCGACGCCGTGGGCAGCAAATATGACCAATTGGTCGACCGCGAATCCGCCGAAGAGATGCTGGCCGCACGGGCGGAGCAGGCCACTGCCGCCGCCACGGGCTTAAAGCAAGCCAAGGAGGCCGCGGCGGCCGAGCGCGAGCAGCTGAAGCTGGACCGCGAGCGCGAGCGGCTGGAGTCGCAGCGTCTCCGCGAGCAGGAGCGGCAGGAAGATCGCGCCGCGCGTGAAGCTGCCAAGCCGAGCATGGCCGACAAAATGGTTCAGTCGGCGGGGCGGGCGGTCGCCAGCTCGGTCGGGCGCCAGATCGGCAATCAGCTGCTTCGCGGAATATTCGGAGGTCTGCTTCGTGGCCGCTGACAATTGCGAACTGATCGAATCGCTCGAGCATGAGTGGCGCGATGCTTTGTGCGGCAAGGATTGGGAGCGGCTCCGCGCACTGGTGCACCCTCGCTTCATCCTGATCGGCACCCGCGCCACCGGGCCGTTCACGATGAATCGGGACGAATGGCTGGAAGCGATACAGCGGCGCGAACTGATCGACATCGACCTCAAGGTCACCGACGCTGTGGTGATGGACCAGCTGATGGTCGGCACGGTCGAGGCGACCTGGCGCCTCAGCTATGTCGGGCGCGAGGTCGAGGACAGCGTCCTCCTGACCGACGTATGGCTTTGTGAAGACGGTTGCTGGCAAGTTGTCCGGCGCCACTCGACGCCCGTGCCGGCTTGAGGAGGATTCTGTGGATCGTTCCGGGCGGCGAGCATGTCGCAATCTACGACAACCAGCGGCAGTTCCTGGACGTCGTCCTGCGTTTCTTCGGCAGCAGGCGCCCCTAGCCTCGGCCCCGGTAGGGAGCGACGCCCTGGTCGGGCACCCATAATTCTGTTGGCGGTGCTCCCGTCTGCCAGAAGACGTCGATGGGGATGCCGCCACGCGGGTACCAATATCCGCCGATGCGCAGCCATCGCGGCTTCATCTCGTCGGCCAGGCGGCGGCCGATGCCGACCGTCACGCCCTCGTGGAAGCCGCAATGGTTGCGGAAGCTGCCGAGGAACAGCTTCAGGCTCTTCGACTCGAGGATCGTCTCGCCCGGCGCATAGTCGATGACGAGGTGGGCGAAGTCGGGCTGCCCCGTAACTGGGCACAGCGAGGTGAATTCCGGCGCTGCGAAGCGCACCAGATAAAGCTCGCCGGCGCGCGGGTTGGGCACATAGTCGAGCACCGCCTCCTCCGGCGAGGCGGGGAGCGCGCTGTGCTGGCCAAGATGCTTTACGTCCATGGCGGCGCCCCTAGCAGCAGGGCAGCGACAAGCCTATCCTCCGCCGCATGGACGAACTGGTCACGACGCAATGGCTCGCTCTACATGTGGGAGAGAGTGAACTCACGGTGGTGGATGCAAGCTGGCACATGCCGGCGACGGAGCGAAGTGGCCGCGACGAATATCTCCGGCGCCACATCCCCGAAGCGCGCTTCCTCGACGTCGGCGCGCTGTCCGACCGGTCCAACCCGGCGCCGCACATGCTGCCGAGCGCGGAGGAGTTCGGGCGAGCAGTGGCGCAACTTGGGATTGGCCGCGACGATCGCATCCTCGTCTATGACAATAGTCCGCTGCGCACCGCCGCCCGCGGCTGGTTCATGCTCCGTCACTTCGGTGCCGAGCGAGTGGCGATCCTCGATGGCGGCTTTCAGAAGTGGCTGGCGGAAGGGCGCTCGACCGAAAGCGGCGAGCCGCCGCTCCGCGAAGCGCGGTTCGATGGGGCAGAGCGCAGGGGCGAAGTGGTGTCGCTGGAAGAGGTGCGCTCGGGAGTGGGGGCGCCGCTGCTCGATGCGCGGGGGCGATCGCGGTTCGAGGGCAGCGAGGCCGACCCGCGGCCGGGCGTTGTCCCCGGGCACATCCCGGGCTCGCGCAACCTGCCGTATGCCGAGCTTTACCGCGACGACGGCACCTTTCGCAGTCCCGATGAGATCCGGCAGCTGTTCGCGGCGGCAGGACTAGACCCGGCCCAGTCCTTCGTCGCCACCTGCGGGTCCGGGGTCACCGCCAGTTCGCTCATCTTCGCGGCGCGGCTGCTCGGCAACCGCGATGCGCGGCTCTATGACGGTAGCTGGAGCGAGTGGGGCGCCGATCCGTCGACCCCGAAGCAGACCGGCCCGGCCTAGGCGCGCAGGACGCGCTGGAGTTCCTGGAGGCCGGTGCGGATCTCGTCGGCGAGGCGCTCGACGGACTTCGTGTTCGGCTCGCGCCCGGCGCGGCGCTCGGCGAGCACGGCTTCGAGACCTGCAGCGGCAGCGCCGATACTCCGCTCGGAGCGGGCGGCGAAGCAGCGGCGGCTGGCGTCGCTGGCATTGCCCCACGCCGAGGCGACCCGCTCTTCGATCGCAGCGTCGGCAATCGGCGCAACGGGATCGACGAGGCGCAGCGCATGCTTGAGGCTGGCGAGTCGAGCGACCGCCTCGGCATAGGGGGCGGGGCCGGCTTTCTGCGGCAGTTCGGGAGCGAAGTGGATCATCGAATCGGCGTTAAGTCGCGGACGCCTAAGATTCGGTGAATCAGGCTTCGGCGGGAGCCTCGATGTCGCGTAGGATCCAGCCGCGCTGCGGGATCGTCTCGATGAACTCGGCGCCACCCGAGGCCATGCGCAATTTCTTGCGCAGCTTGGAAATGAAGACGTCGATGATCTTGGGCTGCGGCTGGTCGTCGGAGCGGCGGTAGAGATGCTTGAGCAGCATTGCGCGGGTAACGACATTGTTGCGCGCGAAGGCGAGCAGCTCAAGCACGCGATATTCCATCTCAGTAATGCCGATCGGATGCCCGTCGATGCGGATCAGCCGTTGCATCTGGTCGACCGCCAGGCGGCCGCCGCACATGCTTTCGGGCATTTCGCCGCCCGCCGCCTTGAGCGAAGTCAGCAGCTTGGATGCGGCCTCTTCGCTGTCCTCGGCGGAGATGACCTCGGGGGAGCCGAGAATCGCTTGCTGAACATCGGCGAGCAGCCGGTGCGCATCCTCGACCAGCCGCGTGCCTTCCTCGAACCGGCGGCGCGAGCGGTCGAGCATCGATTCAACCTCGACGAGACGAGCGGAAAGCGTCTGTTCTGCCATCGGCCTTACCTGCCCCCCTTCGTTCGCTGCTACTGCGGCGCGCCGGCCGACGCGACTTGGCTGTTGCTTTGCCCGGCGGCGAGGATCGTCCGCGTCACCGGGCCCTTGTCGATCAGCCGGGTGTCGGGATCTCCCACCACCGAGCGGATGCCGATCTGCGCACTGTCCCGGCCGGCACTCTCGAGCAGGCTGGTTTCCGAAGCACTGCGGGGGGTTGGGCCGCCGAACAGGGCATCGACGGCCTGCGACTGCGCGCCTTCGGGCGTCAATCCGGCGGTGCCCGCGACCGGCGGCGTCAGGCTGAAATCGGGCGGGACCACCAGCGGCGCATTGCGTGCGACGGCGAATTCGTCCGGCGCGGAGCGGCCGCCGAAGATCGAGCAGCCGCCGGTCGCCACCGCGGCCCCCAGCAGGAGGGGAAGAAACTTATGCATTTTCGACATTCTCCTCAGGCTGCTCCTGCTTCTTCGCGAAGAAGGCGCGCAGCAACAATAGCACAACACCGATGCTAATAGCTGCGTCGGCGACGTTAAAGATGAAAAAGGGACGGAAGCCCCCGACGTGCAGGTCGGCGAAGTCGACGACATAGCCGAATCGGACCCGGTCGAGGATGTTGCCGAGTGCCCCGCCCAGCACCAAACCCAGCGCAAGCTGGTCGGCCCGCTCCTTCTCCCGAGTGATCCAGAAAGCCACGCCGATGGCGATTGCCGAAGTGCCGGCAACCAGCAGCCAGCGCGCGCCGTCGCTGGTCGCCTGCAGCATTCCCAGGGAAATGCCGCGGTTCTCCACCCAGGTGAGATTGAAGATCGGCAGCAAGACGATCTGCCGGACCTGCTCCAGCTGCAGCGGACCGATCATCAGCCACTTGGTCAGCTGATCAGCCAGGAAGACAAGCAGCGCGATCGCATAGCCGAGCGAAGCCTTACGCATTCAGAACCTCCTCGCAGCGGGCGCAGAGGTCGCCGTCCTCCGGCACTTCGGGAAGGTAGCGCCAACAGCGGCCGCATTTGGAGTTGTCGGTCTTGGTCACACCAAGTTCGCCGACAGACACAGTCGAGGAGATGAAGAGCTCTGCTAGCAACGCAGGCTCATGAAGCGAAGCATTGGGCAATGTGATCTCTGCTTCCAAGCTCGACCCTAGCACCTTCTCACGACGGAGCGGCTCGACGGCCTCTGTAACTGCAGTTCGCAAGTTGCGCAGGGAATTCCACTTAGCGGCATCTGATTGCGCTCCCGGAATTTCCGGCCACTCGAGCAGATGCACCGAGCCGCCGTCCGGATAGCGCGTGCCCCACACTTCCTCGGCGGTGAACACCAGCACTGGGGCGCACCAGCGGACCAGTGCGTGGAAAAGGGTGTCGAGCATTGTGCGATAGGCGCGGCGCTTGTCGGTCTGGAAGCCGCTTTGCGGATTGACCTCGCAGTAGAGGCAGTCCTTGCGGATATCGAAGTAGAAGGCGCTGAGATCGTTGTTGGCGAAGTCCGCGATCAGGCGGGTGTAGGTCGGAAAATCGAAGTCATCGACGCAGCCGCGCAGCTTGGCGTCCAGCTCCGCCAGCAGCGAGAGCATGTAGCGCTCCAGCTCCGGCATCGCCTCGTCGCCGACGCGCTCCGCATCGCTGAAGCCTTCGAGCGCGCCGAGCAGGTAGCGGAACGTGTTGCGCAGCTTGCGATACTGGTCGGAGACGCCGGCGAGGATCTCCTTGCCGATGCGGTGGTCTTCCGATGAATCCACCGATAGCGCCCACAGCCGCAAGATGTCGGCGCCGCTGTCGCGAATGAGGTCCAGCGGGTTGATGGTGTTGCCCAGGCTCTTGGACATTTTCATGCCCTTGGAGTCCATCGTGAAGCCGTGGGTGAGGACAGCCTTGTAGGGCGCGCGGCCGCGGGTGCCGCAGCTTTCGAGGAGCGAGGACTGAAACCAGCCGCGGTGTTGGTCGGAGCCTTCAAGATAGAGGTCCGCGGGCCAGGTCTGCTCCGGCCAGGTGTCGCTTTCGAGCGTGAAGACGTGGGTGCAGCCGCTGTCGAACCAGACGTCGAGGATGTCGGTCTGCATTTCGAAGTCATGGGGGTTGCGGCCTTCGCCAAGGAAAGCGGCGGCGTTGGCGGGATCCCAGGCGTCGACACCCTGCTCGCGAATAGCGGCGACGATGCGGGCGTTGACTTGTGCGTCGACCAAGGGCTGGCCGCTCTTGCGGTCGACGAACAGAGCGATCGGGACGCCCCACGCGCGCTGGCGGCTGATCACCCAGTCGGGGCGGCCTTCGACCATAGAGCCGATGCGGTTGCGGCCCTTCTCAGGGACAAAGCGGGTGTCGGCGATGGCCTTCATTGCGAGCTGGCGAAGGGTAGCGCCGCGCCCCTCGACTACGCTCGGGACGAACGAATCTTGTGCAGAGCCTCCATCACCGTTCGTGCCGAGCGAAGTCGAGGCGCGCCCGTTCAGCGGTGCGCCTGCTTCCGAGCTGCCCCCGGCAGTCCGGATCGGCGCATCCATCCCGATGAACCATTGCGGGGTGCAGCGGTAGATGACCTTGGCCTTCGACCGCCACGAATGCGGATAGCTGTGCTTGTAATCGGCCGACGCCGCGAGCAGCCCGCCCGCGTCGCGCAGGTCGGAACAGATCGGCCCGTCGGGCGCGTTGAACTTGGCGTTGATGACGCTGCCCTGGCCGCCGAGCCAGCCCCAATCCTCGCGATACTTCCCGTCCCCCTCGACCGCGAATACCGGGTCGATGCCATTAGCCTTGCACAGGTCAAAATCATCCTCGCCATGATCGGGCGACATGTGGACCAGCCCGGTGCCGGTTTCGGTGGTGACGAACCCGCCGGGCAGGAACGGCCGTGGCTTGGCGAAGAACCCGCCGAGATGATGCATCGGGTGGTGGGCGATGGTGCCGGCGAGGGCATTTCCGAAGTAGAATTCTTCGGTGCGCCAGAGAAGCTGGTCATACTCATCGCGACCTTCGTTGAGCTGTTTTTCTACCCGATTTCGAAACTGCTCGGTGAGGTCTCGTGCGACTAAGAAGCGACGGACGAGGTTGCCCTCGATGTCGTCAAAACAGAAAGTCACGTAATCGACATCCGGAGAGTATGCGATCGCTTGGTTGACCGGGATCGTCCACGGGGTCGTCGTCCACACCACCGCATGCGCGCCGACCAGTTCGGGGATCGGGCTCTCAATTATCTCGAAGGCGACGTCGATCTGGGTCGAGACGATGTCTTCATATTCGATCTCGGCTTCGGCGAGCGCGGTCTTTTCGACCGGGGACCACATCACCGGCTTGGCGCCGCGGTAGAGCTGGCCGCTTGTCCCGAACTTCATCAGCTCGGAGACGATGGTCGCTTCGGCGCCGTAGTTCATGGTGAGGTAGGGCTTGTCCCACTGGCCGGTGATGCCGAGCCGCTGGAACTGCTCGCGCTGAACATCGACCCAGTGCGCGGCATAGGCGCGGCACTCGGCGCGGAACTCCTTGATCGGGACCTCGTCCTTGTTGAGCTTCTTCTTGCGGTACTGCTCCTCGATCTTCCATTCGATCGGAAGGCCGTGGCAGTCCCAGCCGGGCACGTAGGGCGCGTCCTTGCCCAGCAGGGTCTGGGTGCGGACAACCATGTCCTTGAGCACCTTGTTAAGCGTGTGGCCGATGTGGATGTCGCCATTAGCGTAGGGCGGGCCGTCGTGGAGGATGAATTTCTCGCGGCCTTCGCGGCTCTTGCGCACCTGGCCGTAGAGGTCGTCCGACCGCCAGCGCGCGAGGA
>JALYPM010000195.1 GCA_030856365.1 Pseudomonadota bacterium
ACCGGGCGTGATGAAGATCGCCGTGTCGCCTTCGAACGGCTGGATCATGCCGTCCTCACTAACCGCGCTCTCGACCAGGCGCAGCGATGTGGTGCCCACAGCGATCAGCCGCCCTCCGGCCCCGCGCGCGGCGTTGAGCCGCTCCGCCGTCGCCGCGTCGATCCGTCCCCATTCAGCGTGCATCCGATGCTGCTCAGTCGTGTCCGCCTTCACCGGCAGGAAGGTGCCTGCGCCGACGTGCAGCGTCAGCGTCTCTCGCGCCACTCCGCGCTCGGCGAGCGCGACCACCAGCCGCTCGGTGAAGTGCAGCGACGCCGTCGGCGCGGCGACCGCCCCCTCCTCCCGCGCGAAGATGGTTTGATAGTCGCTGCGGTCGTCCTCATCGGTCGGGCGCTTGGCGGCGATATAGGGCGGCAGCGGCATTCGCCCGGCACGCTCCAGCAGCACCTCGACCGGCTCATCGCCATGGAAATGCAGTAGCGCCGAGCCGTCGTCATACTTGTCAGCGACCGACGCAGCGACGCCCTCGCCGAAATTGATTCGGTCGCCGGTCTTCACCCGCCGGGAATTGCGAAGGAACGCCTGCCATTCGCGCAGCCCCTGCCTTTTGTGCAGCGTGGCACCGATGCGCGCCTCCCCCCGCGTGCCCTCCAGCTGCGCGGGGATGACCTTGGTGTCGTTAAACACCAGCACGTCGCCGGGCTGCAGCAGCTTTGGTAGGTCGAGGACGGAGCGGTCGTTGAGTTCCGCGCCCTGGACCATCAGCAGACGTGCCGAATCTCGCGGCCGCGCGGGCCGCAACGCTATTCGGTCGGGCGGTAGGTCGAAGTCGAACTGATCAACCCGCATCAGGGCGTGGTCGACGCCTGCTGGCTGGTCGGGGCGCCGATGCTGGCACGGACGATCTTGGTTGGTGCTGCCGGCGGCTCGCCGGGCGCGATCTTGTCGGCGGCATCCATGCCCGAGATCACGCGACCGATCACCGTATATTTGTTGTCCAGCGACACCTTCGGCCCGAACATGATGTAGAATTGGCTGTTGGCGCTGTCGGGGGACTGGGCGCGCGCCATGGCGACCGTGCCGCGCAGGTGCGGGATTGCGCTGAACTCGGCTTTGAGGTCCGGAAGCGTCGAGCCGCCCTCGCCCGTGCCCTGAGGATCGCCGCCCTGAGCCATGAAGCCCGGGATCACGCGGTGAAAGGTGGTGCCGTTGTAGAAACCCTGCCGCGCCAGCGTGCGGATGCGCTCGACATGGTTCGGCGCAAGATCCGGCCGGAGCAGGATGACGACGCTTCCGCCACTGCTGAGCTCGACCGTAAAGCGGTTGTTGGCGTCGGCCGCGATCTGCGCCGGGGCGTTGATGCTCGGAGCGGGCACAGCGGCCTGCTGAGCGGGCGCCGCGGTGGCCAGCACCAGCGCGACAAAGGGCAATGCGAACAAAGACTTCATCATGAAAACCCTCCCGGCAATCCCCCGCTGCCGCGACTACCGCAATCGCCGCAAGGTTTCCAGCCTATCTCTTCGTCCCCAGGTGCCGGGCCACGTCGGCCGCAACGGCGGGCGGCACGAACTTGTCGATGGCGCCGCCGAAGCGCGCGATTTCCTTGACCAGCTTCGACGCGATCGGCTGCAGCGACACATCTGCCATCAGGAAGACGGTCTCGATCTCGTCGTTGAGCTGCTGGTTCATCCCCGCCATCTGAAATTCATATTCGAAGTCGGCGACGGCCCGCAGCCCGCGCAGAATCATCGACGCGCCCTGGGCTTCGGCGAAGTCCATCAGCAGCGAGTTGAACTCCACCACCTCGATCTCGCCGGGCACGTCGGCGATCTCCCGCCGCACCATCTCCAGCCGCTCGGGCAAGGCGAACATCGGCTCCTTGGACGGGTTGGTAGTAACCCCGATCACCAGCCGGTCGACGAGGTGCGCCCCGCGCCGGATGATGTCGAGATGGCCGAGCGTCACCGGGTCGAATGTGCCCGGATATACGGCGGTGCGGCGGGTCGGCGGTGTGGCGGCCATGTCAGTGTTTCCGTTCGATTGCGAAGCGAGCGATGGCGCGAAGGAGATCGGCCTCCTCGCCGTGCCCGTCGAGATGCTCGATCGCCTGGTCCACCAGCAGCTCCGCCTGCTGGCGCGCCCGGTCGGGGCCGAGCAGCGAGACGAAGGTGGCCTTGCCCGCCGCCGCATCCTTGCCGGTGCGCTTGCCCGCCTGCGCCTCGTCACCGGCATGGTCGATGATGTCGTCGGTGATCTGGAAGGCGAGGCCGATGTTGCGGGCGTAGCCGCGATACGGCGTGCGGCCCTCGCCCTGCAGCCGCGCCATGATGCAGGCGGCCTCGACCGAATATTCGATCAGCGCGCCGGTCTTGAGCTGCTGCAGCCGGGTGATCGCCGGGAGGTCGAGCGGCTGGCCCTCCGCCGCCAGGTCCATCATCTGGCCGCCGGCCATGCCATTCGGTCCCGACGCCCGCGCCAACTCCAGCACCAGTTCGGAGCGGACAAACGGGTCCTCGTGGCTGTCGGGGGCTGCAAGGATTTCGAAGGCGAGCGCGTGGAAGCTGTCCCCGGCAAGCACCGCCGTCGCCTCGCCATACACCTTGTGGACGGTCGGCTTGCCACGGCGGAGATCGTCGTCGTCCATGCACGGCAGGTCGTCGTGGATCAGCGAATAGACGTGGATTGCCTCGATCGCGGCGCCAACCCTTAACGCGCGCTCCTGGTCGATCCCGAACAGCCGCGCCGAGGCGACCGTAAGCAGCGGGCGAAGTCGCTTGCCTCCGCCGACCCCGGCATGGCGCATCGCTTCGAACAATCGGTCGCGGCCGTCGCCGCGCGGTTTCAGGAAATTGGCGAACAGGCGGTCGACCGCCGCGCCGACTTCGGCCGCTTCGGCGTCCAGGCCGAGCCCGGTCCGATCGATAGTCTCAACCGGCATCGAACGGCGTGACGCCCTTGGGGCTGCCGTCTGAGCCAAGCGCGATCTGCTCGATCCGCGCCTGCGCCGACTTCAGCCGCGCCTCGCAATGGCGCTTGAGCCGGTCGCCTTCCTGATAGAGCTCGATCGACTGGTCGAGCGGCGCTTCGCCGCGCTCGAGGATGCGGACGATCTCTTCGAGACGCTTGAGCGCGTCTTCGAAGCTCAGCTGCTCAACGGGTTGGGCTGTGTCCATCATCATTAGCATTGACCCTGCCGTCGCCCTGAATCAAGTTTCGCCTCAGCGCTTGAACGGATCCTTGATGCCCGGGACGATTTCGTCGTTGCCGCCGCCGGACTCTGTCGACTCCAGTGCGGCCTCGGCGTCGCGGGCGTGCTGCTCGCGCTGGGCGCGAAGTTCGCCGATCAGCGCCTCGCGGTCGCTGTCGAGGCGCGTGTCCACGTGGGGCGACATGCCGGCCGCTTTCTGCGCCTTGGCAACCGCGGCATCGAGGTCGCGCTGGCTGGTCAGACCCAGGGTGACCGGATCCTTCGGCTG
>JALYPM010000204.1 GCA_030856365.1 Pseudomonadota bacterium
CTGCTCGGCGTGATCGTATCCGGCCTGTTCGTCGCCATCTCGATGACCTCGGGCGGCGGCGCCTGGGACAATGCCAAGAAGTATATCGAAGACGGCAATTACGGCGGCAAGGGTAGCGAGGCCCACAGGGCCGCGGTGACCGGCGACACGGTCGGCGATCCCTACAAGGACACCGCCGGCCCGGCCGTCAATCCGATGATCAAGATCACCAACATCGTCGCACTGCTGCTGCTGGCGACGCTTGCGGCCGGCGGGGCGTAGGCGCCGATCACTCCATCTAGGCGGCCAAAGGTTCCGACTTCGCCCGCCTTTCCTTTTCGAGCGCTCGCGGTTATGCGGACGCGATTTTCCGACTGAACTGAAGGGATTGCATGGCCAAGGAAGAACTTCTCGAAATGCGCGGAAAGGTGCTGGAGCTGCTGCCCAACGCCATGTTCCGCGTCGAGCTCGAGAACGGCCATGAAATTCTCGGCCACACCGCCGGCAAGATGCGCAAGAACCGCATCCGCGTGCTGACCGGGGACGAGGTGCTGGTCGAAATGACGCCCTACGACCTGACCAAGGGCCGCATCACCTATCGGTTCATGCCCGGCCGCGGGGGCCCGCCGCCGCGCACCTGATGTTGATCTTGGCCTCGGCTAGCCCCCGCCGGATCGACCTGCTCGCGCGGATCGGCGTGGTGCCGGACAGGGTCGTTCCTGCAGATATCGATGAGAGTGGGACCAAGGGCGAGCTGCCGCGCGACCATGCGGTGCGGCTGGCTGCCGAAAAGGCCGCGGCGGTCGCTGCACGCGAGCCCGAAGCACTGGTGCTCGCCGCCGACACCGTCGTTGCCGTCGGCCGTCGCATCCTTCCCAAGGTCGAGGACGAAGCGACCCTGCGCGCCTGCATGAAATTGCTCTCGGGCCGCCGCCACCGGGTGATGACCGGAGTCGCGCTGGTCGTCCCCGGCAAGGGCCGTCGCACCCGGCTGGTCGAAACGATGATCGCGATGAAGCGGCTCAGCGACGAGGAAATCGACTATTACGCGTCCCACGGCGAATGGCGCGGCAAGGCCGGCGGCTATGCGCTGCAGGGCTATGGCGAAGTCTATGTCCGCCACATCGCCGGCAGCTACTCCAACGTCGTCGGCCTGCCGCTTGCCGAAACCCGGCTGATGCTCAAGTCGGCGGGCTATCCGATTGCCTGAATGGTGGATCGAGCGCGGGATCGGCGAGACCCGCGCGGTGCTGGTCGAGGCCGACGAGATACTGGAAACACGCATCCATCTCGAGGCAAGCGTTGCGGCAGGCGCGGTGCTCAAGGCGAGGCTCCGTAAAGCGGGATTGCCCGCATTCGCCGAAGCCGAGGCGTGCGAATATCTGCTGCCGAAAGGTGCGCCAGGGGTCGCGGAAGGCGCGGCCCTTGCCATTGAGGTCACGCGGGAGGCAATCCCCGGCGCGGAGCCGTGGAAGCGCCCGCTGGCGCGTGTTGCCGATGGACCGGAGCGCGCGGGCGACTTGCCCGCCGGACGGAAGCTGGCCTTCCCCGCGCCCGTCGATGAACTGGAAGCGGCAGGCTGGTCCGACCTGCTGGAAGAGGCGCGCAGCGGCATCGTCCGCTTTGCCGGTGGGGAGCTACGCGTCTCGCCGACACCGGCAATGACCCTGATCGACGTGAACGGGCATTTGCCACTTGCTGAGTTGGCGATGGCGGGCGCGAAGGCGTCGGCGCGGGCGATCCGCCGCCACGGCATCGGCGGTTCGATTGGAATCGATTTGCCGACCATCGCGGGCAAGGCGCAGCGGCAGTCGATCGGCGAAGCCATCGACGCACTGCTCCCGCAGCCGTTCGAGCGCACCGCGATGAACGGCTTCGGCTTCCTCCAGATCGTCCGCCCGCGCCGCCATGCCTCGCTGTTCGAACTTGGCCAGGACCGGCCCGCGTTCGAGGCCCGCGCCCTCCTTCGCCGCGCAGGCCGTGAGCGCGGCGCGATCCGGCTCGTCGCGCACCCGCGCATCGCGGCGCTGCTGGAAAGCCGCGGCGAATGGCGGTCCGATCTGGCGCGGCAGGTCGGCGGCAGCATCGGCTTGCGCGCCGAGCCGGCCGCGCCCATGTCCGGCGGCTATGCTGAACCCGCCTAGAGCCAAGCCCTGCCCCGTCTGCCGCAAGAAGCCGAGCGACGACCATGCCCCCTTCTGCTCGCGCGGGTGCAAGGACCGCGACCTGCTCAAGTGGCTGGGCGAAGGCTATCGCATTCCCGGCCCGCCCGCCGACGAGCAGGGCCAGCCGCTTGGCGGGGTGGACAGCGAAGAAGGCCAGGGTTAGGGACCGCAGCGCTTTGCGATCGGCCCATCCGGCCAGGCGCTGCCCGTCAGTGGGCCCAGGTAGCTCAGTTGGTAGAGCACGTGACTGAAAATCACGGTGTCGGCGGTTCGATCCCGTCCCTGGGCACCAC
>JALYPM010000210.1 GCA_030856365.1 Pseudomonadota bacterium
GTCACCCCCAACCGGCAGGATTGCATGGGCGTCCGCGGCATCGCCCGCGACCTCGCCGCCGCCGGCCTCGGCACACTCAAACCGCTTGCCGTTCCGCAGGTCCAGGGCAGCTTTCCCTGCCCGATCGACATCCGCATCGAAGACCCGGAAGGCTGCCCCGCCTTCTACGGCCGCGCCATCCGCGGGGTCCGCAACGGCAGCAGCCCGGACTGGATGCAGCGGCGGTTGAAAAGCGCTGGCCAGCGGCCGATCTCGGCGCTGGTCGATATTACCAATTATGTGATGCTCGACCATGGCCGGCCGAGCCATGCCTATGATGCGCGCAAAATCGACCGTGCCCTGATCGCCCGCGCTGCCCGCGATGGCGAAACCGTGCTCGCGCTGAACGAGAAGAGCTACTCGCTCGACCCGTCGATGACGGTGATTGCCGACGAAACCCAGGTTCACGACATCGGCGGCATCATGGGCGGCGAGGATAGCGGGGTCGCCGACGAAACCGGCGACGTGATGCTCGAAGTGGCCTATTTCGCGCCGGACCGGATCGCCCGCACCGGGCAGCGGCTCGGCCTTACCAGCGATGCCCGCAGCCGCTTCGAGCGCGGGGTCGACCCAGCCTTCCTCGATCAAGGCCTCGCCATCCTCACCGGGCTCATCCTCGACATCTGCGGCGGCGAAGCCTCGGCGGAGCTGCGCGTCGGCGAGCCGCCGGTGGCTGACAAGCGCGTGCCGTTCGACCCCGCACGCACCCTTGCACTCGGCGGCGTCGATGTGCCGGTGGAGCGGCAGGTCGCGATTCTCAAATCGCTTGGCTTCGCCGTCGAAGGCAGCGAAGTGGGCGTGCCCAGCTGGCGTCGTGACGTCGACGGCCCAGCCGATCTGGTTGAGGAAATCACCCGCATCCACGGCTACGACGAGGTGCCTTCGACCCCGCTCGAGCGGGCGCCCGGTGTAGCGCGGCCGACCGCGACCCGGCCGCAGCTGATCGAGCGCCGCGTTCGCCGGACCATGGCTGCCCGCGGCTTCGACGAAGCGGTGAACTGGAGCTTCATTTCCGAAGATGAGGCCGCTGCGGTCGGCGGCGGCAACTGGCGCCTTGCCAACCCCATCAGCGAGGAGATGAAAGTGATGCGCCCGTCGCTCTTGCCCGGGCTGCTCCTTGCAGCCCGGCGCAACTTCGATCGAGGAGCGACCAGCGTCAGCCTGTTCGAGATCGGCCGCCGCTATCTCGTGGAAGCCGAGCGGCCAACGATGACGCTCGTGCTGGCGGGCAATTGCAGTGAGCGCGGCTGGCAAAGCGGCGCCGCCCGGCCTTTCTCCGCTTTTGACGCCAAGGCCGAGGCGCTGGCGGCGCTCGAGGCTGCCGGCGCGCCGGTCGACAATCTGCAAATCTTCCCGGACGCGGGTCCGTCGTGGCACCCCGGACGCTCGGCCACGCTGCGGCTGGGGCCGAAGACGATTCTTGCCGCGTTCGGCGAAATCCACCCGCGGCTAATCAAGGCACTCGACGCTCCCGCCGGAGTGGTCGCCGCCGAAGTCTATCTCGACGCCGTCCCCGTGCGGGGGTCGGCAGGGCGTGCCCGCGCAGCCTTTGCGCCGCCGTCGCTGCAAGCGGTCACCCGAGACTTCGCCTTCTTCGTCCCCGGCGATCTCGGCGCCGACCAGCTGGTTCGCGCCGTTCGCGGCGCCGACAAGGCGAGCATCACGCAGGTCCGCGTGTTCGACCGTTACCAGCCGGAAGGCGGCGAGCTCAGCCTGGCGATCGAAGTCACTCTCCAGCCGGGCGAGAAGAGCTTCACCGAGGCGGAGATTGCCGAGATGTCCGGCCGGATCGTCGCGGCGGCGGAAAAGCTAGGCGCGCGCCTCAGGAGCTGACGTTTCGAGCGCGTTGATGGCTGCGTGCACCCTTTGCTCGATCTCCGCGCGCTTGAGCCCCGGTTCGATGACCTCGCCGATGCGGAAGCGGACCACTCCGCTTTCCTTGCTGCGCCACAGCCGGCCGCTGTCGACCGCGACCGGCACCACCGGCAGGCCCAGCGCGCGATAAAGGCCCGCGAAGCCCGATCGAAGCGGCGGCGACTCGCCCGGCGGTACGCGCGTCCCCTCCGGGAAGATCAGCACCGGGCGCTTGGCGGCAACGGCGGCCTTGCCCTGCGCCAGCATCTCGCGAAGCGCCTTGGCGCCCGCGTCGCGATCGACCGGAATCGCGCCATAACAAAGCGTCATCCAGCCGAAGAGGGGTATCTCGGTCAGTTCGCGCTTCATCACCACCACGGGCGTGCGGGCCACCCGCAGGATCTCAATCGTCTCGTACATCGACTGGTGCTTGACTGCGATCAAATGCGGGCCGGGCGGGATTTCGCCCTCGACCACCGCGCGAATGCCAAGCAGCCTCCGCGCCGCCCAGCTGTGGAAGTCCGCCCAGTTGTGAACGACGGCGCGCGCCCTGTCGGTGCCGCTGAGGCTCGCGACCATGCCCGCGAGGATATGCACGAGCGTGCCGAGATAAAAAGCCGCCAAGAACACGGCCCAGCGGGCGGAGCGCATCATAGCTCGAGAAGCACTGACACCCGCCGCAGCAGATATTTGTTATACTCGCCGAACAGCGTCATGAAGCTCGGCTCCGTGCGCACCGCGTCGCTCACGACAGTGTAGTCATCATCCAGCACGCGGCTGAACTCATAGCGAGCGCGGCGCATGTGCCAGTCGCTTGTCACCAGCCGCAGCGTTTTGAACTTGCGGCGGGAAAGCCAGCGCTGGGCTTCATCGGCGTTCGAGCGGGTGTCGACGGATTCGCTGCCAAGATCGACGCAGCAGCTGACGAGCCGGCGCTGACCGCCGAACACCCGGACCAGGTCAGGCTTAGTGACGGAAGGATCGGCGCCCGCCACGAGCATCCGGCCCACCTTCCCGTCGGCCAGCAATTCCAGCCCATGTTCGATCCGTCCGGGTGCGCCGGTGATCACCACCACTGCGTCGACTTGCTCCGCGTCATCCAGCGCGGGCCGTCCCAGCGTCACCGAAAAGAGGATGAAGCCGAGTGCGTAGAGGATGAGGAAGAGCGACAGCGCGCGAGTGATCATGGTGCCTGCCGCAATGCCCTGAGTACCGCGATGCGGGCAACCAGCGTTGCAACGATAACGGCTGCGAGTGGCATCAGTCCGAGGATGGCGAGGTCACGAAGGCCGAGCGGCGGGCGGGCCGCCAGCTCTCCGGCGAACGAAGCGCTTCCCGCGACTAGCAACAGCACTAGCGCGGCGCCGACACCACCGGCGACGCTTCCGACCAGCGAGTCCAGAGCGATCTTGCGCTGGAACAGCGACGCAATCTGGCGGTCCGTGGCGCCGATTCCGTGCATGACTTCGATGGTCGAGCGGTGGGTATCGAGCGCGCCGCGGGCCGCGAGCACGACCGCCGCCGAAGTCGCCGCCGCCATCAGCACGACCAGCGACAAGGCCAGCCATTGCAGCACGCGCATCGACCGCAGCAGCGGCTGGAGCGTCGCTCCCTCCGCGGTCAGCCGGGCCCCTGGCGCTGCCGTCGCAACCGCAGCGCCGATCGCCGCTGGAGCTGCGCCAGGCGCGAGGTCGAGATGGATCAGGGCCGGGACCGGCAGGCCCGGATCGTCGGCCGCGGGACCCAGCCAACGCTCGAGCGTCGCGCGCATTTCCGCTTCCGGCACAGGCTCCGCACTGCGGACCCCGGGAGCAGAGCGCACGGCTGCGAGCGCAGCCTGCAGCCGCTCGGGGCTGGCATCGGGAAGCTGGACGATGTGGCGATTTTCCGCGGACGCTCCGACCAGAGATGCCGCGTTCGAAATCGCGAGGCCGGCAGCGGCGACGATCATCATCGCAAACGTCATGATCGCGACGACATATGGGGTCGGGCCGCGCATTCGGCCGCCTGGCAGCAGCCGCTGCATCCCTGCGGGCGGTGACAGCCATTGCATCGTCACGCGCCTGCTCCAGACGAAGGCCGCGGCGGAGGGTTGCGGAGAGCGCCTGTGGGATCGATCATTGTGCCCTTGTCGAGCCGCATCATCTGCGCGCCGGCGGTGGCCGCGATCAGCCCGACATCGTGGGTGGCGATGACGATCGTCGTGCCGAGGCGGTTCAGCGCGCTGAACAGGTGCATCAGCCGCGCCGCCATCTCCGCATCGACGTTACCCGTCGGCTCGTCGGCGACCAGCAGCTCGGGCTGGCTGATCACTGCCCTGGCGATCGCCACGCGCTGCTGCTCGCCGCCAGAGAGCGTCGCAGGGCGGGCGCTCGCACGATCGGCGAGGCCGACCCACGCGAGCATCTCGCGCACCGGACCTTCGACTTCCGCTTCGCTGCGGCCGGCGATCCGCAGCGGAAGCGCGACATTGTCGAAGGCGGAGAGGTGGCGGATGAGCCGAAAGTCCTGGAACACGACCCCGATTCGGCGGCGGAAGTCGGGCAGTACCTCGCGTGGGGCCTCGCCTAGCTCCTCCCGGAACAGGCGGATGCGCCCGCGGGTCGGCCGTTGCGCGAGGTAGAGAAGCTTGAGGAGTGACGTCTTGCCGGCGCCCGATGGGCCGTTGAGGAAGTAAAGCCCGCCCCTCGACAGCCGGAAGTCGAGGTCGCGCAGAACCTCGGCACCGGTGCCGTAGCGTAGGCCAACGCTGTCGAATTCCACGATTGCCGGCAGCGACTTGCCCCTTCCGTCCCGGTGGCGGTTGTCGCACAGGGCGCGCTGCCTTGCCAATGCCCGCCACTTCCTGTTTACCGACGTCACGAAACGACAAAAGAAGGCGCGGCTAGCGAATGATCCTCACCTGCCCCGCATGCAGCACGCAATATGTGGTCAAGGATGGGGCGGTTCCCCCGGGGGGCCGGCAGGTCCGGTGCGCCTCCTGCCAACACAGCTGGCACCAGGACACCGAAGACGGCCCGCTGGCGGACACGCCCGCCGAGAACTCGACCGAAGACATTCCCGCAACAGCCGAAGAGACAGTGCCCACGCCGATCGCGGGCGATGGCCCGGTGACGCCCCGGCCGCCCGCAGAGCTCGCTGGCGAGGCAACTGCCGAACAAGCGCAAAGCCAGGGGTTCACCGACGCAGGCGAGGATCGGTCGGTCGAAGCGGGGCCGGCCCAGGAGGACTTCGCACCGATTGAACCGGATAATGCGCCGCCGCATGAGTCTCCGGCCCCCGACGATGACTTCAGCCCGTTCGCTGCCCGAGACGATGATGAGCCCGAGCGCAGCAGCCCGCTGTTGAAGATCCTTTTTGCGATCCTGCTGATCGTCGCACTAGCCGCGGCCTTCTGGTTGCTGGCGCCTGGAGAATGGAAGCAGCGTCTTGGCCTCGCAACCGGAGCAGCCACACCGTTGCAGCTGATGATGACCCATAGCGACCGTCAGCGGCTGGCCAGCGGCAACGAGCTGCTCGCAATCAGCGGCCGCGTCATCAACCCGACGGAGGAACGGCAGTCGGTGCCGCCAATCACCGCCCAGCTCCGCAACGGCGCCGG
>JALYPM010000007.1 GCA_030856365.1 Pseudomonadota bacterium
TTTCCATATGCTCCATGCAGCGGCGGGTCGTCACGCGATGGCCGGGCAGCAGCGCCAGCTGTGCCGACCGGTGCGCCAGCCGCTCGAGCGCGGCCATGCCGTGGGCGCCGGCGATCGAGCGGATCGCCTCCATCCGGGCGTGCAGGTCGCGGGGCGTCAGCCGGTCGGCGCGACGCTGGATGTCCTGCAGCCGCTCGGCGATCATCGTCCGTACCGGGATCATCGCATCGTCCGCCATTGGCCGCTCCCTTTGCTGGTGAAAGCTTCGCGCAACGGGGTTAAGCCTGCGTTACAAGGGCATGTCAGCTTGACAAAAAGGGCGGGTGAAGCCATTGGGCCCCGGTTCGAGCGGCGCGCCTGCCCACGGGGTCGTGTGCCGCTTTCTTTATTTCATGCTTCGGGAAGTGAGCCATGGCCAAGCCGGCAACCGTCAAGATCAAGCTCGTCAGCACGGCTGACACCGGCTTCTTCTATGTGACCAAGAAGAACCCGCGCAACACGACCGAGAAGATGAGCTTTCGCAAGTACGACCCGGTCGTGCGCAAGCACGTCGACTTCAAGGAAGCGAAGATCAAGTAAGCGCGGGCGGCGCCGCTTGCCGGTGCGTCCAATCAGCTCGCCGCTGGCACCGCGGGTTGGCTGGTTAGCAGTTCGTCGACCGACGCCACGAAACGCACAACCGAGATGGGTTTGGCGACATAGGCTTGTGCGCCCGCGCCGCGGATGCGCTCTTCATCCCCCGTCGCCGAATAGGCCGTCACGGCCATGATCGGGACTTCGCGGAGATCGGCATCGGCCCGCAACAGCCGGATCAGCTCCAGTCCGCTGACGTGGGGCAGCTGAATGTCGGTGATCACCAGGTCCGGACGGAAGTTGCGCGCCGCATCCAGCGCTAGCCTGCTGTCGGTGACGGCTTCAGGCGTATGGCCATGGGCCGCGAGAAGATCGCAGAACAGCTTGATGTTAAGCGCATTGTCTTCGACGATCAGGATCTTGGCCAAGGCAACAACCTCATCATTCGGACGGCGATTCTAGGCCATGCAGGCCAATGGGACAAACGACGCCGAGATTATTGCGTTGCAGGCGCTTGCCGCCGCTTTGGAGGATCAACGGGTGGCGGAGCGCTTTTTATCCCTCACCGGCCTTACGGCTCCCGAATTGAGACAGAGAGCGGACGAGCGATGGCTGCTGGCGGCCGTTCTCGAATTCCTTGAGAACCACGAGCCGGACCTGCTTGCGATTGCCGGGGCGATTGGCCGACGGCCCGGAGACCTAGTCGCCGCCCGCCGGGCGCTGGCGGAATGAGCAGGCCGCTGTTCATTAGTGATTGCGACGAGGTGCTGCTGCTCATGGTGTCGCATTTCGCGGACTGGCTCGACGAGGAGCATGATATCCGCTTCGACCTCGACCTCGGCACCTTCGCCGACGCGTTGACCGACCGGCGAAGCGGCGGCCTGGTCGCGACGGACCGGGTGTGGCCGCTGCTCGACGGCTTCTTCCGCGGCGAGATGCACCGGCAGACGCTGGTGCCGGGCGCGGTCGAGGCGCTGGGGCGGATCGGCGAGAAAGCGGACATTGTTATCCTCACCAACCTCGGCGACGAGGCGCATCCGTGGCGTGTGGAGCAGCTGGCGCGCCACGGCATCGATCATGAAATCGTCTGCAACCGCGGTGGCAAGGGCGATCCCGTCCGCTCGCTGGTCGAGCGTCATGGGGCCACGACCGCCGTGTTCGTCGACGATCTTCCGGTCCATCATAGCTCGGTTGCCAAGCATGCGCCCGAGGTCTGGCGGCTGCACATGATCGCCGAGCCGAGGGTTGCGAAGTCGGTTCCTCCGGCGGCGGACGCCCATGCGCGGATCGACCACTGGCCCGAGGCCACCGGCTGGATCCTCGATCGGCTGAAGGAGCAGGCATGACCAAGACCGTCCTGATCACCGGGGCGACGGCTGGCATCGGCGAGGCCAGCGCGCGCAAATTCGTGGACGGCGGCTGGCGAGTGATCGGCACCGGCCGCCGTGGCGACCGGCTGCGCAAGCTCGCGGACGAGCTTGGCCACGGCTTCTTTCCGCTCGAAGTCGACATGCGCGACGTCGAGGCGCTCGCGGGGCTGGCCGGCCTGTCGCCGCCGTGGGGCGAGCTCGACCTGCTGGTGAACAATGCCGGCTTCGCGCCGCCTACCGAGTCGCTTCAGGACTTGGACATGGATCTGCTTGCGGACGTTATCGACACCAACGTCACCGGCCTCATCGCACTGACGCAGGCGCTGCTGCCCGGCTTGATCGAGCGCAAGGGGGCGATCATCAACTTGTCGTCGGTCGCCGCGACCTACCCCTACCGCGGCGGCGCGGTCTACGGCGGCACCAAGGCATTCGTCCGGCAATTCTCGCTGGACCTTCGCTGCGACCTCGCCGGCACAGGCGTGCGCGTGACCTCGATCGAGCCCGGCATGGTCGAGACCGAGTTCACGGTCGTGCGCACCGGCGGCGACCAGGCCGCGTCCGACGCGCTTTATGCCGGCATGGACCCGATGACGGCACAGGACCTCGCCGAGACAATCTGGTGGGTCGCGGGCCAGCCGCCGCATCTCAACGTCAACACGATCGAGCTGATGCCGGTCAGCCAGAGCTTCGGCGGCTTCACCGTCACCCGCAAGGCTTGACGCTCGCGCGCGTCGGGTGTTGAGCGCCTGTCCATGAGCATCGATCAACGCATCGCCGAACTCGGCATCACCGTCCCCGAAGCCGCCGCGCCCGTCGCTTCCTACGTTCCTGCCGTCGAGCACGGCGGGCTCCTTCACATCTCGGGGCAGATCAGCTTCGCTGCAGACGGCAGCCTCATCAAAGGCCGCCTCGGCGAAGACATGGATTTGGATGAAGGCCAGGCGGCTGCGCGCCGTTGCGGCATCATGCTGCTGGCGCAGATCAAGGCGGCGCTCGGCTCGCTCGACCGGGTCGAGCGGATCGTGAAGCTCGGGGTTTTCGTCAATTCGGCGCCGGCCTTCGTCGATCAGCCGAAGGTCGCCAACGGCGCATCGGAGCTGATGCAGGAAGTTTTCGGCGAACCCGGCCGCCATGCCCGCAGCGCCGTTGGGGTCACCGTGCTCCCGCTCGGCGTCGCCGTCGAAGTCGACGCGATCGTTGCAGTGAAGGCCTAGCCCACCGGCAGCCCCGCCCCCATTAAGGGGCGGTGGTCGACCGCGAATCCGAATTAGTGGCGAAGCTCGCGCCGGCGGTCGGCGCGCTGGATGCGGGGACATGGGGCCGCCTCGCCGGCGCCGATCCTTTCACCGGCCACGCCTTTCTCTCCGCTCTCGAGGAGTCCGGCAGCGTCGGCGATGGCACCGGCTGGTCGCCCGCGCCTTTGCTGGTCGAACGCGACGGCGCGACGGTCGCCGCCTGCCCAGCCTATCTGAAGTCGCACAGCCAGGGCGAATATGTGTTCGACCACGGCTGGGCCGACGCCCTGGAGCGTGCGGGCGGTCAATATTATCCCAAGCTGCAAATCGCGGTGCCGTTCACGCCGGTGCCCGGGTCGCGGCTGCTCGGGAGTGAGCCGCAGGCGCTGCTTGCGGCCGCCGAAGCGGTGGTGCTCCAGAACGGGCTGTCATCGGCACACGCGACCTTCCTCGACGACCCCGATGCGGCGGAGTGCGAGCGCCGCGGCTGGCTGATGCGCGTCGGCATCCAGTACCACTGGCGCAGCCGAGGCTATGGCTGCTTCGACGATTTCCTCAGCGCGCTCGCCAGCCGCAAGCGCAAGGCGATTCGCAAGGAGCGGGCGGCGGCGCGCGAGGGCCTGACCTTCGCTGCGCTTCGGGGAGCGGACATCGGGCCTGCCGAGTGGGACGCGATGTGGGTCTTCTACCAGGACACCGGCTCGCGGAAATGGGGCCAGCCCTACCTCACCCGCGCCTTCTTCGACCGCATTGCAGCGACCATGGCCGACAGGCTGCTGCTGTTCCTCGCCTATCGCGGCGACCGGCCGGTAGCGGGTGCCCTCAACTTCATCGGCGAGGAAACGCTCTTCGGCCGCTACTGGGGCGCCATCGAGGAACTACCCTTCCTCCACTTCGAGCTTTGCTACTATCAGGCGATCGAGTGGGCGATCGCCAACGGGCTCACTTTCGTTCAGGCGGGCGCGCAGGGCGAGCATAAGCTGGCCCGCGGCTATGAGCCGGCCGTCACCCGCTCCGCCCACTTCATCGCCGATCCCGGCTTCCGCGCCGCCGTCGCCAACTATCTGGAGGAGGAGCGTGGGGCCGTGGAGCAGGAGCTCGCCTGGCTTCGCGAGGCCCTGCCCTACCGCTCGTCGGACGGATCGTAGAGCGCCACCGTCCGGCCAGCGCTGCTGGCCTTGCCGCGATACATGCCCGGCGTGTTGAACGAATAGACCATCTCGCCCTTGGGAGTGACGACGATCACCCCGCCGTCCCCGCCGAGCGCCTTGACCTCGGCCATGACGGCATCGGCGGCGCGTTGCCCGGTCTCGCCGCTTAGCCGCACGCGCGCACAAATCTCGTGGGCGACACTGGTGCGGATGAAATATTCGCCATGGCCGGTGGCGGAAACGGCGCAGGCGCGGTCGTCCGCATAGGTGCCGGCGCCGATGATCGGCGAGTCGCCAATGCGGCCCCAGCGCTTGCCCGTCATTCCGCCGGTCGAAGTGGCGGCGGCGACATGGCCTTGAGCGTCGAGAGCGACCGCTCCGACGGTGCCGTATTTATATTCGACGTCGAGCGCGCTGACCTTGTTCGCCTTCAGCTCCTCAAGCTGCCGGCGGCGGTTGGGCGTCGCGAAATATTCCGGCGGCGCCTGCTCCAGCCCCTGCTCCCGAGAGAATTCGTCGGCGCCCTCGCCGCTCAGGAAGACGTGCTGACTTTTCTCCATCACCGCCCGCGCAAGGGCGATCGGGTTCCTGGTCGCCGTGGCGCCGGCGACGGCTCCCGCCGCGCGGGTGCGGCCGTCCATGATCGAGGCATCGAGTTCGTTGCGCTCGTCGTATGTGAATACCGCCCCCTTCCCGGCGTTGAAGTTGGGATCGTCCTCGAGGAGCCTCACCGATGCCTCGACCGCATCGAGCGCGCTTCCGCCAGCTTCGAGTACCTTCGATCCTGCCGCCAGCGCGCGATCCAGCGCGGAGCGGATTTCACGGTCCTTGTCCGGCGAAATCCGGGAGCGTTCGATGACTCCGGCGCCACCATGGATGACCAGCTTCCACTCGGCGGGTTGGGCTTGAGCGGCGGTGGTCATCATCAAAGCTCCAAGAATCATCAGCAAACGCATGGATTGTCTCCGGCCATGCGGTCGGCATAGCGGGGCAGCGCGGCCGGTTCCAGTTGGCTGGGCGACCCGGACTAAGGCCTTGCTTTGATTAGGGGCCCCGCACGACTATATCGCGGGCTATGTCTTCCCTCCGTCCATGGCGAACGATCGAGCGGCGCAAGTCGCGGCAGATCATGATCGGCTCCGTTGCGGTGGGTGGCGATGCGCCGGTGACGGTGCAGACGATGACCAATACGCTGACTTCCGATGCGCGCGCGACGATCGAGCAGATCCGCCGCTGCGAGGAGGCGGGCGTCGACATCATCCGCGTGTCTTGTCCGGATGTCGAAAGCACGGCCGCACTCCGCGAAATCGTTCTGGCGGCCAATGTGCCGATCGTCGCGGACATCCATTTCCACTACAAGCGCGCGCTCGAGGCGGCAGACGCCGGGGCCGCCTGCTTGCGGATCAACCCCGGCAACATTGGCTCCGCGGAGCGGGTCAGGGAAGTGATCTCGGCCGCGCGGGCCAACGGCTGCGCGATCCGCATCGGGGTCAATGCGGGCAGCCTGGAAAAGGACCTGCTCGAGAAATATGGCGAGCCCTGCCCCGAGGCACTGGTCGAAAGCGCGCTCGACCATATCCGCATTCTCGAGGACCATGGCTTCACCGACTATAAGGTGGCGGTGAAGGCATCCGACGTGTTCCTCGCCGTCGCGGCATACCATACACTTGCCGACGCAGTAGATTGCCCGCTCCACCTCGGCATTACCGAAGCCGGAGGCTTGATCGGCGGAACGGTAAAGTCCTCGATCGGGATCGGTTCGCTGCTGTGGGCGGGGATCGGCGACACCATCCGCGTGTCGCTGTCGGCGGAGCCGGAGGAAGAGGTCCGCGTCGGCTACGAGATGCTGAAGGCGCTCGGCATCCGCAACCGCGGCGTGCGCGTCGTCTCCTGCCCCAGCTGCGCTCGTCAGGGGTTCGACGTGATCCGGACGGTGCAGACCTTGGAAGAGCGGCTGCAGCATATCCGGACGCCGATGTCGCTGTCGGTGCTCGGCTGTGTCGTCAACGGGCCCGGCGAAGCGCGCGAAACCGACATCGGGATCACCGGCGGCGGCAACGGCAGGCACATGGTCTATCTGTCGGGCGTCACCGACCACCATGTCACCGACGAGGCGATGGTCGAGCATATCGTCAAGCTGGTCGAGGCGAAGGCGGTGGAGATCGAATCCTCGCTGCAGGCACCGGTGCCCGACGAGGCGGAATAGCGCGCTTCTCGCGGCCGCGCTTGGCGTCTAGGCGCTTTCGCATGATCGGCCGCGTCCACACACCCATCGCCGTCTATCTCATCGGCGTGCTCGGCATTGCGACGTTCGCGGGCATGGATGCGGTGATGAAGGGGCTGGTGCTGGCGATCGGCGTCTACACGACGATGTTCTGGCGCAATCTCGTCGGCATCGGCATTTCCGGCGCGATCTATTTGCCTGGCCGCAAGGCGTGGCCGCCGCGAGCGACCATGCACATCCACCTGATGCGGGGGATTCTCTCCACCGGCATGGGCTTCCTTTTCTTCTGGGGGCTGGGCCGGGTTCCGCTGGCGCAGGCGGTGGCGCTGGCGTTCATCGCGCCGCTAATCGCGCTCTATCTCGCCTCGGTGATGCTGCACGAGAAGATCGGCAAGCGGACCGTTGGAGGGTCGCTGATCGCGTTTGCCGGCGTTGCAGTGATCTTCGTCGGCCAGGCGCAGGCGGATCTTGGCCGCGAGGCGCTGATCGGAAGCCTGGCCATACTGGTCTCGGCGGCGCTGTACGCGCTCAATATCATCATCATGCGTCAGCAGGCGCTGGTCGCAAAGCCGCTGGAGATCGCCTTTTTCCAAAGCGTGATCGTGACGGTGACGCTGGCGCTGCTGATCCCGGTGGTGGGGATTGCGCTTCCGCCGCCTCCGCAGTGGCCACCTTTGCTGTTGGCCGCCGGCCTGGCCTTCGCCTCGATGCTGCTGCTGTCCTGGGCCTATGCGCGGGCCGAGGCGAGCTATCTTGCGTCCACCGAGTATAGCGCGTTTCTGTGGGCAGTGCTGTTCGGGTGGATGTACTTCGGCGAGCTTGTGTCGCTGTTCACGCTGGCCGGAGCCGCGCTGATCGTGACGGGCTGCCTGCTCGCCGCGCGCCGGCCGGAAGAGGCCAGCCCCACTCTCGAAGCAGCGACCTGAAGGAGCAGTCATGGCCTGGTTCTGGTTGATCCTCGGCGGGTTCTTTGAAGTGGGCTTCACCACCTCGCTTCGGTTCGTTGACGGGTTTCGCAATGTGCCCTGGACCCTCACTTTCCTGGTCTCGGTCGCCATCAGCATGGCCCTGCTGGAGCTGGCGTCGCGCAGCATCGCGATGGGCACCGCTTATGCGGTATGGGGAGGGATCGGAGCGATCGGCACCGTCGCCGTCGGCATGATCTGGTTCGACGAGCCGGCGACCACCATTCGCCTTCTCCTGATCCTGGTGATCGTCGGAGCCATCGCGGCACTCAAGTTCACGAGCTGAGGGTCGACCTTCGTTCGTCGGCCCGGTGCGGCCGTTCATCGAAGCCAGCCGCCACGTCATTGGTCGTTCACGTGACTCTTCTAATCCGCGGGCCATGATCTTTCGACAAATTCGCAGTCTGCTTTTCGCGGGCACAGTTCTGTCTTTTTCGTTTGCCACTCCTGCCGCAGCGCAGGGCGCCCCGCCGCCCGCACAGCCAACCCCGGTTGAAGCGCCTGCCGAGGACGAACCGGTCGATGAACTCGACGGAGAGGAGATCGTCGTAACCGGCGGCCGGAGGCGCGGGACTGTAGTCGGCGATATCCCGCCCGAGAATATCCTCGGCACGCGCGACGTCCGCGCGACCGGCGCCACCGACATTACCGAACTTCTCGAAGCCATCGCGCCGCAGATCGGAAGCGCTCGCGGCCGCGGCGGCGAGCGGCCGATCCTGCTCCTCAACGGCCAGCGCATCTCCGGCTTCCGCGAGCTTCGCGACATCCCGACCGAAGCAATCCAGCGGGTCGAGATCCTGCCCGAGGAAGTTGCCCTGAAATATGGCTATCGCGCCGACCAGAGGGTGGTGAACTTCATCCTGCGCGAACGCTTCCGCTCGACCGCGGTCCGAGCCGAGGGCCGCACCGCGACCGAGGGCGGCTATGTCGGCGGCCTGGCCGACGCCACCCGGCTGATGATCGACCGCGGCAGCCGCACGACCGTCAACCTACGCGCCGAGGGCAATAGTTTGCTGACGGAGGATGAGCGCGACATTCTGCTCGACTCGGCGGAGCAGGAGCCCGTTCTCGATCCTCGCAATGCGCGAAGCCTGGTCGGCGAGCGGAAACTTGTCCGTGGCACCGTCACTCACAACCGGACCATCCTCGGCAACGTCTCGACGACAGGCAATGTCGAATATGAGCATAGCGACGGGCGCTCGCTGCTCGGTTTTCCGCGCTTCTCCGACGGCATCATCTTACCGAATGGCGTCGATCCGCGCGGCCGCGACACGGTCAGCGACAGCGCCCATGCCGGCGTCGCGCTAAACTGGGACAAGGCGGACTGGCGCTGGTCGGTCACCGGCAATGCCGACATCGCCCGCAAGCTCACTAGCACCGATCCGGACGATTTCGACCCAGCGGTCGAGTTCGCGCGCAACCGCGCCCGCTCGATCGTTATGACCGGGGACGTCGATGCCGTTGCCAACGGATCGCTGTTCGAGCTTCCGGCCGGCGAGGTTGGAGCAACGTTCAAGGTCGGCGCCCGCACCTTTGACATCGATTCCAGCCAGACCAACCGCGGCGAGTTCAGGACCAGCGCACTTGGCCGCAGCGCCAGCCTCGGCTCCGTCAACGTCGACGTGCCCATATCGCGCCGCAACCGCGACTTCAGTGCACTTGGGAATCTGACCCTGAATGCCAATGCCGAGGTCGAGCAGCTTTCCGACTTCGGAACGCTTCTGACGATCGGTAGCGGCCTTAACTGGTCGCCCGTCGAGCGGCTCAATCTGATCGCCAGCGTCACTCGCGAGGAAGGCGCGCCGACCGTCCCGCAGCTCGGGGACCCGGTGCTAGAAACGCCGGGCAGCCGGATCTTCGACTTCACCAACGGGGATACGGTGCTGCTGACGGCAATCACCGGCGGCAATCCGAACCTCGAGGCGGACCAGCGCAACGTCCTCAAGATCGGCGGCAACTGGAAGCCCTTCACCGAGACCGACCTACGCCTGCGCGCGGAATTTGTTCGCTCGCGGCTGAGAAACCCTATTTCCAGCTTTCCAGGTCCGAGCGCCGCCCTGGAAGCTGCTTTCCCGGAGCGGTTCGTTCGCGATGCCGACGGCGATCTCAGCAGCGCCGACCTGCGCCCGGTGAATTTCGACGAATCGCGGCGGGACACTCTGCGCTGGGGTTTCGACTTCTCCAAACCGCTGCAATCCAAGCGCCCGTCACCAGCGCAGATCGCGCAGCTTCGCGCCCAGCGGGCCGCGGGGAGAGCGAATGCGAGGCCATCGGCAACGCCACCGGGAACCGCTCCGGCGATTGAAGGCGCACCGGCCACTGCGGAAAGTCAGCGAGCGGGTGGCCGTCGGGGCGGCGGCGGCGGCTTCGGCCGCTTTGGGGGCGGCGGAGGCAGGGGCCAGGGGGGCCGTCTGCAATTCTCGCTGACCCACAGCCTCAACCTGCAGGACGAAGTGACGATCCGGCCGGGCATCGCCGAGCTCGACTATCTCGGCGGCGACGCGCTTGGCTCGGCCGGAGGACGTCCGCGCCACGAGATCGAGGCTCAGGCCGGCTACTCCAACAACGGCCTGGGCGCCCGCCTGTCGGCCGATTGGCGCAGCGGCACGGAGGTCGACAGCGCGTCGGCCGGCACGCTCCGCTTCTCGCCGCTGACGACGTTCGACCTGCGTCTGTTCGCCAACCTTGGCGAGCGCTTCGACCTGGTGACGAAGCATCCGTGGCTGCGGGGCACGCAGGTGCGCCTGGAGGTCAACAACCTGTTGGATTCGAAGCAGCGCGTGCGCGACGCGGCCGGTGACGTGCCATTCAATTACCAGCAGGGCCTGCTTAACCCGCTCGGCCGCACGATCGCCATTTCGATCCGCAAGCTGTTCAGCCCCGCACCGGGCACTTTCCGGCGCCGGGAGCGCAGCGGCTCCTAGCGCCAGGGCAAGCAACGCCGCTTTCCTTTCCTTCACCGCCGGATTTTGCCAATGGCGGCGCGATGACGATGCCGCAGCCCGTTCGGGGCACCCAGAGCCTGCTCGGAGAAGAGGCGGACCGCTTCCACGCGGTCATCGCCGCGTTCGACCGCGTGCGCCGCCTGTTCGGCTTCAGGCGCGTCGAAGTGCCGGTGCTCGAGCACACCAGCGTCTTCGCGCGAACGATGGGCGAGACCACCGACGTCGTGTCCAAGGAGATGTACACGTTCGAGGACAAGGGCGGCGAGACGGTCACGCTGCGTCCGGAGTTTACCGCCGGCATTGCCCGCGCCTATCTATCCGAAGGCTGGCGACAGCATTCGCCGGTGAAGCTCGCGACCTACGGCCCGGCGTTTCGCTATGAGCGGCCGCAGAAGGGGCGTTTCCGCCAGTTCCACCAGCTCGATGCCGAGGTGATCGGCGCCGGCGAAGCGGCCGCGGACGTCGAGCTGCTGACCTTCGCCGACCAGTTGCTCAAGGAGCTGGGAGTTGGCGAGACTGCGATCCTCAAGCTCAACACGCTCGGTGATCCGCAGACGCGCGCTGCGTGGCGCGAAGCGCTTCATGAGCATTTCTCCGCCAACCGCGCCGCGCTCAGCGAAGAGAGCCGCGCGCGGCTCGATCGCAACCCGCTGCGCATCCTCGACAGCAAGGCCCACTCCGACTGGCCGATCGTCGACAGCGCTCCTGCGATCGACGACTATCTGACCGTCGAGGCCGCCGATTTTTTCGCGCAGGTGACGGCCGGCCTCGACGCCGCCGGGGTCGCCTGGGAGCGCGCGCCGCGGCTGGTGCGCGGCCTCGACTATTACCGCCACACCGCCTTCGAGTTCATCACCGATAGTCTCGGCGCGCAGGGAACGGTGATTGCCGGCGGACGCTATGATGGACTGATGGAATCGCTCGGTGGTCCGGCAACGCCGGCCGTCGGTTGGGCGGCGGGCATCGAGCGGCTTGCAATGATGATCGAAGCTCCGCAGCCGGAGCGGCCCACGATCGTCCTGGTGCCGCTTGGGGAACGTGCCCAGGCCGAGTCCTTGCGCCTGCTCGCCGAACTGCGCCGCAGCGGCATTGCCGCCGACATGGCTTTCGGGGGAAATATGAAGAAGCGGCTTGGCCGCGCCGACGCGGCCGGGGCGGCCTTCGCTGCGATCATCGGAGACGACGAGCTCGATCGCGGGGAAGTCCAGCTCAAGCAGCTCGGCAGCGGGGAGCAGCGTGCGGTCCGCATCGAACAGCTGGCGGGGACGCTGAAGGCATGACTCGCATTTCGTCGGAACGCATCGCCTCAATTGAGGCGAGAAAGCATGAGCTTGGGGAGGCGATGGCGGCGCAGGACCTGGCGCCTGAGGCCTTCGTGAAGCTGTCGAAAGAATATGCGGCGATCGAGCCGGTTGCAGCGGCGGCGCGCGAAGTTCGCCGGCTCCGGGCGGAGCGCGAAAGCCTCGCGGCGATGACTCGCGATGCCGACGCAGAGATGCGCGCGATGGCCGAGGAGGAACTGGCGGAGATCGAGCGCAATTTGCCTGAAGCGGAGCGCGCGCTGGCGGTGAAGCTGCTCCCGCGCGATGCGGCCGATGATCGTGCCGCGATGCTCGAAGTGCGCGCCGGCACCGGCGGCGACGAGGCGGCGCTGTTCGCCGGCGATCTGCTGCGAATGTACCAGCGCTATGCCGAGGAGCAGGGCTGGCGGTTCGAATTGATCTCCGCAAGCGCGGCGGAATTGGGCGGCTACAAGGAAGCGGTCGCCTCGGTAAACGGCGGGGGCGTGTTCGCTCGCCTCAAGTTCGAAAGCGGCGTCCATCGCGTCCAGCGCGTGCCAGCTACTGAAAGCGGTGGCCGGATCCACACTTCCGCGGCGACGGTGGCGGTGCTGCCGGAAGCCGAGGACGTCGACGTCCAGATCGACGACAAGGAATTGCGCATCGACGTCTATCGCTCGTCGGGTCCGGGCGGCCAGTCGGTCAATACCACCGACAGCGCGGTGCGCATCACCCACTTGCCGAGCGGCCTGGTGGTCATCCAGCAGGACGAGAAGTCGCAGCATAAGAACAAGGCCAAGGCGATGAAGGTGCTGCGGACGCGGCTGTTCGAACTGGAGCGCGAGCGGCTTGCGAGCGAGCGGGCAGGCGCGCGCAAATCGATGGTGGGATCGGGCGACCGTTCGGAGCGCATCCGCACCTATAACTTTCCGCAAGGACGCGTGACCGACCACCGGATCGCTCTCACGCTTCACAAGCTGGACGCGATCCTGGAGGGCCCTGGATTGGCCGAACTGGTCGAGGCACTTATCGCGGAGGACGAGGCGCAGCGGCTCGCCGGCCTCGACGAAGCGTGAAGCCGGTCAGCCGGGCGCTCGCCGACGCCGCGCGTCTGCTTTCCGCCAGCAGCGACACCGCCCGCCTCGATGCCGAGCTGCTGCTGGCCGACGCCCTTCATATGGATCGCGACCGGTTGCTCCTGGCGCCGCCGGACTGGCCGGTCCCGGAGCGCTTCTGGGAGATGGTCAAACGCCGTCGCGCGGGCGAGCCGGTCGCCTACATCACCGGTCGCCGCGCCTTCTGGAACATCGAGCTCCACGTCGGTCCCGGAGTACTGATCCCGCGGCCGGACAGCGAATTGCTCATCGCTTCCGCGCTGGAGCATTTCGATGGCGGAGCCGGGCCGCAACGGATGCTCGACCTCGGTACGGGTCCTGGAACATTGCTGCTCGCCGCGCTCGACTTGTGGCCGCAAGCCACCGGCCTTGGCGTCGATGTCTCGCGACAGGCGCTGTCCTATGCGGCCTCCAACGCGCGCAGGCTCGGGGTCGAGCATCGGGTGGAGCTGCGCCTGGGCAACTGGGCCGAGGGAATCAACGAAAGTTTCGACCTCATCCTTTGCAATCCACCCTATGTTGCCGAAGCGGCGTCGCTCGGACCCGGCGTTGCGGAACATGAGCCGGCGGAGGCCCTGTTTGCCGGCGGCGAGGGGCTGGACGCGTACCGCGAGCTGGCTCCGCAGCTGCCGCGATTGCTCAAGCAAGAAGGGCTGGCGGCGGTGGAGATCGGCTTCGATCAGGCCGATGCCGTGCCCCCATTGCTGGCACGCGACGGATTGCAGGCGCGCGTCGCCCAGGATCTCGGCGGTCGCCCCAGAGTGATCCTGCTAAAATGGGTTTGAACAAAAGCGCTTGGCAAGGCGCTCATGCCACACTACATCTCATTGTCAGGACCGGGTCCGCTCCCATTGAGACAAAAAGCTGAGCGCTTCTCGTTACCTACCCCCGACGCAATCGGCCGTTCGCTGGCGCTTCAGGCGCAGCCCGGAACGAAAGGGTCAGACCGCGCGAAGACGCCGGCCTGCCTTGCTGAAGAAAAGGGGGGCAGCTTCTGATTGAGGGAAGTCACATTTGATCAACAATCGACAAGGCGGACGTCGCCGCGGACGTGGGGGCCAGAGGCCTCCGAGCGTAGGCGGACAGACTGGGGGCAATCGGCAGGACAACCGTCAGCGCGGCAACGCCGCGCAGCTGCTCGAAAAATACAAGAGCATGGCGCGCGACGCGCAGCTCGCCGGTGACCGCGTCCAGAGTGAATATTATCTGCAGTTCGCCGACCATTATTACCGCATTCTCGGCGACAGCCGAGCGCGCTTCGAGGAACAGCGTCGCCAGCGTGGCGACGATTCCGACGAGGATGACGGCGACGACGAGATGATGGAGGCCGACGGCGATCAGGATCAGATGGACTCAGATCGCTCTGACCGTTCCGATCGCTCTGACCGTTCCGATCGGTCTGACCGTTCCGACCGGCCGGAGCGCGCAGAGCGCCAAGAGCGCCCCGAGCGATCCGAGCGGCGCCCGCAGCGTGAGCGCAGCAATCGCAGCTTCAACCGCGACGAACGCGGCCCGGACGAGCGGACCGAGCAATCGTCCAACGGGTCCGAGCGCATCGCCTTTGAAGCGCTTCCGCCCTCGATCGGGATCAATGACGAAGAGCCGGAAGCTTCCAGTGAGCCTGCACCGCGGCCCCGCCGGGCTCGCCGCCCTCGCCCGGAGCAGGACGATAGTGAGGTCGCGCCGGCGGCCTGACCGCCTGCGGAAGAATTGAGTCTGGAGGGCGGCCCAGTGGTCGCCCTTCTTCGTTTTTGAGCTGCCAGGCCCTGTCACAAAAACGTAAAGAGCAAGTCACTTCCTTGTCGTGACCGCGTCTTATCGGGGCGAAGTCGGCAGCGCCCGACCTGGGTCACTCCGGATGAGGAACCACGATGAACCGAATGACGGCGGCCGCTGCTTTGCTCGCGACCAGCGCTCTTTTCCCGCACACTCCGGCCTTCGCCCAGGGATCCGCTGCGCCGGGTGCCGTGTCCGCCCCGGCGGCGACGGATACGCAGGCGCAAATTGACGCGCTGCAGGACCAGGTGAAGGCGCTCCAGGAAACGCTCGAGCAGCTGAAGGCGCAGGTCGCCACGGCTACGCCCGTCTGGAAGGGCGCGCCGCAGCTCGCGAATGAAGAAGCGGGGTGGTCGTTCAAGCCCCGCGGTCGCCTTCAATATGACTTCGGTCATGTCAGCTCGCCCGATGGCTATGAGAATCTCGGCCTCGGCTTCTCCAACGAAGTCCGCCGCGCGCGGCTGGGCGTCGAAGGCACGATGCCGGGGGATTTCGGCTACAAGTTCGAGGTCGACGCGGCGACGGGGTCGATCGAATTCGCCGATGCCTATTTGTCCTACGCTCCCGGTCCCGTCGAATTGATCGTCGGCCAGCACAATAATTTTCAGTCGCTGGAGGAGCTGACGAGTTCGCTGCATACTTCCTTCATTGAGCGTGCGGCGTTCACCGACGCATTCGGGTTTGAGCGGCGGGTCGGCGTTTCCGCCCAATATGCGAGGGGCCACCTGCTCGCACAGGGTGGTGTGTTCACCGACAGCATCGCGGACCTCAATGACCTCGGCGACCGCAACAATAGCTACGGTTTCGATACTCGCCTGGTTTATGCGCCGAAGTTCGGCGGCAACCAGCTGCATTTTGCGGGCTCGGCCCACTGGCGCGACCTTAACGACGCCGCTTCCAGCGTCCGCTACCGCCAGCGGCCGGCGATCCACACCACCGATGTTCGCTTCGTCGACACCGGCCCGATTCCGGATGCGAAAAAGGAAATCGGCTATGGCGCGGAGGCCGCCGGCATCTTCGGGCCGTTCCATGTCGCCGGCGAAGCCTATTGGCAGACGGTTTCGCGGGCCGGTGACGATCCCACCTTCTTCGGCGCTTATCTAGAGGGCGGCTATTTCCTCACCGGCGAATCGCGCGGCTACAAGGCCGGCAAGTTCGACCGGGTGAAGGTCAAGGAGCCATTCGGCAAAGGCGGCACCGGCGCCCTCAGCCTCAACGCGCGCTGGGATCATCTCGACCTGGTCGATTCAGGCTTCGTCGGAGGGACGCAGAATGCCTATCAGGCATCGCTCAACTGGAAACCGACGGACTATGTGCTGTTCGGCCTCATCTATGCGCACATCCTCTACGACGACGCGGCGATCGCTCCGTCGGGCGACGGCGACTATAGCGTCGATGTGATGGGGCTGCGCTCGCAGGTCGACTTCTAGGCCGCGCGCGCTCAGTCCGGGTCGATTGCGCGCGGACGGTGCTGATCGTCGAGGGCGACGAAGGTAAACAGGCCCTCGGTGACCTTTACCTGAGTGGCGCCGCGGTTGCGGTGAGCGACGACTTCGATCCGCACGCCCATCGAGGTGCGGCCGACCCGCTCGATACTGGCGAAGACAGAGATGAGGTCGCGCAAGTTGATCGGGGCGATGAACTCCATCCGCTCAATCGCGACCGTCGCCACCGGCCCCTTGGCGCGGTGAGACGCGGCGATGCCACCGGCGATGTCCATCTGGCTTAGCACCCAGCCGCCGAAAATGTGGCCGTTGGCGTTGATGTCGCCGGGGCCCGGCACCACGCGCAGAATCGGCACGCGCTCGAGATCGGTCATTTTTCGTCCTATCCTTTGTCGCGCTGGCGGCCGGCGCTCTCGTCGTGACCGCTGGCCGAACTCAGGAAGATGAGGCTCATCAGCGCTCCCGCCAGGAGCACGCTGAGGCCGGCCCCCAGGGCCGTGGCGATCAGCATGTGGATGTGGAAGCCGTCGCTGCCGCTGGCGACCAGCGCCACTGCAACGACCGCGACCAGCACCGAGGCCAAGGCCATCCAGCGCATGATGTGCCAGAAACGCGTGACGGCTGAGCTGCTCGGGATCGGAACTGGATCGGGGGTCGGCATGGCGACCCTTTGGGCCGCGGTGTCTGGAGGTTCAAGCCCGGCACGCGTATAGCCGAACCTGTTTTTCGAGGAGGCTCAGCCAATGACCATAAAGGTGATTCTCACTGGCAAGGGCAGCGACGTCACGACGATTGGTTCGCAGGCGACCATCCGCGAAGCCGTCGAACTTCTGGGTGGCGGACGAATCGGTGCGCTGCCGGTCATGAGCGACGATGAGGTCACGGGCATTATTTCGGAGCGCGACGTCATCTACTGCCTGCGCAAGCATGGCGCGGAGATCCTCGACTGGCCGGTAAGTCGCGCGATGACGGCGCCGGCGGTGACCATCGACAGTGCGACTCCGGTCCTCAATGCGCTTGCGCTGATGACGCAGCGGCGGATTCGGCACCTTCCGGTCGTTGAGCAGAGACAGGTGAAGGGGATCGTGTCGATCGGCGACCTCGTCAAACACCGCATCGAGCGCATCGAGCAGGAAGCCGAGGCAATGCGCGCCTATATCCAAAGCGCCTGACTCGTAACTCACCGGAAAAACACTGTCCCCGCAGGGATTTTCGGCCCTTGATCGCAGCCGGTGGCGCACTATTTATCCCATCCGGCGAGGCGCCAAGGGGACTGATTCCCTGCGGCGGCGAACTGGAGCGGCAACGGCGGACTGCAACAAAATTGCAAAAAGCCATTGACGCTTCGGAGGGCCTCCCATATACGGCCTTCAGCAACGGCGGCGGCCCGGTTTCGGGTCGGCCATCGTTTCGCGCCTCTTCTTAGTCGGTACGACCGATGCCCGGAACTTAGGAACCGGGAAGTGGAAGCGCGTCGGCTCTTTGACATTGTCGGTTTAGATGAAGGGACATGTGGGCGGCGGCCCGGTCTCCGATAACCTCCGGGTATCGGTTGGTCGGTCAAATTTATGCCGTTCCTTAATGTGACTTCTGTTCAGGCTTGCCTGGGCGGAACGAGCAAATGTCCTCATACGCAAACACACCAGTTTGTATATTTGTGCAGGAACGGCTCCCGGAGATGCCGGCCTGTCGGGCTTATTCCGCCCGGCAAGTCGTACATCAACTTGAGAGTTTGATTCTGGC
>JALYPM010000042.1 GCA_030856365.1 Pseudomonadota bacterium
GGTCTCAGCCGTGCCCAAAGCCCCCGCGAGCTGCGGAACTCAGGTTCGTGGCTGCGCTGCTTTGCGTCTTAGGGGCTGCATTCGATATGCGGCGGAACTTGAGGGGTCACGGTGCTGTCGTCTTTCCTTCACATTGGACGCGTGCAGCCTGCGAGCATTTGGTCACGGTCCTGTGGTGGCCCCGAACGGTCGGAGGAAGGTATCTGAACTGGACCTTTCGCAGCGGCCGCTTGCGGTGGCCCCAGCGCGGACGCTTGATGGGCGGATTCAACCGGTCGTCGCAACACTCACTGAACGGGAGGTTGCGATGGGAAAACCGAAGCGGCGGGCGTCGGATCGGGCGGGGCGGCCGGCGATGCGGTCGCCGGGGCGTCCGCCGGTGGGCAGGTTGGAGCATCGGCAGCGGTTCTGGATGGCGATCGCGCGCGGGCTGTCCAGCGAGGACGCGGCCGTGGAGGCCGGGGTTTCGGGGCCGGTTGGCGTCCGGTGGTTTCGTGAGGGTGGCGGGATGCCGTCGGTTACGTTGGCTTCGGCGTCGGGGCGCTACCTCTCGTTCGCCGAGCGTGAGGAGATCGCGATCCTGCGCGCGCAGGGTGTCGGGGTGCGGGAGATCGCACGCCGGGTCGGCCGGTCGCCATCGACGATTTCGCGGGAGATGCGCCGCAACGCCGCGACTCGCAGTGGCGGGCTGCAGTACCGCGCGACGACCGCGCAGTGGCATGCCGACCAGCGCGCCAAGAGGCCCAAGCCCGCCAAGCTCGCGGTCAACCTCGAGCTCCGGGCGTATGTGCAGGACCGCTTGTCGGGGGCGGTGCAGCGTTCTGACGGGAGCACCGTCGACGGCCCGCAGGTGCCGTGGAAGGGCCGTCGTCACGGCCGGCGAGCGGACCGGCGGTGGGCGCGGGCGTGGAGCCCGCAGCAGATCTCTCATCGGCTGTGCCTGGAGTTCCCCGATGATGCGTCGATGCGCGTCAGCCACGAAGCGATCTACCAGTCGCTGTATGTGCAGGGCCGCGGGGCGCTGACGCGCGAGCTGACGGCGTGCCTGCGGACCGGCCGGGCGTTGCGCGTCCCGCGTGCGCGGACGCGTGGCCGCGGGAAGAGCTTCGTGACCGAGGAGGTCATGATCAGCCAGCGGCCCGCCGAAGCAGACGACCGGGCCGTTCCCGGGCACTGGGAGGGCGACCTGATCATCGGCCTGGACAGCTCGGCGATCGGCACGCTGGTCGAGCGCAGCAGTCGCTTCACGATGCTGCTGCACCTTCCGCCGATGGACGACCACGCGGGCCCGAGAGTCAACAACGGCCCGGCGTTGACCGGTCACGGCGCCGAGGCGGTCCGCGACGCGATCGCCTCAGCGATCACCACGCTTCCCGCGCAGCTGTGGCGGTCGCTGACCTGGGACCAGGGCAGCGAGATGGCCCAGCACGCCACGCTGCGCATCGACACCGGCCTGCAGATCTACTTCTGCGACCCGCGCAGCCCATGGCAGCGAGGCAGCAACGAGAACACCAACGGGCTGCTACGCCAGTACTTTCCCAAGGGCACCGACCTCGCCAGACACAGCGCCGAGGATCTCGCGGCCGTGGCCGCGGCGTTGAACACCCGTCCGCGCAAGACGCTCGGCTGGAGGACCCCAGCCGAGGCCCTCGACGAGGACCTGACAACGATGGCGTGAACCGGCCCCCCTTCGCCGACGCACGCTGACGATCCGGCGCTCTCCAGACGTGGCCGGAAGCAGACACACACCGCGCACGAGGCGAGACCAAGCGCCCCGGCGAGGGGGCCTGGCCCGGGCGGCGCGCGCGGCTATCGCCGCTACGGCCCGCCCTCCGGGCGAGCCTCGTCGGGTAGCCGGGGCGGTTGCCCGCCCCGGCTCCCACAGAACCGTGCTTGTGCTGTTCACACACGGCTCCTCGGGGCGGCGGGTTGCGAACCCCGCCGTCAGCCATATCGACCTTGATCTATCCCGACTCCAGCGCTAACTGCTCGTGGGTCGGGGCGCCGATCTCCTCGTGCCAGACGCGGTGCAGTTCCACGAGCGAGACGAGCCCGCGGTCGGCGAAGAACGCCGGCCGCAGCGCGCGATCGACTTGTGGGATGTGGCTGAGCGCCCACAGGGACCTGCGTCCCGCGTAGACGCCCTGCCACGCTGACCGGCGCTTGACGCCGAGGGCGATGAGGTTGCGCACGATCGTCGGGCGGCGCTTCCAGTGGTGCAGCAAGATCGCGCGCAACCGCCGCCGGATATGGGCGTCGAGGGCACGCAACACGAACTGCTCGCCGGGCGAGCATGGCCGGAAGAACTGGTGCCACCCGCGAAGCCACGCGTTGATCCGCTGGATGCAGCTCTCAAGCGTGCATCCCCACGGCCTCGGCGTCAGCTCGCGGATCCTGCGCATCGCGTTGCGCTTGGTGCGCTGCGAGAGCAGGATCTCCACGGTCTCGGTCTGCGAATCTAATCGCAGCCGAAAGCCGAGGAAGTGACGGTCCTCCGGGCGCGCGACGGCCGACTTGGATCGGTTGATCTTCAGGCGCAGACGCCCTTCGATGAACCCGGTCAGGCCGGCCATCACCCGCAGCCCCGCTCGCTCGCTTCGCACGTAGACATTGGCGTCATCGGCGTAGCGGACGAACCGGTGACCACGCCGGTCAAGCTCCCAATCAAGCTCGTCCAGCACGACGTTTGACAGCAACGGGGACAGCGGCGAGCCTTGCGGCACACCCTCCTCGTTGCCGATCACAACCCCGTCCGGCATCACGATCTTGGCCTTCAGCAACCGTCCGATGAGCACGAGCAGCCGCCGATCTACGACCCGCTGAGCAAGCCGCGACATCAGCCGCTGGTGGCAGACGCGATCAAAGAACTTCTCCAGATCGATGTCTACCACCCACCCGTACCCGTCTTGGAGGTGCTGCGTGGCCTGCTCGATCGCCGTGTGGCAACCGCGGCCCGGTCTGAACCCGTGGCTCGACGGGTGAAACGTCGGCTCAAAGACAGGCTCGAGTACCTGCCGCACGGCCTCACAGACCACCCTGTCGATCACGTTGGGGATCCCCAACCCGCGCAAGCCGCCGCCCGCCTTCGGGATATCCACCCGGCGGATCACGCCGGGACGATAGGTCCCATCAAGCAGCCGGGCGACCAACCGCCGACCAGCGGTCGGCCACTGCTCACGCAGCGCTCCGACCGTCTGGCCGTCAGGGCCGGGTGCTCCCTTGTTCAAGACCACCTTCACCAGCGCCGCCGTCAGGCGGCATGCAACCTCTTCCATCGTCACCGGCGTGACGTTCTCCACGTTGACGATCGCCTCCGGCACCCTCACCTCGCGATCCGTAGACCGGTCCACGAGCGCTCGGCGAGCGGCCCCTCTCGGGTGTTCTGCTGTTGCGATCGGCAGGCGAAGCTGCCCCGCCGCTTGATCAACCGGGATCGCCTTCCCTCGCGTACCGGGACTCGACCCGGCACGCTCAGCGGGCATTACCCCGCCTTGCGGTAGTACGCGACCCTCCGACTTCTGCCGGGCCATCGACCGTCGTTCGTTCGTTCTTCGGCCTACCGGCCTTGCGGCCGGAACCCGGCAGATCTCCCAGGGTAAGACGCTGAGATTTCGCCGCGATCACGTCGCCAATACGCCCTCGGGACCGACAGGAACCGGGCATCGCTGCTAGCGGCCAGCTCACCCACCCAAAGGGCGCCTTACGGCGCTTCACTCTCGTTCGCGACCACGACACATCTATGGCTTCCTTCAGACCCGCCCTCACGGAAGCCCCGCAGCGCAACCAGCCGCACTGGGACCGCCCGGTGAACTCCGGGCCGCGCCCTTGCCTCATCGATGTTGGGTTCCCCCTGTCAGGGCCCCAGGTCAGGACTTCCACCTCCGATCTCAAACGCCATGCCTGGCACACCGCTCCGGCTCGCCCTCCGGGCTCGCCTCCGCGACGACAGCTCGCAGCAGGACCACACCCCCGTCAGGCATGATCAACGACAACAACAACCGACGCGAGGTGGGGCCACTTCAAGCGTCCACGGTGGGGCCACTGCAAGTGTCCACACCGAGTGCCGCCAGTCGGGAAACAGCTCGGCCTGCGCGCCGAGCAAGCGCGTGCGTCTCACGATCAACCGCCGATCGCCGTAGACGGTCTCGGCGATCTGCGCTTCCCCGCCGGCGGGGTAGTCGATG
>JALYPM010000044.1 GCA_030856365.1 Pseudomonadota bacterium
GTCATCGCCGCCAATGTGCTGAAATACGGCGCCGGCTTCCTCGAACATCGCGGTTATCAGGTCGTCTCCCGCTTCGGCCCCGACGCGCAGGTGATCGACCCGTCCGAGATCGATTGGAAGGCGGTCAAAGAAGGCAGCGAGACGGTTTACGTCCGCCAGCTTCCCGGTCCGGACAATTCGATGGGCCAGATGAAGTTCAGCCTCGCGGCCGGCAACGGCATCTACCTGCACGATACGCCCAAGAAGGAGTTGTTCGAGCAGGAGGACCGCAGTCTGTCTGCCGGCTGCGTCCGGCTCGAGGATGCACCGCGCCTGGCGCGCTGGCTGCTCGGAAGCGATCCGCTGGCCGCTGCCGCCGCGCCTGAGCAGCATGTCGCACTGCCCCGCTCGGTGCCGGTCGTGATCACTTATCTCGACAGCTCAGCGCAGAGCCAGCTTGCGATGCTTCGGTAAAGAGACAGGGGCAATTATCGCTGGGCGACACAGTTCGTCGGAAAAACGGGCGGGCAGCCTGAGTTCGCCGAAAGCCTCTAGCGCTGCCGGAGCCTGCTGAACGAGTGCCGCACCAAGCTTGCGGTCAATTCGAACGAGCCAGCGGGCGAAGCGGACAAGGGGGCACCGCCGGCGCTGCCATCACAGCAGCCGAAGGGCTGGCCGCGCCGCGGTTTGGCCGCAAGCTGCGGGATGCAGCGCCAGTGGTTTGGCGTATGAAGCCGCCATGCTGATCCGCCCGTTCCACGAGTCTGATGCCTGGTCCGCCTTCGAGCGCCGCGATCGAAGCTGGGACGGCCAGGTGATCGGCGCCGTCCGCACCACCGGCATCTACTGCAAGCCCAGCTGCCCAGCCCGCCGTCCGAAGCGGGAACATGTCGAATTCTTCAACGACGCCGCCACGGCCCTCACTGCCGGTTACCGCCCTTGTCTGCGCTGCCGCCCGGACGAGGTAGGCCGAGACCGACTCGCTGCGGCGAAGGCGGTGGAGCTGATCGAAGGGGCAGGGGAAGCGCCAACGCTCGCCGCGCTCGCCGCCGCTGTCGGCTATGCGCCGCATCACTTTCAGCGGCTCTTCAGCCGCGAGATCGGAGTCTCGCCAGCGCAATATGCCCGCGCCCTTCGCGCCCGCCGTGCCCAGGATCATTTGTCGGAGGACAAGTCCGTGACCAAAGCCATCTACGATTCCGGCTATTCCGCGCCGAGCCGATTCTATGCGGATGCAAAGGAACGGATGGGCATGACCCCATCCGCCTGGCGCGACGGTGGCCGGGGCGCAATCATTCGCTACGTCGTTACCGACAGCCCGCTCGGGCCGCTGCTCATCGCCGCGACCGACAAGGGCATTTGCCGGCTGACCTTTGGCGAAGATGAAAGCGCACTGAAGCGCCGCTTCCCGAATGCCAAGATCCGCCCGGACGACGGGACGATCGCCGCTTGGGTTGAGGGTGCGCTGAAGGCGATTCGAACGCCAGCGCACGCGCCGGAAGTACCGGTCGACGTGCGCGGCACCGCCTTTCAGGAAGCCGTCTGGCGTGAGCTGCGCAGAATTCCACTGGGCGAAACGCGCAGCTATGCCGACATTGCTGCTGCGGTTGGGCAGCCGGGCGCCGTGCGGGCCGTCGGGACAGCCAATGGCTCAAACCCCGTGTCGGTGTTGGTCCCCTGCCACCGGGTGATCCGATCTGACGGGAGTCTCGGCGGCTATGGCGGCGGGCTCGACAACAAGAAGAAGCTGCTCTTCGCGGAAGGCTCGGGCAATGCCCAGCCTCACCTCGATCTCTAGAGGAAGCTGTACGGGTCAACGTCGACGGCGACCCGGACGCTGGCCGGCCAGTCGAGCTTGTCCAGCCAGTCGCGGATGACGTCCTGGACGTCGAGGCTGCGGGCGGCATGGACGAGGAGGCGCTGGCGATGACGGCCGCGCAGCATCGCGAGGGGGGCAGGGGCAGGACCGAACACCGCCATCCCCTCGACAGCCGGCGCGGCCCTGCCGATCTGACGGGCAACGGTTTGGGCCTTCTCGCCGTCCTCGGCCGAGACGATGATCGCCGCCAGCCGCCCGAATGGCGGCATCGCCGCTTCCCGCCGGGCATCGGTTTCGGCTGCGTAGAAGCCGGCGACGTCGCCGGCAACGAGCGCTTCGATGACCGGCGCCTGCGGATCATGGGTCTGCACCAGCACCCGGCCAGGCTTGTCGCCGCGGCCGGCGCGGCCGGCAACCTGCTGGATTTGCTGGAAGCTGCGCTCCGCCGCCCGCAGGTCGCCGCCCTGTAGTCCAAGGTCGGCATCGACCACGCCGACCAAAGTCAGGTTGGGGAAGTGGTAGCCCTTGGTGACCAGCTGGGTGCCAATGACGATGTCGATCTCGCCGCGCTCCATCGCGCCGACGAACTCGGCCGCGCGGGCGGGCGACCAGATGGTGTCGGAGGTAACGATAAAGGTGCGCGCCTCGGGGAACAGCGCCGCCACTTCGTCGGCGATCCGCTCGACGCCGGGGCCGCAGGCGACCAGGCTGTCTTCCTCGCCGCATTCGGGACAGGCTTTCGGCGGCGGCATGACATGGCCGCAATGGTGGCAGGCGAGCCGGTGCAACAGCCGGTGCTCGACCATCCAGGCGGTGCAGTTCGGGCACTGAAAGCGATGGCCGCAGTGGCGGCACAACGTAAGTGGAGCAAAGCCCCGGCGGTTAAGGAACAGCAGCGACTGCTCGCCGCGCTCGAGGTTCGTTTCCAACTCGGCAACCAGGCTGGGCGCGATCCAGCGGCCGCGCGGCGGCGGGTCCTGGGTCAGGTTGATCGCGCCGATGCTGGGCATGCTGGCGCCGGCAAAGCGGCTGGCGAGCGTGACCTGCCGATAGCGACCGATCTCGACCATGTGGCGTGACTCGATTGCGGGTGTGGCCGAGGAGAGGACCACCGGAATGTCCTCGAACTTGGCCCGCATCACGGCAACATCGCGGGCGTGATACTGGACTCCTTCCTCCTGCTTGAACGAGGGCTCATGCGCCTCGTCGACGACGATCAGGCCGAGCTCGCGATAGGGGAGGAAAAGGGCGGAGCGGGCGCCGACCGTGACCCGGGCTTCGCCGCCGGCGATCGCTCGCCAGGCGCGGCGGCGCTGCGATGAGCGAAGGTCGGAGTGCCAGGCCACCGGCGCGCATCCGAAGCGCGCCTGGAATCGCTTAAGGAACGTCTCGGTCAGCGCGATCTCGGGCAGCAGCACCAGCGCCTGCTTTCCCTGGCGAAGGCATTCGGCAACCGCCTCGAAATAGACCTCGGTCTTGCCGGAACCGGTGACGCCGTCGAGCAGCACCGGGTCGAAGCCTTTGCCGATGGCGGCGCCGAGGCTCTCGGCGGCATTCTTCTGTTCCTCTGAAAGCTCGGGCGGTCCGAAGCTCGGATCAGGGCAGTCCAGCGGCCGGTCGGCATCGACGGCGACGGGCTCCAGTGCGTTCGCATTGACGAGGCCGCGAAGGACCGCGTCGCTGACGTCGGCGTAGGATGCCAGCTCGCGGACTGTGCCCTGGCGTCCTTCAAGCGCGGCGAGCGCCTTGAGGCGCTGAGGCGTCATTCGTTCTGGGACGATGCCGGTCGGCCGGTACTCCGTCAGCTGGCGTGCGCCCTCGAGTGCGCTCGATGACGGCATGATCATCCGGAGGACGGAAGCGAGCGGCGAGAGATAATAATCGGCGGTCCACTCAGCGAGACGGCGCAGCGGAGCGGCCACGGGGGGCACGTCCATGACAGCGGCGAGCGGGCGCAGGCGATTGTCGCCCACCTCTTCCGTCGGAAGCCGCTCCGGCTCCCAGGCGACGCCGAGCAGTTGGCGGGGGCCGAGCGGCGCAACGACGACCGAGCCGGGCTCGATGTGCATCCCATCGGGCACACGATAATCGAGCGGCCCGAGTGCTGTGTTGAGAGTGACGACGCGGGCGCGGGGGAGGGTCATGAGGCGCGGAAGTTGACAAAGTTGACACTGCTACGTGCGCGCGCACGTGGGGGCGCAGGCAAGGCAAGGCTCGTGATTAGTGTCGCAGAGGAAGTGGCAATTCTCACGCGGCCGCTTTTGAGCACATGACGCTCGCTGTAGGACAGGAAAATTAAATGGCCGAGATTGGAACAGCTGCGCGCGAGTAACGTGCTTACCCGTCCCCCGGACAAGCTGTGCGCCTGAGTAGCATGCTCGCTTGTCCCCCGGACAAGCTGTGCGCCTGAGTAACGTGCTCGCCATGCCCCCGGCATGGCTGCGCTCGTTACTTCCCCCGCTTCTTGCGGTGGCTGTCGAAGTCGAGGACGGCCGTTGCTTCGTCGTCGTCGCGGAGCAAGCCGAGGCGGCGGGCAACTTCCTGATAGGCTTCGGCTTCGCCGCCGAGGTCCTGGCGGAAGCGGTCCTTGTCGAGCTTTTCGTTCGACTTCATGTCCCACAGCCGGCAGCTATCGGGGCTAATTTCGTCGGCGAGGATGATGCGGGCGTAGTCGCCGTCCCACACGCGGCCGAACTCCAGCTTGAAGTCGACCAGCCGGATGCCGATTGCCGCGAACATGCCGCACATGAAGTCGTTCACGCGGATCGCCATGTCGGCGATGTCGTTCATCTCGTCCTGGCTCGCCCAGCCGAAGCAAGCGATATGCTCGTCGGCAATCATCGGGTCGCCCAGCGCGTCGTCCTTGTAATAATATTCGATGATCGTGCGCGGCAGCTGCGTGCCTTCTTCGATACCGAGGCGCTTGGTCAACGATCCGGCGGCGACGTTCCGGACGACCACCTCGATCGGGACGATTTCGACCTGCCGAATCAATTGTTCGCGCATGTTGAGCCGGCGGATGAAGTGAGTCGGCACGCCGATCGTCTGCAACGCGACGAAGATATGCTCGGAAATGCGGTTGTTCAGGACGCCCTTGCCGCTGATAGTGCCGCGCTTCTGCGCATTGAATGCGGTCGCATCGTCCTTGAAATACTGGATGAGCGTGCCTGGCTCCGGACCCTCGTAGAGGATCTTCGCCTTGCCTTCGTAGATTTGACGGCGCCGGGCCATGTTCGGTTGCTTCGCTCCAGCGGACGTTGGGGAAGCGGGGCTATAGGCGAGGGGTCGCGATGGTGCAATTCGCACCGGATGAGGGGCGCGGGTGCGTGCTTCCCGCGCCCCTCAAGAAATTGTCACGCGCAGCCGACGTCGCGGGCAGGGCGCGAAGGCCGAGCCCAGGGGGCCGCGAAGTTGATCGCCTGCATCACCCGGAATGTCGTGCCGATCGACGCGGCGAAGCGGGAGATCGCCCGGTCGATGCCATCGTTGAGTGGGGAGCGGCCCTGCTGATAGGTGCGGTCATAGATTTCATCGACCATAATTATCATCCTTTCCATCCTTCAAAGCGCAATCGGGAAGCCGTCGTCAAAGACGTCGTTAGCGGGCTCAAGTGCCGTCTCCACTAGCGAGAGGCGAAGCTCGGGATCGAGCCGATGCCAGGCGCGGAAACACCACTCCGAAGGCTGGCGCGAGGTATCGGTGCCGGTGCTGGTTCGATTGAACAGACGGTCATTGCGGCCATGGGCCATCATGCTCTCCTCGATTGACCGCCGGCGGCTGCGCTGGGGAGGAAAAAGCAACCGCCGACGGCGACCCAGCATCTATGCTCGCTGCGTTCGTTTCGCCAATCAAACGCTCGACATGGTCGATAAGTCCAGCTTATAGTATTGCCGATGCGGAAGCTTCCCCCACTGGCGGCGGTCAGGGCCTTCGAAGCCGCCGCGCGGCTGGAAAGCTTCACTGCCGCCGCTGCCGAGCTGGGCCTGACGCAGGCGGCGATTTCCTATCAGATCAAGGCCTTGGAAGACCGGCTGGGAGCGCCGCTGTTCTTCCGCGAGCGCGGACGTGCGCGGCTGACGCCGCTTGGCGGACGGCTCTTGCCCGCGCTCAGCCAGGCGTTCGACGCAATCGAGGCGGCATTTGCCAGCCACCGGGCGGAAGACGAGGCGTTGCTGACCATCACGACGACGCAGACCTTCGCCAATACCTGGCTGGCGTGGCGGCTCGGTGAGTTCCAGGTCGCCCACGACGACCTGGCGGTGAGGCTGACCACCAGCATCGAGATGGTCGATCTGCGTAGCGGCGACGCGGATGTCGCGATCCGCGCCGGCATCGGCAAATGGGACGGGCTGGAGTGCCTCCAGCTGATGCCGATCAACTTCACTCCAATGACCAGCCCCAGCTATCTTGCCGGGGTCGAGCGCGAGCTGGGGCGCAAGGTTCAGCCTTCGGACCTGCCGGGTCTGCCGAAGATCACTCCGAGCGACGACTGGTGGGATGTGTGGTTCAGGGACGTGGGCGTTCCGATCGACGGCATCGTCCGGCCGCGGGGCGGACTTCGGCTCGACAGCCAGGCCAACGAAGGTCATGCGGCGATGGGCGGGCGCGGATTCGTGCTGCTGACGCCCGCCTTCTGGCAGGGCGATATCGCGGCCGGGCGGCTGGTCCAGCCGTTCGAGCAGCTATCGACCCGCGGTTACGCTTACTGGCTGGTCTATCCGCCGGAGCGCAAGCGCGTGCCGAAGATCAAACGCTTCCGTGAATGGCTGCTCGACAGCATGAGCGGTGACCCGGGCAACAGCGGAGCTGACCGACCTTCGCGATAGCTATCCGCGTTCGCCGGCGATTACATCCGGTGCAGGGGCTGGCGGCTGGCCCGGCTGCCGGCCAATTGTTGCCCGGCTGCTGCAGCCCGTTGAAAAGGCATCGACCGCCGCGGCATGGGATGACGAGCGGCGCCCGGGCTTGCTAGTGCTTGCGCCATGCAGGACTCGTCCGAACAAATCATCGAAACTCCGTTCGACGCCGCTTTGTCGGAGCGTTACCTCGTCTATGCGCTGTCGACGATTACCGCGCGGTCGCTTCCGGACGTTCGCGATGGCCTGAAGCCGGTGCATCGGCGCCTGCTGTGGGCGATGCGGCTGCTTCGGCTGGACCCGGCGGGCGGCTACAAAAAGTGCGCTCGCGTTGTCGGCGACGTCATCGGCAAATACCATCCGCACGGCGACCAGAGCGTCTATGATGCGATGGTCCGGCTCGCGCAGGATTTCGCGCTCCGCTACCCTTTGGTCGACGGGCAGGGGAACTTCGGTAACATCGACGGCGATAACGCCGCGGCCTATCGCTACACCGAAGCCAAGCTGACGCCGGTGGCAATGGCGCTGATGAGCGGCCTCGATGAGGGCACCGTCGATTTCCGCCCGACCTACAATGGCGAGGAAGAAGAGCCCGAGGTGTTTCCGGGCATGTTCCCCAACCTGCTCGCCAACGGCGCCAGTGGTATCGCGGTAGGAATGGCGACCTCGATCCCGCCGCACAATGTCGGCGAACTGATTGATGCCGCCGCGCATTTGATCGACAATCCCAAGGCTGAAGACCGCGACCTGATGGACTTCGTCGCCGCTCCCGATTTCCCGACCGGAGGTGTGCTGGTCGACAGCCGCGAAAGCATCGCTCAGGCCTATGCGACCGGCCGCGGAAGCTTCCGCCTGCGCGCGTCGATCGGCGTCGAGAAGGAGAAAGGCGGCGGCTGGCACCTGCTGGTCAGCGAAATTCCTTATGGCGTTCAGAAGGCCAAGCTGATTGAGCAGATCGCCGCGCTGATCGGCGACAAGAAGCTGCCGATCCTGGCCGACGTCAAGGACGAGAGCGACGACAAGGTGCGGCTGATCCTGGAGCCGCGCAGCCGCACCGTCGATCCCCAGCTTCTGCTCGACAGCCTGTTCCGGCTGACCGACCTCGAAATCCGCTTTCCGCTCAATCTCAACGTGCTCGACGCCAGCCGTACGCCCGGAGTGATGAGCCTGCGCCAGGCGCTGACCGCGTGGCTGGCGTTCCAGATCGAGGTGATGCTCAACCGGTCGCGGACGCGCATCGGCAAGATCGACGACCGGCTCGAACTGCTCGACGGTTTCGTCATCGCGTATCTCAACCTCGATCGCGTGATCGAGATCATCCGCACCGAGGACGAGCCCAAGGCGGTGATGATCGCCGAATTCGCCCTCACCGACCGCCAGGCCGAGGCGATCCTCAACATGCGGCTGCGCTCTTTGCGCAAGCTGGAGGAAATGGAGATCGGGCGTGAACGCGGGAAGCTCGCGAGGGAGCGCGAGGAGTTGGCCAAACTAATCGAGAGCCCGGCGCGGCAGCGGACGCGGCTGAAGCGCGATCTCGCCGCCGTCCGCGAGCAGTTCGCGGACGAGCGGCGGACCCGCATCGAGGAAGTCGCGCCGACCCGCGAGATCGACTGGTCGGCAATGATCGAGAAGGAGCCGATCACCGTCATTCTGTCGCAGCGCGGCTGGATCCGGGCCATGAAGGGCCATGTCGCGCTGGAGGAGATCGCCGACCTCAAATGGCGCGAGGGCGATGGGCCCTTCATCCATTTCCACGGCCAGACGACCGATAGGATCGCGCTGTTCGCGTCCAACGGGCGGGTCTACACGCTGGCCGGCGACCGGCTGCCGGGCGGCCGGGGTTTCGGCGAGCCGGTACGGTTACAGATCGATCTGGATGCCGAGGTAGACATCATCCAGCTGCTGGTCGTGCGGCCCGAGATGAAGCTGCTCATCGCCGCGTCGGATGGGCGCGGCTTCCTGACCAGCGGAGAAGCGACGCTGGCCGAGACGCGCAAGGGCAAGCAGCTGGTCAACCTCAAGGCGGGTGCGAGGGTCGCCGTGGTTCGGCCCGTTCCGCAAGCAGCGGACACCGTCGCAATCGTCGGCGAGAACCGTAAGCTGCTGGTGTTCCCGCTGGCCGAGCTCCCGGAGCTGGCGCGGGGACAGGGGATTACGCTTCAACGCTACCGCGACGGCGGAATGGCGGACGTCATCGCGTTCCGCTTTGCCGACGGGCTCAGCTGGGCACTGGGCGGCGAAAGCGGCCGGGTACGCACGGAGAGTGACCTGACGCCATGGCGAGCTGCCCGCGGCGCCGCGGGGCGAATGCCGCCTGTCGGCTTTCCGCGCAACAATCGCTTCGGCTGATCCCTTCGCTTGAAGTGCGTGTCTTGGATACTTCGAATTAACTCCTGCTCCCCATAGAAGTCTGCATGCAGGCTGCAGCGAACCGTCTGCGGGCGCCATTGAAAGGCCCGTGGGAAAATAGTTCGGACCGAACGACGCAGGATGTTTCTGCGAACGACACCAGCTTGCTCTTGGCCCTCCCGATTGCAGCCGCGATCATCGCATCGGGCCAGGACCGGGCGCTGCACGTGGTTGCCTACAACGACCGCTTTACGGAGGTGGTCGCTCAATCGACCTGCTCGGCACTGGACTGGAATGATGCCGACTGTCTGAAGTCCGGTGTCATCGCCGAGCTGCTGACCAAATTTTTCGACGACCGCGCCGGCGGTCCAAACGAACTCGACTTCCGCGACGGCGATGGCGTTGCCGCGCGCTATTTCCGGATCAAGCTGGCGCCACTTGCAGGCGGAGAGCAGCCGGGGACCCGCTGCCTCCTATCGTTGGTCGATCGCACCATCGAAATGCAGTCGGAACGGACATTGCGCGCGGAAATGCTCCGCGACAGCCTCACCGGGCTGCCCAACCGCCTCGCCTTTTCGGAAACCATCGAGCAAGCCGGCGAGCAGGCGGGCGACGATCGGCAATTCGCGGTATTGGTCGTCGACATGCTGCGATTTTCGCGCATCAACGAATCCATGGGCAGCATGGTCGGCGACGAGCTGCTGATCACCTTTGCGCGGCGGCTCATCTCCGCCCTTCGCGCAGGCGATGTTCTTGCCCGGACCGGCGGCAATGAATTCGGCGTACTGGTCGCGCTCCGCCGTGGCGTTGCAGACGCCTTGAGCGCGGCCGAACGGATTCAGGCGGTGATGGCCGCGCCGTTCAAGCTTTCCGAACTCGAAATTCGGGTCGACTGCGCAATCGGTCTCGCTCTTATGCAGCCGGCACATGACGCGGAGGACTTGTTCCGCAATGCCCAGTTCGCGGTCAAGCAGGCCAAGCAGGCCGGCAAGCCGCAGGTCTACGAAGCGAAGCAGGCCAGCGAGGCCCGCCGGCGTTTTTCGATCGAGACCGAGCTGCGGCGTGCGCTCGACGCCGACCAGCTCCGGCTCTGCTACCAGCCGCTGATTGACCTGAAGACCGGGCAGGTTGCCGGGTTCGAAGCACTGGCCCGATGGGAGCATCCCGACCGCGGGCAAGTCAGTCCGACCGAATTCATTCCAGTCGCGGAGGAGAGCGGGCTTATTCTCGAGCTTGGCCGCTGGGCAATGCACAAGGCGACCGAACAGCTCGCCCGGTGGGACCGAGAGGCCGGTCAAACACTTCCTTGTTACATGGGCGTCAACCTGTCCGCCATTCAGGTCGCGCGCGATGACGTCGCCGCCGTCGTCAACAGCGCGCTCGATGCCAGCGGGATCGCCGGTGACCGGCTCTCACTCGAACTGACCGAAAGCTCGATCGTCCAGGATCCTGGCCGGGCGATGCGCGTGTTCGAAGCCTTGAAGTCGCTCGACGCGACCCTGGCGATGGACGATTTCGGCACCGGTTACTCAAGTCTTGCCTATCTGCAACGGCTGCCGATCGACGTGCTTAAAATCGACCGCAGCTTTGTCTCGGCGATGATGATCGATCCCGACAGCGTCGCGATTGTCCGCGCGGTGCTCAGCCTGGCCGACGCACTAGGCATGTCGACGACGGCGGAAGGCGTGGAGACGGTGGAGCTTGCGACCACGCTCGCGACGCTGGGCTGCGCCAGCGGGCAGGGGTTTTACTTCGCCAAGCCGCTTGAGGCG
>JALYPM010000047.1 GCA_030856365.1 Pseudomonadota bacterium
CTCGGTCAACGCCTCTTTCACGACGAAAGTCGTATCGTCGATCTTGCGCGCCTCGGTCTCGATCCAGAACGGCTGAATCTTCTGGCCTGCTGCGTTCTCGGAATACTCTTCCTCGGAATTGGCGAAGCCGGTCCATGTGCGGTTCTTCACTAACAGCGATCCATTGCTCAGCCGAGCCTTGAGCAGGATGCAAGTGCCGTGACAAACCGCGGCGGCCGGTTTGCCCGCCTCCAAGACTCTGGCAAAGGCGCGGTGAACGCGGTCGTCGTCGATCATCGTGACCATTGGCCCTTGGCCGCCGACGACGAACATCGCTTCGAACCGTGTGAGGTCTAGGTCCCCCAGCGCGGGCGTGCCGTTGAGCAAGGCCTCCTTGTCCGGATCGGATTTAAAGGCCATCGATATCGCGTCAGACGCGGAGTATCCGCTTGCATCCTCCGGGTCGGAGTAGCCGTCCCCTATAAGATCGCCACCGTCCGGCGACGCGATGATGATATCGTAGCCCGCGTCCGAGAATACCTCGTAGGCGTGGGTCAGCTCGGCCCACCAGAAACCAATCGGCCAGCCGGTGACGGGCGAAGTCGCGGTGTTTGAGCAGAGCATGAGAATCGTGCGGGGAGCAAGGGACTCGGACGGCATGTTGGCACTCCGAATGATGCGAGGACTATCTCTCTTTAGCCAGCCGAATAATGAAGCGCGCGCGCGAATCGATCATCGATGATCGGGATTCAATCTTCTCGCGCCAAACTCACCGGAATCGCCACGGTTGTTCGGGCCGGGCCGTCTTCGAGGTCAATGCGCAAGGGCGGCCAGACGACTCAGGATTATCTAATGATCGACGTCGGTGCGTTGCGCGTTACCAAGCCACCCACCGGCTAGCTGTCAGACATACGCACGAGTGTCTGCAACGGCTCGGGATTATATCTAGCCTGGGTACCAGTGAATGTCTGCGGTCACCCCCGAAGCGAACCTTCTGCTATCGGCCACTTAAACGGCTCAGCGCCGAGCGATTGCGTCGGCCAATAAGGCGACTGACATCGCGTAGAAATTTGAGCAATTACGCAAGAATTGCGCGGTAATTGTTCGTGATTAGATATGCGCTCCCGTTAGGCCCGTCGGGTTCTATAAGCCTCGCCATTGCATTATCGGGCAGTACCTCGCCGGCAATCGTGACTCCCAGCGCTCGCCACTGCGCAACTGGAAGTTCACGGCTGTGGCGGCGGAAAACCGCCGGACAGCGGACTGCCTCCTCGGTAGACCGTATAGCAGCGCGGTCGAGCAGGGACGATACGCGGGCGGCCGCTCCCCAACGTACGCCCGGCAACCACCCCGCGTCCCGCAGGTAATTAGCGATCGAGGCTAGTGCGTCTACTTCGTTGCTCCAGATATCGGCTTGGCCGTCCCCATCTCCATCCGCACGCCTGTCAAGAACCACCGAAGGCATGAATTGGGGATAACCGGTCGCGCCGGCATAGCTGCCTTAAGGCGCGAACGCGGCACGCCCGCATCGATCAATTTCAATGCTGAAACGAATTCGGTCTCGAACATCGCTCGGCGGCGGCCTTCGTACGCTAAAGATGCGAGCACATTGAGCAGATCGAAGCTGCCCGTGACCGCGCCATAACCGGTCTCCTTGCCGTAGATCGCCATCGTCACTGCAGGATCGACGCCATACCGGGCGTGAATTTGCACAAGCTTTGGCCAATGCTGGTAGTATCGCGCCTGCCCCCGTGAGATCAGTGACGGTGTCACGTGCTGGCGCAAATATGGAGAGAGCGGTGGCGGGACGATGCTCATCACTGGCGCAGGTTTCTGCGCGCGATCCAGCTGCATCGCGCGCTCATTGAGCCGCAGCGTTGGAATATAAGCTTGAATGGTCGCCTCGCGCACCCCCGCACGTCGTGCGCTCTCGATCAGATACGCCTTGAATGCCTCGAAGCCTGCGGTCGCACGGTTCTGATCTGCGGGGATCGCGCTCAACCCATAACGGGGAGCCAAAGCAGCACTTGTTCCAGAGGAAGACCCTGAATCGGGGGCTACCTGCTGCGAGGGCGCATTGCTACCCGCAACTCGTGCAACCGATGGGGAAAATGCCAGTGAAGCCAGTCCAGTCAGCAGCCAGCCCGTGATCGCACGCAACTCTCATTCTCCACGCAATTGAAACAGTGCCCCCGACTAGGAGCTCTTTCGTGACTGGAACATGTCCGATCGGGTCGGACTAGTTCGCTGCGCCACTATGGTGAGGGAACGGCGGTTCTGCGCTTACGCCCTCTTGTCCGAACCTCGGGAGTAACTCTGTCATGATTTGCCCTGACCTGTTTCGATGGTAGCTCGTCGGGCGGCCGGATAACCGAAATGAAACGGGTCTATCACGGTTGTTACTGTTCCCGCCCTTCCAAATTCAACGTCTATGCCGACAAATTGGCCAGCTTTTACTCCAAATTCTTCCAAGTAAGCTCGAACGGCTTCGGCCCGGCGGTGTGCTAACCGTCGCGCACTTACGTCTTTCGCGCTCGCCGATACCGATCGAAATCGAATCGCGACATATTCGTGCGCTTCGAGCCAAAGGGCTTGTCGCTCGAGTTGGAAACGCGCTTTCGGCGTAAGCTCGGCAGAGCCTTCGGCGAATGCGACACGGTCGCTGCCAGACACGGTCAGGAAGCTCGAGTTCAATTCTGCTAGCGCAGCCTGATCGAGGATCTCGACGGAAGTGTTGATCGATGGCGGCACAACCGCGGCGTTGCTCCCCTTCCCACAGCTCACCAGCGTCGCGGCCAAAACCGTCGCAACAGCGACCCGCGACCCTAAGCGAAAATATTCATGAAGACGAAATGCATGTGACATCCACCCTTTCTACGCGATCGGGTAACCCACCGGTTACTATGGCTTTTATACTAGCCGTCACGGACCCACCATGCTTGTAGCCTTAATCAATATGTACGCAGAGATCTCTATCAGGCCGCTCACTCACCGCATCGCGCTCGGGCTGGGCATGATCGTTCTAGTGAGCGCGAGTGCCTATTTCGCCCGCCCAGCAATCGGGACCATTGCGTCCACCCTCTCGCTCGTAATTGGCGTGTTGCTGGTCGGCGCTTCGCAAGGCCTTGTCCCCGGCCTGATCGCCGCCACCGTTGGCTTTCTTTTCTACAATTTCTTCATGGCGGATCCAATTCTGACGCTCCGATTAGCGAACGGCGAAGACCTGGCTCCGCTCATCGCGTTCAACTTGACGGCGCTCATTGCGGGGGTCTTAGCCGGCAAACTTCGCGACCGGGCCGGTGCTGCGGAACGTGCGACCGCGTGGTCCAAATTGCTCATCGAAGCCGGCAACGAGGTTCAAGCTCTAATCAGCCCGGTTGAGGTGAATGAGCGTTTGCGGGAGATGGCAAGCCGACGCTTCGGGCTGACGGTTGAATTTAGCCTACCAGATTCCACGGGAGACCTTTCGCCGACGACTTCGCATGAGGCACTTACGGCATGGGCGACACGCGGGGCCAAGCGCTCGGGTCCGTCAATTTCCCTTATAATGGAAGGTGTGGCTGGACCCATGGGCGTCCTCACCGCCGCTGGCGATTGGCGCCGGTTCGATGATTTTCTGCCGTCCTTCGCAACTCTCGCGGCCGTCGCGCTCGAGCGCAGCATTTTGTGGGCGCGGGTCGGCGAAGTTCGCGCGCTCGAGCAATCGGAGCAGATCAAATCGGCACTGCTGTCGTCGGTCAGCCATGATTTCCGCACGCCACTCGCGGCGATAAGTGCGTCGGCGAGCAGCCTGATTGAGTTCGAACATCAGATCAATGCTGACCAGAAGTCATTATTTCTCAGGACTATTCTTTCAGAATGCACGCGCCTCGATAATTATGCATCCAATCTCCTGGAGCTAAGCAAACTAGAAGGCAATGAGGCGCTCCGGGTGCAGGTTCTAGTCGTCAACGATGTGGTTGGTTCGGTCCTGTCACTGTCGTACATCCGCAACGCTGACCGCAAGATCCACGTTTCCGTCCCCGATGATGTGCTGGTCAAGACCAACACGACATTGTTCGAACTGACGCTGCTCAACATTCTTGGCAATGCCATCAACTTCAGCGATCCCGGCAGTCGCATCGAGATTGAAGGCCGCAACGGGCAGGGCATCCTCGAACTCCGAATTCGTGATGAGGGGCACGGCCTGGCCTCAGCCGAATTGCCGCGTATCTTTGAAAAATTCTATCGCGGCACCCAGGCCCATCGGAGTTCGACCGGCAGTGGACTTGGCCTCGCGATCGCCAAAGGGTTCGTTGCGGCATCGGGCGGGTCTATCGATGCGTCGCTGCCGGGGATTGGCGACCGTGGACTGACAATTACGATGCGATTACCGGCGGTGCCTGCGGACATTGAATTTGTTTAATCGCGCCGAACGCATTCTTCTGGTGGATGACGAGCCAGCGCTCATCGCGGTGCTGGAGCCCTCGCTTCGTGCCGCTGGCTACATCGTCAGCATCGCCGCCGACGGGTCTGCGGCGCTTCGCCAGTTGGACGAGGCTGAGCCTCAATTGATCCTGCTGGATCTGGGCCTCCCCGATATAGATGGCAAGGACGTCATCGTGCTGCTCCGCCAGCGGTCTGATGTGCCGATCATTGTGGTGTCGGCGCGCCATCAGGAAATCGAAAAAGTTTCGGCCCTCGACCGAGGAGCGGACGATTACGTCAACAAGCCGTTTGAGATTGGAGAGCTGATGGCTCGCATCAGGGTGGCGCTGCGCCGCTCCCAAGCAAGTCGCTCGGTACCCGTCGAGGTGAATGCAGGCAGCCTCCGCATCGAATTGGCAAAGCGGCGGGTCTCAATTGAGGGCGAGACGGTGAAGCTCAGCCCGAAGGAATGGAAGCTACTCCAGGAATTGTCGCTGTCCGCCGGGCAGGTGGTGTCTCATCAACGCCTGCTTGCAGCGGCATGGTCAAGCAGTGTGACCGATCATCAGTATCTCAGGATTTATATCGGCTTTCTTCGCCAGAAAATCGAGGCGGATGCCAGCCGACCCGTTCACGTCATGACCGAACCCGGGATCGGTTATCGGCTGGCGGCGCCGTTCGGTAGTGAAGTTGAGGTGCGATTTGCGTAGGACCGCCATATTCGTGTTGGCCGCTGGTCTTGGATGGCAAGCTCAAGCGATGCCCGTCGGCGCGCCGCAGCCGGGACTCGACATGATCATGATCGATGCTGACGCGATGCCGCAAGAACCGGAACAGGCTGAAGACGCTGTTCAGATAGAAGACGTCACCTGGAGCGGTGCCCCCGTCGATCTCCTAAAACCAATGCACCACATTTACACCGATCTGCGGCGCCAGCTGATCAAGTACCAGAACCGGTGGAGTTCGCTGCCTCAGGTGCGCGTGCCGCATGCGGGGCAAGCGCTGCAATTCGGGGTCAGCAACAGGCACGTGCTCATACTTCGGCAGAGACTGGGGCTTGGCGAGGGTGCGTTCGACCCCGCGTTACGCGCCCGCGTCGTAGCTTTTCAGGCCGCTCACGGCCTCTCGCCGACCGGCACGGCGGATGGCGAGACGCTTGACGCCCTGAACCGGGGAGCAGCTTACTATGAGCGACGGTTGCTCCTGAATATGGAGCGGGCCCGACGCCTGCCCACGCCAGGGACCGTCAAGAAATACATCCTGGTTGATGCTGGTTCCGCCCGGCTCTGGATGTATGAGGACGGCCATGCCGTAGACAGCATGAAGGTCATTGTTGGCAAAGCCGAGGATGCCACGCCAATGATGGCCGCGACACTCCGGTTCGCAAGCGTCAATCCCTACTGGAATGTTCCGCCCGATCTCGTCGCCAAACTGATTGCGCCACGGATGCTCAGCGGCGGCGTCACCTATCTCAGTGAGCGTCGTTACGAGGTGCTCGACGGCTGGCACAACGATGCCAAAGTGATCGGGGCGGAGACCGTCGACTGGAATGTGGTCGCCAAAGGGGGGCGGGAAGCGCGAGTCAGGCAATTGCCTGGCGGCGCAAATTCAATGGGCACCATCAAGTTCATGATGCCCAACGAATATGGGATCTATCTCCACGACACTCCCAACAAGGCGCTGTTCGCGGAGGAAAACCGCTGGCTGAGCAATGGCTGCGTCCGGCTTGAGGACGCTGAACGGCTGGCACGCTGGGTCTTCGGCACGATGCCGCGAGCTTCCAGGCCGGACGTGGAAGAGCATGTGCCTGTGCAACATGCCCTGCCAGTATATCTCACTTATCTTACGGTCGGCGCCGGCGAAGATGGCCCATCGTTCCGGGCCGACCCGTACAACCGGGACAAGCTGGTGCTCGAGCGGTTTGCGAAGGCCGGAGACGGCATGGAAGATTCCAAGCAGCGTTTCGAGATCGATCTTTCCAACCTGAGCGAGCCGGTCGCCAATAATATCGCGCCCGGCGAGCCTGCGCTGGCTCCTGCTGCGGGCATGAGGAAGCCAAATAAGCCAGTCATTGCGTCCTTGAAGCCCTCGGCGCGTGCTCAAGGGCCCGCAGCAAAAGCGACACCGGTCCTCAAGAAGGAACCAGTCCAGGGCGCACCGCTTGCTGCTTCCTCGGCGACCGCCAAGCGAAAGCCGAGTGCTGCGATCGATGAGCTCGCGCCGAGGATGGTGACGCCGAAAGCCAAGGCAGCGCCAGGCCGGTCGGTTACGGCAAGGCCTAAGGCAGCAGACTGAGCGCAAGCGATGGCGGCCAATGCGCTACTGCCGCACAAAGGCGCGCCCTAGTAGAGTTGCAATTCCCCCGGAATGCATCGCCCCGTCAACTCAAGCTTTGCCCGCATCATCGAGCGCCGCGCCGCGCAGCGTTTCGCTGGAGCACGAGCTGCGAAGCGGGGCGAAGCGCAGGATGATAAAGCCGACCAAAGCGCACAGGAGCGAGCCCATCACGACACCGATTTTGGCATCCTCAATCAGGTCCGGACTGTCCGGAAACGCCAGCGCGCCGATGAAGAGGCTCATCGTGAAGCCAATCCCGCAAAGTAAGGAGACTGCATAAATTTGCAGCCACGACGCGCCCGATAACTTACAGGCCAGGCCAAACCTCACCGCCAGCCAGACCGCGCCGAAAATTCCGACTTGCTTGCCGACGAACAGCCCCGCGGCAATTCCCAAGGGAAGCGGTGCGAGCATCTCCGCCAGCCCCATTCCCGCGAGCGATACGCCGGCGTTCGCGAAACCGAATATCGGCACGATCAAATATGCGACCCACGGCGTGATGGCATGTTCAAGCTTGTGGAGCGGCGAATTGGGCGAGTCCGGAGTACCGGGCGTCCTGATCACCGGGACCATCATCGCAACCAGTACCCCGGCGATGGTTGCGTGCACACCCGACAGCAGCACTAGATACCAAAGCAGCACGCCCAGCACGAGATAGGGCATGAGCCGCAGGACGCCACTGCGGTTGAGCGTATAAAGCGCGGCGAGGACCGCCGCCGAGCCCCCCAAAGCGAGCGTGTTGATCTCGGCCGTATAGGCCAGTGCGATGATCGCAACGGCGCCCATGTCATCAACGATCGCAACCGTCGTCAGGAATAATTTGAGTGAGGTCGGCGCGCGCTTACCGAGAAGCGCGAGAACTCCGATCGCAAAAGCGATGTCGGTCGCCGCCGGGATCGCCCAGCCGTTCACGAGGCCCGGTTCGCCTGCGACAATAAACAAATATACGCCGGCCGGCACGATCATTCCCGCTGCCGCGGCCAAGAACGGAAGGCGGCGGTCGGCCCAAGTGGTCAGTTGCCCGTCAACGAACTCGCGTTTGATCTCAAGTCCGACGAGTAGGAAGAACACCGCCATCAGCCCATCGTTGATCCACAGATGAGCATTCATCGGTCCCAGCTTGTCCGTCAGCACCGGTCCGAGCGGAGCGTGGAGCGCGGCATAGTAGGCCGGGTATAGCGGACTGTTCGCCACGACCATCGCCAGCGCCGCCGCGGCCATCAACAGGACGCCGCCGGCGGCCCCAGTTGCAAGAAAATCACGCAGCGCGGACGATGGGACGGTGCGGCTATTTGGCACGGAGTTCCTTTCCATTGGGAACCTTTAGCCGCCAGCACGTCCCGCGCAAATGCGGTACGAGCAGCGACGGACTCGGACCTATGGTCCGGTTAATGAACTAGTCGTTTGTGAGCGGCCAGGCAGCAAACGGCCAGACGCTGGCATTTCACGGCGATGACCTTCACGAGACCACCCAGTCTGTGCACCACTGCCGCGCTAACCATCGAGCGCCTTCAAGCGGACGGACCTCTTCCCGCTTTCAAGCCGGCCTGTGGGGAGGGCTTATTTGTCGCAACAGCAGTGTCCAGCCCCACCTCAAATTTGGCGCTCGTTCCGAGAGAGGTTAGGAGCAGCCGCGCTTGCGGCGAAGATTTAGGCCCTCATAGTCGACACCTTTCAAGCTCCCTTCACTGGCCGAGCCGGCGTGTGATGCGGGCCAGATGCGCCTTTCTCCCATTCATGCGTGGCAAATGGCTTAGCTGCAGCATTGGCGGCTTCCCGCGCCTCGTCTTTTTTAGCGCGAAGCTGTCAAGCCGGTGCGCAATGAAGCTCGGAGCTCCATTCTTTGCCAGTCCTGCAGCATGCTTCAGCACCTAACCAAGGTGCCCTTGCTGAAGGGCCTTGAGCGCTGCCCGGGTTCGATCGCGCGCATCGAGCTTTAGCAGAACATTCGACACGTGGTTCTTCACAGTCCCCTCCGCCAGTGCCAGGAGATCGGCGATCTCCCTGTTGCTGTAGCCGGCGCAGATCAGATGCAGCACCTCGCGTTCCCGAACGGTGAGCGCATCGGCAACGTCATTGTCGGACGGGGCCGAAGGGCCGCGGCGGATTGCCGCCATCAGGCTGTCGGTCATCGCGGGCTGGAAAGCCGTTTTGTTGTCGGCGAGGGCGCGAATTGCCTGAGCCAGGTCTTCGAGCGAGACATCCTTGAGCATCAAGCCTTTGGCGCCCGCCTTGATCGCCGCGATCGCGGCGTCGCCGTCGTCGAAGGTCGTAAGAACCAATGTGGGCGGCAGCATATTCGCTTCGCGGAGAGCGTCCAGAACGGCGATGCCGCTCAGCCGAGGCATTCGGATGTCGAGGAGGAGCACGTCCGGGTTGAGCTCCGGAACCTTCTGAAGCGCCTCCTCGCCGTCGCTCGCCTCTCCCACCACTTCTATGTCCGGCACAAGTTCAAGCAAGCCGCGCACGCCCTGGCGAACCAGGGTCTGGTCGTCGACGAGAACTACCCGGATCATGCGGGCCAGGTCACGCGGGCCGGATCATGCGGGTTGCGGGGCACCCGAGGGTAACCAGGCATCAATGGTGAAGCCGAGCCCCGCTCCCGCCTGCACCGCTAGCCGGCCACCCAATGATTCCACCCTCTCACGCATCCCCAGAAGCCCTGAGCCGGGAGCGGAAGCGGTGGGCGGGGCGCTGCCGTCGTCGCGCGCGACGAGACGCACGCCTTCACCAGACGAAGTCACCTGAAGCCATATATTGGAGGCCTGGGCGTGCCTGACGGCGTTGGTGACGGCTTCCTGGGCGCAACGCATCAAAGCGTGGGCCTGGTCAGGGCTGACGCACACGGCGGGCGAGACGTCGACATGGATGGCCGGGGTGGGCACGCTTTGCGCAAGCGCCTCCAGTGCACCTTTTAAATTGCAGCGTTCGTCCTCGCGCAGAGCGGCAACGACATCGCGCACCTTGCTGAGGAGGGCGCGGGCCAAGCCTTTCGCCTGCAGCACATGATTGTTCGCTCGACCGGCCTCGGTGACGTTGCTCGCGATCTCGAGCTGCAGCCCGAGCGCGGTGAGTTCATGCCCCCAGGCATCGTGAAGCTCGCGCGAGATACGCAGCCGCTCCGCGTTACGGACATTGTTGGCGATGATCGCTTGTGCGGCCCGAAGCTCCCTGTTCGTCTGGGCCAGCTCACGTGCTGAGTCTGCCTCTCTTCTGAGTGCGTTTGCTGTAAAAACAAGCAGCAGCTGCATCGCCAAAGACTTGGCGATGACCCAGCACAAATCGGGATTCAGCGCCTGCGCAAGCGCGCCGACGACCACCAGCGTCTGAACGGCGACCCAGCTCGACGCCTTGCCAGGAGTGGTCGCCATCGCAACCTGCCACGCGATGATGGTCAGGAACATCGACATCCCTGCCCAGGAGACGATGTTGGCCATCGCCGCGGCCGCAGCCACCTGGACGCACAGCAAGGTCCAGCGAATAGCGGTTCGCCGCGTCAGGACCATCGCGGCAAGGACGGCCGCTCCAAAGATCGCAAAAGCGACGAGCCACCACCCCGACACAAGAGAATCGCGGATCGGTGTTTTTGTTATGAAGGCCCGCAGGACCGGCCAACCCAGCGCCAGCCACACCACCAGCGCGCCGATGCAGAAGATCCCCTGCTGCCGATTTCTGAGATAGCCTGCCATTGGGTAAGGCTGCCACAGCGCGGGCCGCCTTACCATAGGCCGAAGGTCATGGGTCGAAGTGGCGACCACCGGAGCGCGAGACCTTAGCTGTCCGAATATTTGACCGCGCAGCCATAGGGGCGGCTCGTTGCCACCGACACGGCTTTCCCCGACTTGAGATCCGACAGTGCCGCCAACACATGGTTACGCGCGCCATTGATGTCCGACGCACTCTTGGTCGGCTTGTCGTCGATCCCGCCGGCATAGACGAGGGTTCCCGCCTTGTTGACGACATACATGTGCGGCGTGGTCCTGGCTTCATAGGCCTTGCCGACGACGCCGCGAGGATCGAGCAGGTAAGCGGCCGGGCGTGCGCCGGCCTTGGCGACAAAGGCTTTGGCTTCGGCCCCGCTCATATGGCCCTGCTTGCCGGGCGCCCCGGAGTTGATGCTGAGCCAAACCACACCGTCCTTTGCCGCGGCCGCCTGTGCCTTTTGCATGTTGCCGCTGTCATAATGCTTCTGCACGAACGGGCAGCCGGGATTATTCCATTCGAGCACTACCGTTTTGCCCCGGAAGTCCGAGAGCGTGACGACCTTGCCGTTCGCGTCGGCCAGTTTGAAGTTGGGCGCGGCCTTGCCGACGACCGGGGCCGCCGAAGCGGGTGCGGCGATAACGGCGAGGGTGGTGAACGCGATAAGCAAGGACTTCATCTTCTTACTCCTTTTCAGCTGACCATCGACACAAGCCGCGAGGGCGTCAGAACCTGCGGCAGGATTTTGACCGGCTTGCCCGGTGCGTAATAAAGGTAAAGCGGCACGCCCGACCGGCCGTGCTTCTCCAGGAAGCGGCCGATCGCGGCATCGCCGCGGGTCCAGTCGCCGACCAACACCGCCACCTGGCGCTTGGCGAAAGCCTTCTCGACCTGCTGGCGCTCCAGTGCGCCTTTCTCGTTGACCTTGCAGGTCACGCACCAGTCCGCGGTGAAGTAGACGAAGACGGGCCGCTCCTCCTGTTGAAGGGCGGTGAGGCGCGCCTCGGTGAACGGCTCGGACTTGAGCATATTTTGAGCGGTATCCATCACCGGCTCGGTAGCGCCGATGGGGAGGAGGACCACGGCCGCGACGGCGGCAAAAGCTGCGGGCGCGAGCGGCACCCAGGCCCCCCGGCGGCTCTGCCTTCGTCCGACCCACCACAACGCAAGCCCGAGCACCATCGCCGCGGCCAGCCCGAGCGCCATTCCGTCCGGGCCCGCCTGGCGGCCGAGGATCCAGGCGAGGGCGAGCGCGGTGAGAAACATCGGCACCGACATCAGTCGCCGGAACCGCTCCATCCACGGGCCGGGCTTGGGCAAGCGTCGCCGCAGCGCGGGCACGAAGCCGAGAAGCAGGAACGGCAAGGCGAGGCCCAAGCCCAGCCCGGCGAAGACCGCGAGCGCGGCGGCCGTGGGAAGCACGAGGGCGGCCCCGAGAGCGGCACCCATGAAGGGACCGGTGCAAGGCGTCGCCACGAACGCGGCGAGCGCGCCGGTCCAGAAGGCGCCGCTAAGCCCGCGCTGTCCGGCAAGGCGGCCGCCCCCGGTTAGGGCGGGAAGCTCAAACAGGCCCGCCAGATTCAGCGCTACGGCAGTGATGAGCAGGAGCAGCGAGAGGATGACCCGCGGGTCCTGGAGTTGAAACGCCCAGCCCGCCGCCGCTCCGCCCGCCCTGAGGCCGAGCAACGCGGCGCCGAGGGCAAGGCAGATCAGCACCGCGCCGCCTGCATAAGCGATGGCTTCCTGCTTCGCCGCGCCTTCGTCGTGGCCAGCCTTGGCAAGGCTCAGCGCCTTCAGGCTCAATATGGGGAAGACGCAGGGCATGATGTTGAGCAGCAGCCCGCCGACAATTGCGCCCAGCAAAGCAGCCAATATGGCAGGGGCGCCAAGCGGCGACTGCTCTCCGTCCAGCTCGAGGGCAGTTCCCGCGGCCGGAACGGGACCTGGCACCGCCTTCAGCGACAGGCCGTTGCCGTCGCCTAGCTTGAGCACGCCCTCGACCGCGTCGAGACTGCCGACGTTCGAAGGCGCGTCGGTCTCGACGATGAGGGTGTCACCCGCGCGCGAGAAGGTCTGTGCCGCGGCGTAGGCCAGGGCGCCGTCGGTGAGGGGATAGAAAAAGGGTTCGGCAATCTCCAGCCCGGCGGGAAGCGGGATCGCCAGCCGGAAGCGGTTACCCGCCCGCTCGAACCGTGCCTCGCTCCCGAGCGGCTTCGGCAGCGCCTGGCGAAAGCGGTCGAACATGGCACGGTTCGCCTGCGCACCCGCCGCCGACCCTGCCTCCAGATCGACGGCGACATTCGCCGTCTCGGGCACGCAGACCTCGTCAGTGCAGGCAAGATAATCGACCGTCGCGCGGATCGGCAATCTGGTGCCGGGCGCCAGGCCCGCGGGCACCTCCACGTCGATCAACTGCGCGTAATCGCCCTCGTACACATAGTTCATCAGACCGCCGATGATCAGCTGGCCAGGCACCGGATATTGGATCGGCCCCGCGGCGAGACCGGCCGGCAAATCCCAGGCGATCTGCGTCTCGATGCCGCTGTCGCCGGGGTTCTTCCAATAGCCGTGCCAGCCCTGCGCGGGCCGCATCATCAGTGCCAGCGTCACGGTTTGACCGGGGACGACGACGGCGGATTCCGGAATGAGGCTGGCGGCGATCGCGTTCTTGCCCGGGTGCGCAAGCTGGGCATGCGCCGCCGTGCCGAGCAGCATCGCGGCCAGCCATGTCAGGACCCAGCGGTGCAGATATCTGAGACGGCCTGTCATGGGTGGAATGCTGCCACGGCTTGAGCCGCCTTACCATATGCCGAAGGTCATGGGTCCGCATTGCGACCTACGGCACTTATCCGGATTGGAAGGGAGAGGCACAAAGAGCGGAGCAAAATGAAGGATAAATCATGCTTCGGTCCGTCAGCCTCACTGCATTTCTGCTCGCCTCTGCAACGCCTGCGTTGGCTCAGCGTACGGGCGAGAACGCCGTGGCCTCCGCCCAGGATGCGTTCGGCACCAGCGTGGGCAATGAACGTGTCGGACTCTATTTCCCCCAAAGCGCCCGCGGCTTCAGCCCCGTTCAGGCCGGCAATGTCCGCATCAATGGCCTGTATTTCGATTATCAGACGGACCTCAACGAACGCCTGATCTCCGGCAGCAACGTGCGGGTCGGCCTCACAGCGCAGGGCTATCCGTTTCCCGCCCCGACGGGCGTGGCCGACTTTTCTTTGCGCCTGCCGGGATCGGAGGCCGTCGCCAGCACCGTCGTGGGCATCGGTCCCTTTGGAGGACCCCGCCTGGAAGTCGACGCGCAGCTTCCCGTTACGGACACGCTTGGGATGGCCGCCGGTGTAGGCGTGAACGCGGAGGAGATCTATTATGGCGGCCAGCGGCGCCTGCTAACCGCCGCTGCTGTCGCGCGCTGGCGCCCGGCCGAGGATCTTGAGATCATCCCCTTCTGGAGCATGCAGGACAATCGCGGCCAAGAGGGGGGGCCGATCATCTTCACCGCAGGCGCTTACCTCCCGCTCGAATTCGAGCGGCGGCGCTATTTCGGCCCGGAATGGGCGCAGAATGAGTCCCAGGGTTTCAACTACGGCCTGCTCGCCAGCTTCGGCTTCGGCGACTGGACTCTGCGCGGCGGCGCCTTCCGCTCCGTCTCTGATAACCTGCGCAACTTCAACGTCTTGTTCCTCAACACCTCGCCCGAGGGCGAGTCGGACCGGGTGGTGATTCACGAGGCGGGGCGCCGCTCCGCTTCCACTTCGGGCGAGCTGCGCCTCACCCGGCAGTTGATCGAGGGCGACCGGCTCCATCAGTTCCACCTGATGACGCGCGGCCGCATGCAGGACCGTCGCTATGGCGGAAGCCAGCGCTTTGACTTCGGCCGCGGCCGCATCGACGAGCCCATTCTCGCCCCGGAACCGGATTTTGCAGCGGGGCCGCAGACCACCGACCGCGTGCGCCAGCTTACTGGAGGCCTTGGCTACGAGGGCCGGTGGCGCGACGTCGGCGAACTCAGTCTCGGCATTCAACGTACCTCCTACGAAAAGGCGGTGGTCCGCCCATCCGGCGCCCTGCCCGAGTCCGAAGCGAGCCCCTGGCTGTTCAACGGAACCCTCTCCATCCTCGCCGGCAGCGACCTCGTCTTCTACGCCGGCTACACCAAGGGACTGGAGGAAAGCCCGGTCGCCCCGGAGATCGCCGTCAACCGCGGCGAGGCACCGCCCGCCATCATCACCGAGCAGATGGACGCCGGCTTCCGCTACGCCATCACTCCCGCGCTGCGCGTCGTCGCGGGCGTGTTCGACGTGCGCAAACCTTATTTCGCTTTAGACCCGGCGCGGGAGTTCCGACAGCTTGGCGAAGTGCGCAACCGCGGCCTCGAAATGTCGCTCGCGGGGCAGATCACCCCGCGGCTGAACATCGTGCTGGGCGCAGTCTTCCTTGACGCGAAGGTGAGCGGCGACGCGGTCGATCTAGGCCTGATCGGGCGGCGGCCGGTCGCGTCGATTGGCCGCACCGTCACCGGCGCGCTCAACTGGAACCTGCCTTGGGTGCAGGGCCTGTCGCTCGATTTGACTTACGAAGGGTCGTCCGACCGAGTCGCCAACGCCCTGAACAGCTTCGTCATCCCGGCTCGATACGTCGGCGGGCTGGGCGGCCGCTACCGGTTCAAACTGTTCGACAAGCCGGCGACGTACCGAGCGCAGCTGGCGTCGGTCAACAACACCTACGGATACGGTAATATCGGCGAAGGCTTCTACTACAACCCCCCCCGCCGTTTGCAGATGAGCCTGACCGTGGACATGTGAGACGCCCGATCGGCCGGAAGCCGGGTAATACCGCCAGTTCGTCGAAACCACCAACGGCCCGGCCGATCGGAGGGGGACTGCAGTCCGGCCTTGGCCCACCCGTTCCGTCCTACGCAGGGCGAGTGAGAGGACGCGCGATGGGGTGGCACCGATATTTGGGCGTCGAAGATCAGTCTCCGGCTGAAAAACGAGCGATGGTCACGGGCGTAAATTTGTTTTTTGGAGCCTTGATCGGCGCGAACCTCGGCACGCTCGATACAATGAACCTTTACGATTACATTCTGATCGTGGCGATTGTCTGCCTGATCGTCATGTACATCCAGGTCGCTCCCGTCGCTCGCAAGCGGTGGTCCTACCTCATGACGCTCGCGGGCCTGACCGGGCTGCTTTACATTCTCCTGATCGACCCGCTGGGGCAAGATATGTTCAGCGGCAGGTCGCGTCCCACGCCGCACTTGTTTGTGACCATCTGCCTGTGGCTTGCTTCTGTGGCGTCCATCGAACTGCGACCCATGATCAAGCCGGTGCCAAGCGGGGGTGCTGGTGAATCAGGCTAAGGTCCGCCTTAGGGTGCCGACCTAGACGTCGTCGCCGCGCTTCTCAAAGAGCAGCTTGGCTCGCACGGTCGCTCCCAGGCTTGCTCAGTTCGTCCGCGATCCAGTCGTTCACCTGGGTTTCCAGCACATCGAGCGGAACCGCGCCCTGCCGCAGGACAGCGTCGTGGAAGTGGCGCAGGTCGAACCTCGGCCCAAGCTGCTGCTCCGCCCTGGTGCGCAACTCCCGGATCTTGAGCTCGCCGATTTTATACGCAAGCGCCTGGCCTGGATCGGCGATATAGCGGTTCACTTCCGCTTCGATGTTCGCCGCCGACAGCGCGCTGTTGTCGGTCATGTAGGCAATCGCCTGTTCCTTCGACCATCCTTTGGCATGCAGGCCGGTGTCGACCACCAGCCGGGTCGCCCGCCACATCTCATAGCTTAGCCGGCCCATGTCCTTGGCGGGCGTGTCGTACAGGCCCATCTCGATCCCAAGTCGTTCCGAATAGAGCCCCCAGCCTTCGACGAACGCGGTGAAGAAAGTGAGATGCTTGCGAAAGTTCGGGAGGTCGAGCTCCTGCTGCAGGGCGATCTGGTGATGGTGCCCCGGAACCGCTTCGTGGACGCTCAGCGCCGGCACTTCCCATAGCGGGCGCTGGTCGAGCTTGGACGTGTTGACGAAATAGGTGCCGGCTGTTCCCGCCTCGGCGGACCCCGGACTGTAATAGGCCGTCGTCGTGCCCTCGGCGATTTCGGCGGGGATTTCCTTGATGCCGTACGGGAGCCTCGGCAGCAGCCCGAACAAGCCGGGCATCTTGCCGTCAATCTCCTTGTTGACCCGGGCGACCTCCTTCATCAGTTCGTCCGAGGTCTTCGCATAATATTTCGGGTTCGTGCGCAGGTCGCGGATGAAGGCTTCGCGGGACGCAAACCCGGCCTTCTTCGCTACCTCGCCCATCTCGCCCCGGATCCGGGCGACTTCCCTCAAGCCGAGCGCGTGGATGGCATCGGCGTCCATCCTCGTGGTCGTCATCTGGCGGATCCGGAAGTTGTAGAAATTCCTGCCGTTGGGCTGTGCCGACGCGCCTACCGCGCTGACGCAGCGCGGCTGAACCTCGCTGGTGTAGAATGCCAGATGCTTGGCATATTCCGGATGCAAGGTGTTGGCGATGACCTTGCGTGCGCGGTCCTTCATGGCCCGCCACTCCTGCTCGCTGACGTCCGCCGGCCTCGCCCGGTCAAAGGGAGCGTAGTAGCGCGACTTGGCGACATCCTGCGCAATGACTCCCGAGATGCTCTTGTCGAAATCCTTCATCGCCGCGCAGGGAAGCATATAGCCTTCCTTGACCGCGCGGCGGGTGATGCCGATCGCTTCGTCATTGAGGCGGGGATATTGCGCGATGCGCGTGAGATAGCTTTCGTAGTCGGCTTTGGTCCGAAACGGCATTTGCTCGGCAAGGCCGATAAAGCTCTGGTGCCAGCCGCTGCGATTGCTGAACAGGATCATCCTTTGCCCGAACCGATTGGCCTCGACCGCTTCTTCCAGGTTGCGCTTGAGGATCGCCTGGTTGGCCCGGTCCTGCGCGCTGAGCTGCGCGGCGGGAATAGCGTTCAGACGGCTCAGGAAGGCCTGCGCCTGCCCGGCCCTCCGATCTTCCGCCGCGAGGCTGATGTCGCCGATCTGTGAGTCATGGTCGCGGATGCCGAGCATGGTGGCATAGACTGGATTTTCCTTCATGCTCCATGCCCAATGCTCGTCGATCACCGCTTTCAGATTGTCGGCCGGAGCCGCGATCGCCGGCGCCGCAAGCGCAAGCATGAGCATGCCGTACCATGTCCGCATTTCGATCCCCTTGCCCATCGAACGCGCGGATAGACGCACGTCCGCTGCCCCAACGCAAGACGTGCATCGGTCATCGGATCAGCTTCCAGGAGGTGTAAGTCCGGCTATTTAATGATCCCGCTGAACCGCGAATGCCGCGATATCGACCAGGAGCTCCGCACTGCTTGCGAAGCATCGTAGATGCTCCACGGCCTGCTCCACCAGCGTCTCCGCCTGTTGCCGTGCGCGCTCGACACCGAGCAGGGTAACGAAGCTCGCTTTCCCTTGTGCTGCGTCCTTGTGAAGCTTCTTGCCAACCGCCCTCTCGTCGCCTTGCGCGTCGAGAAGGTCGTCAGCGATCTGGAACGCCAACCCCACTTTCTGCGCGTAGCCCCGCAGGCTGGTGCGCTGTTCGGCGCTGGCGCCCCCCAAAATTGCGCCGGCCTCGACGGACCAGACGATCAGCGCACCCGTCTTCAAGCGCTGCAAGCGCGTGATCGCGTCCATGTCCGAGGTTTCGGAGGCGGTCAGATCGAGCATCTGTCCACCGGCCATCCCAGCCGCTCCCGCGGCTCGTGCGAGTTCGCATGCAAGCTCCGCCCGCACCGAGGCCAGCGGATGCGTCTCGGGATCGCACAATATTTCGAATGCCAGCGCCAGCAGCGAATCGCCGGCGAGGACCGCGCTCGCTTCGTCGAACGCCTTGTGCACGGTCGGCTTGCCCCGCCGCCAATCGTCATCGTCCATGCAGGGCAAATCGTCGTGGATCAACGAATGCACATGAACGCACTCGACGGCCAAACCTGTCCGGAGCGAGTAATGGCGAGGCACCGCGAAAAGGTCGGCGGATGCGCACGCCAGCAGCGGCCGTAATCTCTTCCCCCCGCCGATCGCCGCGTGGCGGATAGCTTGAAACAATTGGCCGCTCGGGTCGGCCGGCACCGGCAGCAACATATCGAATTGCAGATCGATGTCGCTGGCGATGCGGCGCATCGGGAGGCCGAGGCGTTCCTTCACCGTTGCGAGTTCGGCGGAGCTCATGAGACGGCGAGGCGCTTGAAAATGGTTGCCTCGACCTCGGCCGGCGCTTCCTCGACGCGAACCCGCCGACGTCCGTCGATGACATCGATGATCGATTGAACGGAAGCATCAGGTGTTGACGCCGCAGCGGTGATGCCGATCACCCGGGCGGCGAGAAGCTTGGACCAGTCGAGATCTCGAGGTTCGGCCACCAGTTGCACCGAATCGCACAGAGTGGCGGCGACTTCGGCAAGCCGGGTCGCGTTGGACGAGAAACTCTCACCGACCACGATGACCGCGTCGGATCGGCCGGCGATTTCTCTTACCGCGTTCTGGCGGTTGGTGGTGGCGTAGCAGATGTCGCTCGTGGCAGGGCCCACGAGGTCGGGGAAGCGAGCCTGCAACGCGGCAATGATCTCCGAAGCATCGTCGACCGAGTAGGTCGTCTGTACCGCATAGGCTACCGGATCCTCGCGGCGAACGGGCAGCCGGGCAACATCGTCGACGCTCTTCACCAGCCACGCGGACCCTGGCCGAAGACGGCCCAGCGTGCCTTCGATCTCCGGATGCCCGCGGTGACCGATCAGCACGATGTCGCGCCCATTGCGCTGGTGACGTTCAACCTCGCGGTGGACTTTGGACACCAGCGGGCAAACGGCGTCGTAAGCCTTTAGCCCCCGCTGATCGGCGTCTTGTTTGATGCGGGGCGCGACGCCGTGGGCTGAGAAAAGCACCACCCCGCCAGGCGGAACCTGGTCGATTTCCTGCACGAAGATCGCGCCCTCGGCCTCGAGCGAGCGAACAACCGCGAGATTGTGGACGATGGCGCGGCGCACATAGACGGGGGCGCCGTGTACCTTCAGAGCGTCGCGAACCGCGTCGATGGCGCGGCGCACCCCGGCACAAAAACCGCGTGGCGCGGCGAGCAGCAGCTTCACTTCGACCGCGGTATCGGCTGTTGCGGTGCCCGTGGTCAGATGTTGCGCGCAAAGCAGGGAGGGGTGAGACATGTATCCTTCTCTTCACCCCCGCAGGCTCTGATCCCTATTTGCACTGCGGCCGGAATCGAATTGAGGCTAAAGGATGTATTGCATTCTAACCGATTGGCGCGTGACGGTGGGATCAACTTCAATGTCGACCTGCTCAAACTTTGGCGCTCCGAAGCGCACCCTCGGGTTGCGCGAGAAGCCGAAGCCTTCTTTCGGAATGCCAAGCAGCATGTCGAGCCGCCGATTGGCATTTGCGTCGTGAAAGACGCTGAGCGCGTACCGTCCCGGCTCGACCCCCGTAAACCGCAGCTTCGGAGCCGCGGCCGAGACACTGACCTTCACGGAAGCGGGGTCGCGCGAGCAATCCGGGAAATAGCGCGGGTCGCGGCTAAGGCAGGCTTGGACGAGACCGCGGCTGTCGCGCAGACCGGCGACATCCACATCCAGCGTAGCTTTCGGAGCTCCAGCGCCGACGAGCATCGCGGCGGCCAGGGCGACAATGACATGTTTCATTCGCCGGGGGCGTATCACGCCAATCCTTACCGAGACAGTCAAGCGGCCGATCCACCGTGGTAAGTCGCGCCTCGTCTCCGCTGATTATCGTCGGCGGCGGCCTTGCCGGCTGTGTTGCGGCGCTTGCCCTCCTGCGCCGCAGGCCGGAGGTGCCGATCCTGCTCGTCGAGCAGGGCCGCAGTTTCGGCGGCAATCACATCTGGTCCTTCTTCGAGACCGACATCGAGCCGGAGAATCGCGATCTTGCGGACATGCTGGAGCCGCAACGCTGGCCGGACCATGAGGTGAGGTTCCCGGCGCGACGGCGGACGATCGCCATCGGCTACAACAGTGTGTTGTCCGCACGGCTCGACGCGCTGGTGCGAAGCGCGCTCAGGCCTGAGCAGTACCGGCTGGGGCGGTCGGTCGCCGCGCTGTCGGAAGGGCAAGTCACCCTCGACGACGGTGAGACATTAACGGCCGGCGCGGTCATTGACGCGCGCGGCCCGGGCCAGATGCACGGTCTGGACCTCGCATGGCAAAAGTTCGTCGGCCGCACCTATCGCACCGATCTGCCGCACGGCTGCGAGCGGCCGATCATCATGGACGCGACCGTTTCGCAGCGCGACGGCTATCGCTTCGTCTACACGCTGCCATTCAGTGGGTCGGAGCTGATGGTCGAGGACACCTATTATTCGGTGTCGCCATCGCTCGACCGGGAGGCGCTCGGAGCGGGGCTCGACCAGCATGTCGAAAGCGTGATTGGCGGATCGGCGGACCATGTCGCCGAGGAGACGGGCGTTCTCCCCGTGCTCCTCGGCGGGCGCTTCTCAAACCTGTGGCCGGCCGACGGACCGCCGGTTGCGCGGCTGGGTCTGTGCGGCGGCTTCTTCCATCCAACCACCGGCTATTCCCTTCCGGATGCGATTAGGAATGCCGCGCTTCTCGCGACGCAACCCGCGTTCGACAGCCGACAACTGCACGACCTGTTTCGTGGCCGCTCCGCGCAGCTATGGAAGGAGCGGCGCTTTTTTCAGCTGCTCAATCGCATGCTCTTCTTCGCCGCCGAGCCGCACCATCGGTACCGCGTGCTCGAACATTTTTACCGGCTTCCGGAGCCACTGATCGGCCGCTTCTACGCTGCCCGGCTCACCGCTCTTGACAAGGCGCGCATTCTCACTGGCCGTCCGCCGGTGCCGATCGGCCGCGCGTTGGCGTCGATGGGCAGGAGGGCCGCATGACCCGTACGGCCGCGGTCATCGGTTCCGGTTTCGGCGGGCTGGCGCTGGCGATCCGGCTGCAGTCGGCTGGCATTCGGACGACCATCGTCGAGGCGCGCGACAGGCCGGGCGGGCGCGCCTACTTTTGGGAGAAAGACGGCCACATCTTCGACGCGGGGCCGACGGTGATCACCGACCCCGCCTGTTTGCGCGAGCTGTGGGAACTGACTGGGGCAGACATGGCGACGGATATCGAACTTCTGCCGGTCTCGCCATTCTACCGCCTGTCCTGGCCCGACGGCGGCATCTTCGATTATCTCGACGACGACGAGGAGCTGGCGCGACAAATCCACGCGCTGGAGCCCGCCGATGTCGAGGGGTACCAGCGTTTCCTGCGCTATTCGGCAGGCGTTTTTCACGAAGGTTACGAGAAGCTCGGCGCGGTGCCGTTCCTCGACTTCAAGTCGATGCTCAGCGCGGCGCCGCAGCTCGCTCGTTACCAGGCGTGGCGCTCCGTCTATTCAATGGTCTCGAGCTTCGTGAAGAGCGAGAAGCTGCGGCAGGCACTGTCCTTTCACACGCTGCTTGTCGGCGGCAATCCGATGACGACCAGCGCCATCTATGCGTTGATCCACAAGCTGGAGCGCGACGGCGGCGTCTGGTTCGCTCGCGGCGGCACCAACCGGCTTGTGGCGGGCATGGTGCGGCACTTCGAACGGCTCGGCGGCAGCATCCGGCTGGGCGACCCGGTCGAGCATATCGCAGCAACCGGCTCGCGCGTCACCCGATTGACGACGCGCAGCGGGTGGGGCGACGCATTCGATGCCATCGCCTCCAACGCAGATATCGTGCGGACCTATGATGTCGTCGACCACCCCCGCGGCCGCCGCGCGGCGAAGCGCCTTCGCCGCAAGCGCTTTTCGCCGTCGCTGTTCGTGGTCCATTTCTCCACCCACGGCAGCTGGGACGTCCCGCACCATTCGATCGTCTTTGGCCCGCGCTATGCGGGGCTGTTGAACGACATTTATCGCGGCAGCAGCCTTGTGGACGATCCTGCCCTTTACCTGCATCACCCGACGGCGACGGATCCGTCGATGGCACCACCGGGCAAGTCGACCTTCTACGCCCTCGCACCGGTGCCGCATCTGGGACGGGCGCCGCTCGACTGGGACAAGGAGGGACCGGCCTATGCGCGGCGCGTACTCGATATCCTGGAGCAAAGGATGTTGCCTGGACTCAGCGGCCGCCTCGACACGCTCTTCCACTTCGGCCCGGCGGAGTTCGACAGCGAACTCAACTCGCATTTGGGGTCCGCCTTCAGCCTGGAGCCGACGCTCACCCAGAGTGCCTATTTCCGGGTGCACAACCGCGACGACGAGCTGCGAAACCTCTACTTCGTCGGCGCTGGCACACATCCTGGCGCTGGAATCCCCGGCGTGGTCGGAAGCGCCAAGGCGACTGCTTCACTGATGATCGAGGATCTGGCCGGATGAATCGGGACGCGCTCGTCGCCGGCGCGGGTGCAGCGATCCAGAGCGGATCGAAGTCGTTTCGGGCGGCCAGCCGCCTGTTCGACCGTGCCACGCGTGAGCGGGCATGGCTGCTCTACTGCTGGTGCCGCCACTGCGACGATGTCTGCGACGGTCAGGTGATGGGTTATGCGGGCGGCAGCCGTGGAAGCATCGCCGAGCTTCGCCGCAAGACAGATGCCGCAATCCGCAATGAGAAAAGCGACGAGCTGCCGTTTGAGGGCTTGCGCGCGCTGCTTCACGAGCGGCCGATCCCGAGGCGATATCTCGACGAGCATCTGGAGGGTTTCGCGCTCGACGAGCAAGGCTGGACCCCTGCCACGGAGGAGGACCTGGAGCGATATTGCTACCATGTGGCGGGAACCGTCGGCTGCATGATGGCGATCGTGATGGGGGTTGCGCCCGATGACGAGCAGACGCTGGAGCGTGCCGCAGACCTCGGCATCGCCTTTCAGTTATCGAACATTGCCCGCGACATCCGCGAGGATTTGGGGACTGGCCGCTGCTACTTGCCGCAGGACTGGCTCGACGAACTTGGCGTCGAGCGGCACAAGCTATTCGCGATCGCGCATCGCTCCGCCCTCCTCGAAATGGTCGAGCGGCTTCTAGCAAGCGTCGCGCTCTACGAAGCGAGCGCTCGCAGAGGGGTGAACCGGCTGCCGTTCCGCTCGCGCCTGGCCGTGCTTTCGGCGCTCCGCATCTACGGCGCGATCGGCCGCCGCGTCCGCGATTTAGGCGCGGAAGCCTGGGATCGCCGCGTGTCCGTCAGCAAGATGCAGAAGCTCGCCTATCTTGCGCCCAGTTTCGCCGAAGCGGTCACCCTGCGGCGTCCGCGTTGATGGCGCATTTCGCTTTCATCGGGCCGCCGTTGCGCGGCCACTACAAACCGCTTTCCCATCTGGCGGCGGAACTGATCGCGCGCGGCCATCGGGCTACCTTCATCCATCACCCGGACGCACAGCGGCTGGTCGAGGCGGATGGCGTGCAGTTCGTCGCAATCGGGACGCAAGCGCCGCCAATTTCGCGCTGGACGCTGCCGATGGCCAAAATCCGCGGGCTGATCGGCCTTGGCGGCATGATGGACGGGATGGTGCGGTTCACCAGCATGTTCTGCCGCGAGGCCCCCGAGGTCCTCCGCCGCATCGGCGCGGATGCGCTGATCGTCGATCAGCTCGAAGCGGGCGGCGGTCTCGTCGCCGAGCATCTCGGCCTGCCGTTCATCAGTGTCGCCGACGCCCTGCCGATCAACCGGGAGGAGGGCATTCCCCCGCCCTATGTCGGCTGGCCCTACGACCCGAGCGAGGGCGGCCGCCGCCGCAATCGGGGCGGCTGGCGCGTCACCGACTTGCTGATGCGGAAAGTCGGCCGAGCGATCCAGCGCAATGCAAAAATGCTCGGACTGCCGCCGCGGCGGAGGCTCGAAGATTGCCTGTCGCCACTGCTGCAGCTGTCGCAAATGGTGCCGAGCATCGATTTTCCACGCCGCGAGCTACCGCCGACCTTTCACTACACCGGCCCGTTCCGCCGTGGCGAGCCGCCGCCCTTCGACCTCCCGCCGGGTGACGACCGCCCGCTGATATTCTGCTCGCTCGGCACGCTTCAAGGGTCGCGCACCAACCTGCTCCGCAAGGTCGCCACGGCCTGCGCCGCGCTCGACCTGCGTCTGCTGTTGACCCAGGGCGGACTTGGGCATGTCAAAGCCGCCGAGAAGCTGCCCGGTGATCCGCTGATCTACGATTGGGTCCCGCAGGAAGCGGTGCTGCATCAGTCCGCCCTCGTCGTCTGTCACGCGGGGATGAACACCGCCCTCGAACCGCTGGCCGCCGGACTGCCGATGGTGCTGATGCCGCTCGCCTTCGAACAGAGCGGGATCGCGGCCCGGATGAAACATGCCGGCGTCGCCCAGATTCTCAGCTTCCGCACTTCGGCGGAGGCCCTGGCGCGGGCGATTTCGGACGTTCGTTCCGACCCTACCTATCGCCAGCGCGCCCGCGAGGTTCAGCAGGAAATGCGCGACGCCGGGGGAGTAAGGCGTGCGGCGGACCTTATCGAGCAGTCGCTCGGGCTTTCCGCTCCGCCGGAAGGCGCCACCATGGCACATAAGGCGCCAGATGATGCTCGTGATGATAGCCGAAGTGGTAGCAGCTGAGTAGCGAGGCCAGCCAGCCGAACGCATTGCTGCGGGCATTGTGATCGTCGGCGAACGGCGAATGGTCGTGACGGTGCGGCCGGTAGGTGCCGAAATAGAAGAGCTGCACCGACGACAGGATTGCCGGCAGCGCCCAGAACAGCAACAGATTGGCGTAACGGGCGCCGATCAGCAAGTACGCGACGGTCATGACCGTCAGCACCGCCATTTGCTGCCAGCCGAAATAAATGCGCATAAACTGCAGGTACCAGGGCCAGAAATGACGCGGGTGCGCGGTACTGAAATCGGGGTCGTCCGCCGACCCCGGTGAGCGGTGGTGCTCAAAATGCTTCGGCAACAGGCCGTCGAAGGAGAAGCCGGCGTAGAACGCCAGTGCCGCGCGGCCGAACCAGCGGTTCACCCCCGGACGCTTCGGCGCCAGCGACCCATGCATCGCGTCGTGAGCGACGATGAAAAGACCGACGTTGAGCCAGCAGAGTAAGGCGAGCAGCAATGGCGCGACCAGCAGGCCGGTCCCCCCGAGCGGGTGGAAGAAGACGCCGTAGATGTGGAGCGTGAGCCAGGCGGCGAAGACCGCCAGCGCTAGCGAGATGCCAATCGCTGCCTGTCCGCGAACGATCATCGCAATGCGTTCTCGCCGCGGAGCTTCGCGCGCAGGCGATCGACCGGCGGCGCATAGAGGAAGCCGAACGACACGGCCCCGCCGCGGGTCCGCACCGCGTGGTGCAGCCGGTGGGCCTGTACCAGCCGCTTGAGATAACCGCTGCGCGGCACTTTCAGGAACGGGAAGCGGCGATGGACCAGGCCGTCGTGGACGAATGTGTAGAGCAGGCCATAGGCGACCGTCCCGGCACCCACCCACCACAGCAAGGGCCAGCGTCCGCCGAGCACGAACAACAGCACGCTGACTCCTGCAAACAGCGCCGCATAAAGGTCGTTGCGCTCGAACCTACCCTCGCTCGGCTCGTGGTGCGAACGATGCCAGCCCCAACCCGGCCCGTGCATCAGGTGCCGGTGCACGGCCGCGGCGGTAAGCTCCATCGCCGCCACGGTTAAGAATATGATTCCGGCGGGAATCAGCCAGTCCGAGCTCATCCGTCCCAGATACGCCTTCCGAAGCGATGCGTCCACGCGGTGATGCCCTGCGTCAAGCTAACTGGCCTAAAGGCCGTAGGACCGCCGTACTCAAAAACCTGGGCGCGGGGGGCAGCCGCGCAACCCCACGGTCAATCATCGCTCTTTGCGAAGCGCCCCCGGCTTATGTGCCGCCCGCTTGCCATCATCCGTTTCGACGATGAACTGGGGATCCTCTTTGCTGGCGGCGACCTTGTGACCCTTGATGGACGTCGGCGACGTCTGCTTTCGCACGACCTTGCCGAGCGCTTCTCCGCCATGACTGTTCCACGCGACGCGATCGCCGGATTTGAAGTCTGTGTCGCTCATCCATTTTCTCCTGGGAGAGTAACGGCAGCGCGGGCAAAGGCAAAAGGTGGCCCGCTCGAGGCCTAGCGAGAGTCTTCCGCCTGCAAGTCCGCCAGGAAACCTCGAATGCGCTTTGCATTCATGCCGACGTCGCTCCCGCCGACCCGGCTGATCGACCGCATGTCGACCAGCGCGCTACCTTGCCCTTGCGGGTCGGGCCGAACGCGCACCACAACATCGTCCTTGAAGCGGAAGAATGTGCTGGTCGCGGTCGCCTCGACGATGCCCGCTTGCGGATCGACTTTGGCAATGTTCCAGCCGCGGCTTCGCGCCAGCCGGGCCGCGCGCTCGGTGGTCTGCGCAACGCTTGCAGGCACTCTCACCGTGCGCAGGTCGCCATAGGCTTGCCGGTGGATTGTCTTCCAGCGGTTCTCCGGGTCCAGCCGCGCCAGCTCTGGCCGACCCTCATCCGGAACATCCTCCAGATAGTCGGCACGAAGTGGCAATGCCGTGAACGCTGGCAGATCCTCAAGGTTGGTCGTCGCGTCATGAATTGCCGGAACGCTGCGCGCGGTCGAGACCAGTTGCAGCAGATAGGCCGAGAATAGGAGCGCGACCACCAAGGCGAGAAGGTTGAGCTTGCCGGCACCGGTGCGTCGGACAAGTCCGGCAACGATGAGGATGAGCGCCAGCACTCCACCCGCCACGGCAGCGTAAAACGCGTAGCGCAGGACCGCGAAACCTGTACCGAAATGCCATAGCCCCGCTCCGCTGCCGACGGACGCGATCAGGGCGGCGATGACGCCGCCGACGCTCAGCAGCACGGCGACGCGCGACAGATTTCGCGGCCAATTTATTTCGATTGGGCGGGTCATTTCGACTCCTCAAGATGCAGGCCGTGTGTCGCGTCGGATGCCGGGCACATCAGCGCCGCCGCCATGCGTGATAGCGTTCGGCGAAGCTCAAAAGACGCTCGGGCTTGTGCGCCTTCTTCCATTCGCCCGCGGCATATTTATTGGCTTCGGACATGGTCGGGTAAGCATGGATGGTCCCCAGGATCTTGTTGAGTCCGATGCCATGCTTCATCGCCAGCACATATTCGGCGATCATCTCGCCGGCATCCTTGGCGACGATCGTCACCCCCAGGATGCGGTCTTTTCCCGGCTGAACCAGCAGCTTCACGAATCCCTCGTTGGCGCTTTCGGTCACGGCGCGGTCGAGATGGCCGAGGTCGTAGCGGACGATTTCGTAGGCGACGTCGCGCTCACGCGCCATGGCTTCGGTCAGGCCGACGTGAGCGGCCTCCGGATCCGTGTAGGTGACCCATGGAATGACCGAATAATCCGCGCGGAACTTGCGCAGGCCGCCGAACAGGGCGTTGACCGCCGCGTACCACGCCTGGTGGGCTGCGAAGTGGGTGAACTGAAATGGACCGGCGACATCTCCGACAGCGAAGATGTTGGGGAAGTTCGTCTGGAGATGATCGTTGACGGTGATGGTGCCGTCGGTCGTGACCCCCAGCTCCTCGAGGCCATAACCGGTCAGCCGGGCCTTGCGGCCGACGGCAACGATGATCTCGTCGAACGGAATGCGCACCTCCTCATCACCGCTGCGAGCGATCAGCGCCTTGCCTTCGCAGCGCACTGCTTCATGCCCGGTGCGGATATCGACGCTCTCCGCGCGCAACTTCGCCTCGATCAAGGCGGAAACCTCCTCGTCGTCGTTGGAGAGGATGCGCGGCCCGCGCTCCACCTGCGTAACCTTGGCGCCAAGCCGGGCGAATGCTTGGGCCATCTCGGTTCCGATCGGCCCGCCGCCGAGGATCGCCACGCGCTCCGGCAGCGTACCGCGGGCGGACAGCGCGTCCCACATCGTCTCGCTGGTCAGGCAGCCCGCCTCGCGAAGCCCGGGCATGTCGGGCACCAGCGGTTCTCCACCGGCGGCAATGACGATCGAACGCGCGGTAATCCGGTCCCGGCCATCAATCTCGACCGTCCAGGGGTCGACGATCCGGGCGTGCCCTTGACGCACGTCGACGCCGAGGCGGGTGTAGCGCTCGACACTGTCGGCGGGCTCGATCTGCCGGATGATCGAATTCACCCGCGCCATGACGGCACCGAAGTCCATCTGCGGCTCGGTCGCGACAAGTCCGAAGTCGGAAGCGCTGCGCATTTCCTGGGCGAGCCGCGCCGTCCGGATCAATGCCTTTGACGGCACGCAGCCGGTGTTGAGGCAATCGCCTCCCATCCGCCCCGATTCGATTAAAGTGACTTTCGCGCGGACCGTTGCCGCGATGTAGGAGGTCACAAGTCCCCCCGCTCCGGCACCGATCACCACCAGGTTGCGGTCGAATTTGGCCGGTCGGGTGAAGCCGCGATAGACCCGCCGCCGCTTCCACCAGCCGAGCAGCGCCCGCGCCAGCAGCGGGAACAATCCCAGCAGGACCAGCGACCCGATCAGTCCGGGCGACAGGATGTCGCTCGCGCTGTCGATCGCGCTCAGCTGCACGCCGGCATTCACATAGATGAAGGTGCCCGGAAGCATGCCCACCTGACTGACGACGTAGAAGACGACAAGCCGCATGGCGGTCAGGCCCATGGCCAGATTGATCAGGAAAAAGGGAAAGGCGGGGATTAACCGCAGGCTGAGGAGGTAGAAGGCGCCGTCCTCCTGAATGCCGCGGTCGATCGCTTCGACGCGCTTGCCGAACCGCGCCTTGACCCAGTCGCGCAAAAGATGGCGCGACGACAGGAACGCGAGGCTCGCGCCGATCGCAGATGCAAAGGAAACGATCAACACACCGCGCCAGAGTCCAAAAATGGCGCCGGCAGCGATGGTCAGAATCGCCGCGCCGGGCAGCGAGAGCGCGGCCACCGCGACGTAAAGCAGAAAGAAAACGGCGATCACGGTCAGCGGGCGCTGTTCCAGCAGCGCCACGAGCTCGCCCTGCCGTGCTTTCAGATTTTCAAGGGTCAGCTGCGATCCGAGGTCGAGAATGAAGAAAGCTGCGACCGCAGCCACGATTGCAGCGACGAGACCGAGCTTTCCGTACTTTGAGCTCATCCGCTGGTCCCGATGGTCCGTATCTCCTGCAACGGTGAGTTCATGTAGGCCGTCTTAAAGCGATACTCCCGCGGCACCATAGGGCCTTTAGCCGCAAGAGGATCGTTCGGGAAACACATCCCAAGGCCCATGCTAAGGTGCAGAATCAGATGATGAACAAGAGAAGCTTCCTCGCCAGCGCCGGCGGTTTCGTTGGAGCGATGCTTACCGTGGGCTGTTCGCGCCCCGCCGCGGCCGAGCGGAGTGGCCGGTTCGAAGTAACCCGAACACCGGCCGAATGGCGCAAGCGACTGTCACCGGCCAGCTATCGCGTGCTACGGGAGGAGGGTACCGAGCGCGCGGGGTCGAGCCCGCTCAACAAGGAACGCCGCCGCGGCACCTATGCCTGTGCCGGGTGCGGACTGCCCGTTTTCGGGTCCGCCGCGAAGTTCGAGAGCGGCACCGGCTGGCCCAGCTTCACGGCGCCCTTGCGCAACGCGGTCGGCACCAAGGCGGACAATACCTTTTTCACGAAGCGGACCGAGGTTCATTGCCGCCGCTGCGGAGGGCATCTCGGCCACGTCTTTGACGATGGACCGCGGCCCACCGGCAAGCGTTACTGCATGAACGGCGTTGCGATGAAGTTCATCGCTGCCTAGATATTGGGAGATCAGCTTGATCCGTTTCTTTTCCGCGCTGCCGGCAATCTGGCTCATCGCGGCTTGCGCCGAGGCCGCGCCCGCACCGGCGCCAGCCAATCAACGCGCCGTGGCCGTGGTCGCCGGCGGATGCTTCTGGTGCACCGAGGCGGACTTTGACAAGCTGCCCGGCGTGATTGCGACGACCTCCGGCTATGTCGGCGGCAAGGTTGCTAATCCGACCTATGAACAGGTCTCGGCTGGCGACACCGGCCACATCGAAGCGTTGCAGGTCGTCTACGACCCTACGAAAGTGAGCTACGCCAGGCTGGTCCAGCACCTGTTTCGAACCGTCGATCCGCTCGACTCCGGCGGTCAGTTCTGCGACCGCGGCTACCAGTATCGCTCGGCGATCTTCGTCGCCAACTCACAGCAGCGCAGCGTCGCCCAGGCGGCCAAGGCCCGCGCCGCCAAGGCGCTCGGGAAACCGATTGCGACTTTGATTCTGCCGGCCGCGAAATTCTATCCCGCCGAGGGATATCACCAGAATTACTATAAGAAGAACCCGGTGCGATATCGCTACTACCGCTGGAACTGCGGCCGCGACCAACGGCTGGCGAAGGTGTGGGGAGACCGGAAATAGCAACATCCGCCGCGTCGCCCTTCGTCCCAGATGAAGCGCAACCGCTCGACGCGGACAAATTTCGCGACCCTCTCGTCACGGCCACGGGAGAGCGTCGGGCTCACGTCGCCCTCGACTGGCTCGACACCCTGTGGATCAACACCGGCACTTTGTGCAATCTGACCTGCCGGAACTGCTACATCGAAAGCTCGCCGACCAACGACGCGCTTGTCTATCTGACCCTGGCGGAAGTCGAATCCTACCTCGACGAAGCGCAAGGCCTGGGCACCCGCGAAATCGGATTCACCGGCGGCGAGCCGTTCATGAACCGGGATGCGATCGGCATGATGCGGTCGGCGCTGCAGCGCGGCTTTTCGGTCCTGGTCCTGACCAACGCAATGCGGCCGATGCGCCGCTTCGAGGAGCAGTTGGCGGCCCTGCTTCGCGATCATGGCGAGCAGCTGACGACGCGCGTCAGCCTGGACCATTACAGCAAGGCAATCCACGAACTGGAGCGAGGCCTGGGCAGCTGGGACAAGGCAATCGACGGCCTTCGCTGGCTGAACGAGCGCGGCGCCCGCTTGGCCATCGCCGGCCGGCAGTTGGTCGGCGAAAGCGACGCTGAGGCCCGGGCAGGCTACGCACGCCTATTCGCCCAATTAGGAGTGAAGATCGATTCCTCCAATCCGGCCAGTCTGGTGTTGTTCCCGGAAATGGACGCGGGGGCCGACGTGCCGGAGATTACCGAGGCGTGCTGGGGCATCGTTGGCGTATCGCCGGGGGCGATGATGTGTGCGTCGAGCCGGATGGTCGTCAAACGCAAGGGCGCTGCCCGTCCCGTCGTCGCTGCGTGCACCTTGCTGCCCTATGACGACCAGTTCGTTACCGGCGACACGCTGGCGGACGAGACCGGCAAGGTCATGCTCAACCACCCCCATTGCGCGCGCTTCTGCGTGCTCGGCGGCGCGAGCTGTTCGGGTTGAACAAGCGGCTGTCCATCATCATCCCGGCGCTGAACGCTGCCGAGACGCTTTCCTTCTGCCTGGGCCGTCTGAACGGCGCCCACGAAGTCATCGTCGTCGATGGCGGTTCGAGCGACGACAGCAGGCGCATTGCCGAGCAGCATGGCGCAACCTTGCTGCCATCGTCGCGCGGCCGCGGCATCCAGCTGCGCAACGGCGCGGAAGCCGCATCCGGCGACTGGCTACTCTTCCTTCACGCCGATACTCTGCTCGGCTCCGATTGGAGCGCTGCAGTCGAGCAGCACATATCCAGCGCCCCCGATGCCGCCGGATATTTCCGGTTTCGGCTGCAGTCCGAGGCATGGCAAGCGCGGCTGGTGGAGGCAGGCGTGCGGCTTCGCGCGCGAATGGTGGGGCTCCCTTATGGTGACCAGGCCCTGCTCGTCCGACGAGACCTGTACGACCGCATGGGCGGCTACAGGCTGCTGCCGCTGCTCGAAGATGTCGACCTGGTTCGCCGTCTCGGCAGGCGCCGTCTCCGGCGACTTCCGGCCGACGCGCTCACCTCCGCGGCGCGATGGCAGGAGGATGGCTGGCTCGCTCGCTCGGCCCGCAACATCGCGTGCCTGGCACTCTATCTCGCCGGCATGAGCCCGGAGCGCATTTCCAGCTTCTACGCAGGGCCGGCCAAAAAGGCGCGGGGGTCTGCCGATCTTCCTGCGCGATCGTAAGACCCGAGCAGTCGAGCCGGCATCAAGGAGCGCGAATGTGAGTGAATGGGTCATCGGCGTGCTGGGAGGCTCTGGCCTTTACGACCTTCCCGAGGCCCAGGGCGGCGAGTGGATCGACGTCAAGACGCCCTGGGGCGCGCCGTCCGACGCCATCCGCCGGGCCAGCATCGCCGGCGTCACCTTCCTGTTCCTGCCCAGGCACGGCCGCGGTCACCGATTACCGCCCAGCGCAATCAACGCCCGCGCCAACATCGATGCCCTCAAGCGCGCCGGCTGTACGGATGTTCTGGCGATCTCCGCCGTGGGCTCGCTGCGGGAGGAGATTGCGCCGGGCGCGTTCGTGATCGTCGATCAGTTCATCGACTGCACGCGCCGCGAGCACAGCTTTTTCGGACCCGGCCTGGTCGCCCACGTCTCCATGGCCGAGCCGGTGTGCCCGCGACTGGCGGAGCTGAGCGCCACCGCCACCCAGGCCGCGGGAGCGCCATGTGTAAGCGGCGGCACCTATGTCGCAATCGAAGGGCCGCAATTTTCGACCCGCGCCGAGAGCCAACTCTATCGCCAATGGAATTGCGACGTGATCGGAATGACCGCGATGCCCGAGGCCAAACTCGCGCGCGAAGCGGAGCTTCCCTACGCCCTGATTGGCATGGTCACCGATTATGATTGCTGGCGCGGTGCCGAGGAAGCGGACGTTCCCGCCATGCTCGCGCAGCTGTCCGCGAACGCCCAGCTGGCGGGGCGGCTGATCGTCGAACTGGCCGGATCCCTGCCGGCGCGAAGGCCGCCTTCCCCCCTCGACACGGTCCTGGGCACGGCGCTGATCACGCCCCGCGCCCTGCGCAGCCCCGAACTGGTTGCGAAGCTCGACGCGGTCTGCGGCCGTGCATTCGCTGCCGAAGGCTGATCGCGCTGGCGTGCCGGATTCTCATCTTCGCCAAGGCTCCGGTCGCAGGACAGGTCAAGACGCGGCTTGCACCTTTGCTGGGTTTCGAGGGCGCGGCGGCGCTCGCCCGGGAGATGCTGGAGGTGTGTTGCGCCGAAGCACTGGCCTTTGCCGGCGCACGGGTCGAGCTGTGCGCTTCGCCTGATCCGAACGATCCAAGTTGGACGGGCCTGCTCCCCGTCGGGGTCGCCGCGACCGACCAAGGCGAAGGCGATCTCGGCGCCCGTCTTGCTCGGGCCGCCGGCCGAGCGACCGATGACGGCGACTGGCCGGTGCTGATCGGCACCGACTGCCCGGCGCTCGACCGCAACCGCCTGGGCGCTGCTTGCCGGGAGCTGGAAGACCATGACGCCTTTATCCACCCAACCGAGGACGGCGGCTACGCCTTGCTCGCGCTCAAGCGCTTCTCCCCTCTTCTTTTTTCAGAGATTTCCTGGAGCGGACCCGAAGTCGCTGCGCAAACCATCGCCCGCCTTCAAGACCTCGGCTGGCGCACCTCGGTCGGCGAGGTTCTGCGCGATATCGACGAACCCGCAGATTACGAGGCCTATCTCCGTGCGAGCAGAGGCGGCCCTGGCGCGACTTAGGCATCGGCCTGCTACCGTGCGCGCTTCGTCTTCAGCGTCGCTGGGGCCGATGCAGGATCGTCCGGCCACGGGTGCCGCGGATATCGGCCGCGCATGGATTTCGCGACCTCCGCCCAGCTGCCGCGCCAGAAGCCGGGCAAGTCCTTCGTGGTCTGGATCGGCCGGCCCGCGGGCGAAGTGATCGCAAGGATCAGCGGAACACGGCCGTCCGCGACCGTGGGGTGCTGCGCCAAACCAAAGAGAGCCTGGGCCCGCACTTCGACGGCGGGCCCGGCACCCGAATAGTCGATCGCATGATGGCTCCCCGCCGGGCTGACGAACTGCGCCGGGGCGATGCGGTCGAGCTTGCGCGCCGCGTCATACCCCAGCAACTGTTCGAGAGACTTCGTGATCGCGGCTTCGTCGATTTGGCCAAGCCTGCGCTTGCCGGCCAGCAGCGGCGCCAGCCATTCCTCGCCGCGTTGAAGCAACATGTCGTCTGCAAGCGCCGGCACCGAGGCGTCGAAACGCTGGGCAAAGGCGGCGCGGTGACGCAGCTGGATGGCCCGCTCGTCCCACTTCAGCAGCCGTAGGCCATGCTCGCGAACGCCCTTGAGCAGCTCCTCCTCGATCACCGCCTGGTCCGGGGAGGTATCGGGTCCGACGGCAATGCGGATGGCCCCCAGGCGCCGGCTGTGCGTCGGCAAAACCGATCCGGTCGCCGCGTCGAACTCACAATCGTTGCGGACCTCCAGGCGATCCGCGAACTGCTCCATGACGATGCTCTCGGTCAGCGCCGCGGCAGACAGGATGCGCGCGCCCGACGCATGTCCGGCGACTTCGCCAACCGCGATCCACTGGCTTGTCGCGATCGGCGCGGACGCGTCGAGCCTGAAGCCGCGCCCTCCGACGGATTGCCAAGTCTCGCCCGATCCGTCCCGACGCCGCGCCACTCGATCCGGAAAGGCGAGAGCCAGTGCCTTGCCGAGGTCATGCTCCTCCAACCTTCCATCTCCGACCTCGAGGCGGTGCCGCCAGCCAATGGCGACCCGACGTGCCGCAGTCGCCCGCGCGGATTGATCGGACCGCCAGCGCCGCCACCGGACTTCGAGGTCGACATCGTTTCCGCCCAGACCGCGCTCGGTCAGCAGGACGGCAATGTCTGCCGCAGCGGACGCGAAGCCGCATTTGCGCGCTTCCAGCAGCATGTGCGCCAGCCGGGGCTCGAGCGGCCAGGCGGAAAGCGCGCGGCCGTGAGGGGTAACTCGGCCGTCCGCATCCAGTGCGCCGAGGACCGTCAGCCGCATGCGCGCTTCGTCGATCGAGGGGATGGGTGGCGAATCGAGAAAGGGAAGCCGTTCGGGACGCGATTCCCCCCACATCAGGCACGTCAGGAGCAATCTCGACAGGTCGGCCTCGAAGATCTCGGGCGGATCATGTTCGGGCAGGGACGACGTCGCGGCCTCCTCCCACAAGCGGATGGCGACTCCCGGACCCTGGCGCGCGGCCCGCCCGGCGCGCTGGGTCACCGCGGCGCGGCTTGCGCGTTCCGTCACGAGGCGCGTGAGCCCGGCCCCGCGGTCGTAGCGGGGGCGTCGCGCAAGGCCGCTGTCGATCACGATGCGCACATCCTCCAGCGTAATGCTGGTCTCGGCAATGCTGGTTGCCAGAACGAGCTTGCGCGTTCCCGGGCCTGGCGGGGCGAGGGCTTTGCGTTGAGCCGCCGGTTCGATGGCGCCGTGAAGCTTGTGCAACTCGATGCCCGCAGGGAGCGAACCCAGCGCGTCGGCGGTCCGCTCGATCTCGGCAACGCCGGGCAGGAAAGCCAGTAGCGAGCCGGGATGATCAGCGAGGGCGCGAAGAATGGCTGACGCCATCTGCGGCTCGATGCGCGCGTGGGGGTTGCGGCCAAGGTGGACGATGTCCAGCGGGTAGGCCTTGCCTTCGCTGACGATGACGGGCGCGTCGCCGAGCTGGCGCCGGAAACGCTCGACATCCAGGGTTGCGGACATGGCAAGGAGGCGCAGATCGTCTCGAAGCGCGCTGGCTACGTCCAGCGACAGCGCAAGCGCGAGATCGCTGTCGAGACCCCGCTCATGCACCTCGTCGAATAATATGGCGGAGACACCCTGAAGCTCCGGATCCGCCTGGATGCGCGACAGGAACACGCCGGGCGTCATCACGACGACGCGGCTGTCCTTGCCGACCTTGCTATCGAGGCGCGTTGCATAGCCGACCGTCTGCCCGGGCCGTTCCCCCCGCGCGGACGCCATGAATTCCGCGGCGGCGCGCGCGGCAAGGCGGCGCGGAACCAGCAGCAGGACCTGTCCCGTGCACCACGGCTCGCTCAGCAACGCCGGAGCGACCTGCGTCGTCTTGCCCGCCCCGGGAAGGGCGACGACGAGCGCTCGGCCGTGGTCGCGCAGCGCTGCGAGCAGATCCGGTAGGACGGCGTTGATGGCGAACATCATCGGATCGGCGGCCAACTGCTTAATTGCTCTTGAGCGCGGGACATATCCCGCGGCGCGAAGAATGGCATCAGCAGCTTTGGAAGGTCTCGAGAAAGCAGTTTCGGTGCTTCGGGGCCCGGCGAGGATCATGGAACCGCTTCGGCAAGTCAGCGCTATGGCCAAGGGCGGACGCTGGGAAGTGACCTGACCCGCTCACGACGGAGGGTCAGCTTGGTCACTGCAGAACCGTTTTTCGGATTGGCGCCCTATCATGTGGCAATGGCGGCCGTAGGCGCGAGCATCATCGCGGCCTTCTGGCTGCCGCGGTTCATTTCCGGCCGGGAGCCCGCCGCTTCGGCGCTGCTGATCCTGGCAGGCACGTTCGTCTTCTCCTTTGTGCCCGGGATGCCGGAAGCGATCGATCCTCGAGCGCTGCCGAAAGTGTGGGAATATACGAGCGAAATCGCGGTCATTGTCGCATTGTTCGGGACCGGATTGCGGATCGACAATCTGACCAATTATCGGCGGTGGCAGCCGACCATCCGGCTATTGCTGGTCGCAATGCCGCTCACCATCCTGGCGGTTGCGATGCTGGGTTACTGGCTGGCGGGCATGACATTGGCCGGGGCCATTATGCTGGGAGCGGTCCTGGCCCCGACCGACCCGGTTCTTGCCGGGGACGTCCAGGTTGGTCCCCCGACGGAGGGCGGCGAGCACCCGGTTCGATTCGCGCTGACGACGGAGGCAGGGCTCAACGACGGCCTCGCCTTTCCGTTCGTCTACCTCGGCCTGATCGTCGCCGCGGAAGGATTTACCGCGGGCGACCTGGCGTTCGAATGGCTTGCGCGAGATGTCTTCTATCGCGTTGCGGTTGGCATCGCCGGCGGCGTCGGCGTCGGCTGGCTGCTTGGCAAAGTTCTGTTTTCGTTTCCAAGCGGCAACGCGCTTGCGAAAACCGGATCGGGCGTGCTCGCGCTTGCAGGAGTTCTGTTCGCCTACGGGGCCACTGAAATTGCCGAAGGCTACGGCTTCATCGCGGCATTCGTATCGGGGTTGACCCTTCGGCGCGCTGAGGAAGGCCACGACTTCCACGGGCGCCTTCACGCATTCAGCGAGGCCATCGAGCACGCGTTGACGTCGGTTCTCCTGCTCCTCATCGGCGGCATCCTTCCGCTGCTTTGGAGCGAGCTGAACTGGCAGTATCTCGCAATCGCGGTGGCACTGATCTTCCTGATCCGGCCGATCGCGGGCTGGATTAGCCTCGTGCGGACCGACCTGCTCGGCAGGGAACGCCTTGTCGTCGCCGGCTATGGCGTGCGCGGAATCGGATCGATCTATTATCTCGGCTACGCGACGAGCCACATGGAGTTCGTCAACGAAGGGCAGCTGTGGGCGACCATTGCGCTGACCATTTTGCTGTCCACCGTCGTTCATGGCTTGACGGCGGGAACCGCGGTCCGGCGGGTGACGGAGGAGGAGGCCTCGAGCCCGGCCCGCGGTTGAGACGCGTCGCGCTGTTCTATTGCACTGACCGTGTCCCGCGCTAGGCTGAGCGACTGATCTCGGCCGTTCCGTGCCGCGCTCGAGCACTGGCGAGAGGAATCCGTGATGGCGATTGCACCCGTTCATGGCGAAGCAACGGTGAGCCCGGTCGAAGGAGAGGCGTCGGCCCCGCCTGCAAATGCCGCCCAGCTTCAATGGTATGTGTTCGGGCTTTTCTTCATTTTCGGCGGCATCACGAGCCTCAACGACGTTCTGATCCCGAAGCTCAAGCACCTCTACAGCCTCAATTATTTTGAGGCGATGCTGATCCAGTTCGCCTTCTTCACCGCTTATGCGCTGATCTCGATGCCCGGTGCCGCGCTGGTCAAGCGCCTTGGGTACATGCGCACCGCTGTCGTCGGATTGCTGACGATGGCGGCCGGCTGCCTGCTGTTCATCCCGGCGGCCAGCGCCTCGGTCTACGCCGCCTTCCTCGGCGCATTGTTCGTGCTCGCCTCCGGCGTGGTGATCGTCCAGGTCGTCGCCAACCCATTGATCTCCCAGCTTGGGCCGAAACGCACGACCCATAGCCGCCTGACCTTCGCGCAGGCGTTCAACTCGCTTGGCACCACCATCTTCCCGCTGGTCGGGGCAACGCTGATCCTGGGGTCGCTGGCGACCGTGGACCCGGCTACGCTTGAGGGTGCCGCCCGCGACGACTTCCTCAGCGCCGAGAGCCGGGCGATCGTCGCCACCTACATCGGCCTCGCCGTCGCGCTCGTGATCCTTGCCCTGCTGGTTTATCTTGGCCGCAATCGGATGCAGGAAACGCCTGCGCCCGCGACCAGCTTCGCGCAGTCGTTCGATCTGCTGCGGCAAAGGCGGTTCGCGTTCGGCGCAACCTGCATCTTCCTCTACGTCGGCGCCGAAGTCGCGATCGGCAGCGTCATCGTCAATTATCTGATCCAGCCGGATACGCTGGGCGGCACTGCCGAACGCGCGGGCCAGCTGGTCGCCTTCTACTGGGGCGGCGCGATGATCGGGCGCTTCATCGGATCGGCCATTCTGCGGGTCGTCTCGCCGGGGCTGGTCCTCCTCGCAGTCGCAATCGGCGCGGGCCTGCTGACGACGATCGCCGCAATCATGCTCGGCGTCCCCTCGGGCTACGCGCTGATCGCGGTGGGGCTGATGAACTCGATCATGTTCCCGACGATCTTCAGCCTTGCCAGCGAGGACCTTGGGCCACGCGCTGCCGACGGTAGCGGCATCATCTGCGTCGCCATCGTCGGAGGAGCGATCATTCCGGCCATCACCGGCCTGGTCGCCGACGCATCGACGTTGCGGATGGCGCTGTTCGTTCCGGTCGCTTGCTATGCCGTCATCGCAGCGTTCGGGATCTGGTGCTGGAACGCCCGCAAACGGCCGGCGGCGGCGCACGCCTGACGGACGTATCGGCGGCGGCCTTCCCCCACGGGTGAGTGCGAATCCACCCGTGGCAGCGGCACCCCGGCTAGGTTCAAGCGTCTCTTCCGTATCCAGCGACAATGGGAACGGAGGGCGCGATGGCTTCGGTGAAAATGAGGTGGCGGCTGCTGAGGGAGCTTGACCGGTGGCTGACGGTGCCGATGGTGCTGCTCAGCCTGGCTTGGCTGGCCATCGTCGTGTGGGAGCTGGTGTCGGGATCGACCGAGCTTCTAACCTCTCTGGGCACGATCATCTGGATCGTCTTCATCGCCGAGTTTTTGCTCCGCTTCTCGCTTGCCCCGGAAAAAATGCCGTTCCTGCGGTCCAACTGGCTGACCGTCATTGCCCTGGTGGTGCCGGCGCTCCGGCTGTTCCGCGCGCTGAGGATCCTTCGCGCAGCCCGGGCCCTTC
>JALYPM010000049.1 GCA_030856365.1 Pseudomonadota bacterium
GCGTTGCCGGCACCGTCGTCGAAGTGCGCGTGTTCAACCGCCACGGCATCGACATCGACGATCGTACCCGCGCCATCCAGGCGGAGGAAAAGGACCGGCTCCGCAAGGATGCGGATGACGAGCGCGCCATCCTCAACCGGGCGACCTTCGGGCGTCTGCGCGAGATGCTGCTCGGCGAGATCGCGACCGCGGCTCCAAAGGGCGTCAAGAAGGGGAGCACCGTCGACGAGGCTTTGCTCGAGACCGTCGAGCGTCACGACTGGTGGAAGATCGCGGTCAAGGATGATGCCCGCCAGGCCGACCTCGAGGCGCTCAAGGGCCAATATGACGAAGCGGTCAACGTCATCACCCGCCGCTTCGAGGACCGCGTCCAGAAGCTCGAGGCCGGTGACGAGCTGGCTCCGGGCGTGCTCAAGATGGTCAAGGTGTTCGTCGCGGTGAAGCGCAAGCTTCAGCCGGGCGACAAGATGGCCGGCCGCCACGGTAACAAGGGCGTGATCAGCCGCATCCTGCCGATCGAGGACATGCCGTTCCTTGAGGACGGGACCCATGCGGACATCGTTCTGAACCCGCTCGGCGTGCCGTCGCGAATGAACGTCGGTCAGATCTTCGAAACTCACCTTGGCTGGGCCGCCCGCGGTCTTGGCAAGCAGATCCAGGAGATGCTGGAAGGCATGCACGAGCGCGGCAAGGATCTCGGCGGCAAGGATGCCAAGGAGCTCCGGGCCAAGCTCAAGGACATCTACGGCGAGACCTATTACGCCGACATCGACGCCCGCGACGATCAAGCGGTGATCGAGCTGGCGTCGAACCTTACCGGCGGAATTCCGATGGGCACTCCGGTGTTCGACGGCGCCCGCGAGGCAGACGTTTCGGCGATGCTGGAGAAGGCGGGTCTCGATCCGTCGGGGCAGGTTGTCCTGTTCGACGGCCGCAGCGGCGAGCCGTTCGACCGCAAGGTGACGGTGGGCTACATCTACATGCTGAAGCTCCATCACCTCGTCGACGACAAGATCCACGCGCGCTCGATCGGGCCGTACAGCCTGGTCACCCAGCAGCCGCTGGGCGGCAAGGCGCAGTTCGGCGGACAGCGCTTCGGCGAGATGGAGGTGTGGGCGCTCCAGGCCTACGGCGCCGCCTACACGCTTCAGGAAATGCTGACGGTGAAGTCGGACGACGTCATCGGCCGCACCAAGGTTTACGAAGCGATCGTCAAGGGCGACGACACTTTCGAGGCCGGCATTCCGGAAAGCTTCAACGTGCTGGTCAAGGAAATGCGCAGCCTGGGCCTCAGCGTCGAGCTCGACACGATCGCGACCGACGAAGACGGAGAGCCGACCGCTTTGGCTGCCGAGTAGCAATTCCTCCCCTCCCGCTGGCGGGAGGGGAACGAGGGGTGGGCACTTCAGGCCTGTCTCTCACAAAATTCCCACCCCCGACCCCTCCCGCAACGGAGGGGAGTGAGGAAAAGAAAATGAACGAACTGACGAACTTCGCGAACCCGATCGCCAAGCCGGAAACCTTCGACCAGATCCGCATCGGAATCGCGTCGCCCGACAAGATCCGCAACTGGTCGTTCGGCGAGATCAAGAAGCCCGAGACCATCAACTACCGCACGTTCAAGCCGGAGCGTGACGGCCTGTTCTGCGCGCGCATCTTCGGTCCGATAAAGGACTACGAATGCCTGTGCGGCAAGTACAAGCGGATGAAGTACAAGGGCATCGTCTGCGAAAAGTGCGGCGTGGAAGTGACCGTTTCCAAGGTCCGTCGCGAGCGCATGGGCCATATCGAGCTCGCCGCTCCGGTCGCGCACATCTGGTTCCTGAAGTCGCTGCCAAGCCGCATCGGCCTGCTGCTCGACATGCAATTGAAGCAGCTCGAGCGCGTGCTCTATTTCGAGAGCTATGTCGTCCTCGAGCCCGGCCTGACCGCGCTTGAGAAGTTCCAGTTGCTGACCGAGGACGAGCTCCTCAACGCGCAGGACGAATATGGGGAGGACGCCTTTTCCGCCGGCATCGGCGCCGAGGCGGTTCGCCAGATGCTGATCGACCTCGACCTCGCCGGCGAGCGCGAGGCTCTGCTCAAGGAACTGTCCGAGACCAAGTCCGAGCTGAAGCCGAAGAAGATCATCAAGCGGCTGAAGGTCGTCGAGAGCTTCCTCGAATCCGGCAACCGTCCCGAGTGGATGATCCTGGAAGTCGTTCCGGTCATCCCGCCCGAGCTGCGCCCGCTGGTGCCGCTCGACGGCGGCCGCTTCGCGACTTCGGATCTCAACGATCTCTACCGCCGCGTCATCAATCGCAACAACCGCCTCAAGCGGCTGATGGAGCTGCGCGCTCCGGACATCATCGTCCGAAATGAAAAGCGCATGCTGCAGGAAGCGGTCGACGCTTTGTTCGACAACGGCCGCCGCGGCCGCACCATCACCGGCGCCAACAAGCGCCCGCTGAAGTCATTGAGCGACATGCTCAAGGGCAAGCAGGGCCGTTTCCGCCAGAACCTGCTCGGCAAGCGCGTCGATTATTCGGGCCGTTCGGTCATCGTTACCGGTCCGGAGCTCAAGCTGCACCAGTGCGGCCTGCCGAAGAAGATGGCGCTCGAGCTGTTCAAGCCGTTCATCTACTCGCGCCTCGACGCCAAGGGTCTGTCGATGACCCTCAAGCAGGCCAAGAAGTGGGTCGAAAAGGAACGGAAGGAAGTCTGGGACATCCTCGACGAGGTGATCCGCGAGCATCCCGTGCTTCTGAACCGCGCTCCGACGCTTCACCGCCTCGGCATCCAGGCGTTCGAGCCGGTGCTGATCGAGGGAAAGGCAATTCAGCTTCACCCGCTCGTCTGCGCCGCATTCAACGCCGACTTCGACGGCGATCAGATGGCCGTTCACGTGCCGCTGAGCCTCGAGGCGCAGCTGGAAGCACGCGTGCTGATGATGAGCACCAACAACATCCTCTCGCCCGCCAACGGCAAGCCGATCATCGTGCCGTCGCAGGACATGGTCCTGGGCCTCTACTATCTTTCGATCGAGAAGGAGGGCGAGCCCGGCCAGGGGATGATGCTGTCGGACATGGCTGAGGTCCACCAGGCGCTGGCTGCCGGCGCCGTCACCCTGCACTCCAAGATCGTCAGCCGCGTTCCGCAGACCGACGAGCAGGGCAATACCTACATGAAGCGGTTCGAGACGACCGCTGGCCGCATGTTGCTGGGCGAGACCTTGCCGAAGAGCCACAAGGTGCCCTTCGAGACCGTCAACCGGCTGCTGACCAAGAAGGAGATCGGCGACGTCATCGACATCGTCTATCGCCACACCGGCCAGAAGGAGACCGTGCTGTTCGCCGATGCGATCATGGCATTGGGCTTCCGCCATGCGTTCAAGGCCGGCATTTCGTTCGGCAAGGACGACATGGTGATCCCCGCCGCCAAGGTGCCGTTGGTCGAAGAGACCCGCGCACTGGTGAAGGATTATGAGCAGCAATATCAGGACGGCCTGATCACCCAGCAGGAAAAGTACAACAAGGTGATCGACGCATGGTCGCGCTGCGGCGATCGGGTCGCCGGCGAGATGATGCGCGAGATTTCGTCGACGCCGGTGGGTGAAGACGGCCGCGAAGCTCCGGTGAACTCCATCTACATGATGGCTCACTCCGGTGCGCGTGGTTCGCAGGCGCAGATCAAGCAGCTTGCCGGAATGCGCGGCCTGATGGCCAAGCCGTCGGGCGAAATCATCGAAACGCCGATCATCTCAAACTTCAAGGAAGGCTTGACCGTCCTTGAATATTTTAACTCGACCCACGGCGCCCGCAAGGGCCTGGCCGACACGGCGCTCAAGACGGCAAACTCGGGTTACCTGACCCGCCGCCTTGTCGACGTCAGCCAGGACGCGGTGATTATCGAGGAAGATTGCGGCACCGAGCGCGCTCTCGAGATGCGCGCCATCGTCCAGGGCGGCGCGGTGATCGCGTCGCTGGCCGACCGCGTTCTCGGCCGCACCACGGCGGAGGACATCGTCGATGCGAAGACCAACGAGGTGGTCATCAAGGAGGGCACCCTTCTCGACGAAGCGATGGTCGCTCAGCTCGAGGAGATCGGCCTTCAGGGCATCAAGATCCGCTCGCCGCTGGTGTGCGCGTCCAAGCAGGGCGTGTGCGGCAAGTGCTACGGCCGCGACCTCGCCCGCGGAACGCCGGTCAACATCGGTGAAGCGGTCGGCGTCATCGCCGCCCAGTCGATCGGTGAGCCGGGCACCCAGCTGACGATGCGGACCTTCCATATCGGCGGCGCCGCGCAGCTCAACGAGCAGTCGAACCTCGAGGCGCCGGTCGATGGCACCATCGAATTCCGCGACATGCCGACGATCACCGATCCGCGCAGCCGGCACGTGTCGCTGTCGCGCTCCGGCGAGATCGCGATCCTCGACATGGACGGTCGCGAGCTGTCGACGCACCGCGTTCCGTACGGTGCGCACCTGCTGTGCGACAGCGGGCACATCGTCAGCCGCGGCGACCGCATCGCCGAGTGGGATCCCTCGTTCAGCCCGGTGATTACCGAGAAGGCCGGTACCGTAAAGTACCAGGACTTGGTCGAAAACCGCACGATGACCGAGCAGACCGACGAGTCGACCGGCATTTCGCAGCGCGTCGTCACCGACGACATGGCCAAGTCGAAGAAGGACTCGCTCCAACCGCGCCTGACCTTGACCGGCGCAGACGCTGCCGAGGCGGGCGTCTATCGCCTCGCGCCGGGTGCGATCGTCGCGATCGAGGACGGTCAGCAGGTGCAGACCGGCGAGGTGCTGGCGCGCATGCCGCGGGAAGCCGCGCGTACGCGTGACATCACCGGCGGTCTGCCGCGGGTCGCCGAGCTGTTCGAGGCGCGCAAGCCAAAGGAGAATGCGATCATTGCCAAGGTATCGGGCAAGGTCACCTTCATGAAGGACTACAAGGCCAAGCGGAAGATCGCGATCATCCCCGATGATGGCGGCGATCCAGTCGAGTATCTGGTTCAGAAGTCGAAGGTGATCGACGTCCAGGAAGGCGATTATGTGAAGCGCGGCGACAATCTTGTCGGCGGCTCACCCGATCCGCACGACATCCTGGAGGTGCTCGGCGTCGAGGCGCTGGCCGAATATCTCGTCAGCGAGATCCAGGAGGTCTATCGACTGCAGGGCGTGAAGATCAACGACAAGCACATCGAGGTGATCGTTCGCCAGATGCTACAGAAGGTCGAGATTACCGACGGCGGGGACACCACCCTGCTGGCGGGCGAGCAGGTCGACCGCGAGGAGATGGACGAGCTCAACTCCAAGCTGGAGAAGAAGAAGAAGCCCGCGGATGGCAAGCCGGTGCTGCTCGGCATCACCAAGGCGAGCCTGCAGACCCGCAGCTTCATCTCCGCGGCCTCCTTCCAGGAGACGACGCGAGTGCTCACCGAAGCGTCCGTCCAGGGCAAGGTCGATACGCTCAACGGCCTCAAGGAGAATGTCATCGTCGGCCGCCTCATTCCGGCGGGTACCGGCGCGGGCATGAACCGGCTTCGGGTCGCTGCCTCGAGCCGCGACACGGCTCTTCGCGCCGCCCATCGGAAGATCCAGGAGTCGCTGATCCTGCCGGACACCGCCGCGGAAGAGCATGCCGCGGAACTGGCGCAGGGTCCGGAAGCGGCCATCCAGGCCGAGCCGCTGGCGGAGGTTGCTCCGTCGGGCCACGGCACGGACGCCGATGCCGGGGATTACCTGCAGAGCTAAGCCATAAGCCCCCTCCCGCCGCCACGGTCGGAGGGGGCAAAAAAAAGCCCCGTCGGCACCATGCCGGCGGGGCTTTTCTTTGGGTGCTACTCCCAAGCGTGAACTCAGCAGTAGCCTCCTTTGATGGCATTCTCCGTGCAATTGGCTGCCGAACCTACATCCTGCGCGGCACCACGAACCGTGTTGCACGCCGCAAGCGCGAGCCCAGATCCAACCAGCACGAACGTCACCAACTTACGAACCATGTTCAACCCTCCCGAAGAGAGGGCATCATGGCCCAGCTTAGGTGTTGTTGTCGACCTCATTGGCGACCGAATTAACGTCTGAGGCGGCACCGCGGACGGTGTTGCAGGCGGCAAGCGCCATCGAGCTGCTAATCACGACTACCGTTACGATCTTGCGAAGCATGTATCTTCTCCTGTGTGACCGCGAAACAAACGCCGGGCAGCGCGATCGGCTCCATTCCGGCTCCGCAATTTCCTAACATAAACTGTGGCCGTGGCTAAATCGCCACGGGCGCAGGGATGTGCGGGTGCGGATCATATTGTTCGAACACGAAATCCTCGGGCTCGTAATCGAACAGGGACTGGCCGCGATCGCGGATGACAAGCCGCGGCAGCGCCCTCGTTTCGCGCGCCAGTTGCATCCGTGCCTGCTCCAGATGGTTGGAGTAGAGGTGGACGTCGCCGCCGGTCCACACGAACACCCCCGGCTCCAGGCCGCACTCGCGCGCCAGCATGTGCGTCAGCAGCGCATAGCTGGCAATATTGAAGGGCACGCCGAGGAAGAAGTCGGCACTGCGCTGATAAAGCTGGAGATTGAGGCGGCCGGCGGCAACCTGGGTCTGGAACAGGCAGTGGCAGGGCGCCAGCGCCATGCGGTCCAGTTCACCGGGGTTCCAGGCGCTGACGATCTGGCGACGAGACGCCGGATCGCGCCGGATCAACTCGACCAGATTGCCGATCTGGTCGATCTCGCGCCCGTCGGCCTCCCACCGCCGCCACTGCTTGCCGTAGACTGGCCCAAGGTCGCCGTTGTCGTCGGCCCACTCGTCCCAGATGCTGACCTTGCGTTCTTTCAGCCACGCGATGTTGGTGTCGCCGCGCAGGAACCACAGCAATTCGACGATGATCGACCTCAAATGCAGCTTTTTGGTCGTCAGCAGCGGGAAGCCGTCCGCGAGATCGAAGCGCATCTGCGCCCCGAAAGTGGACAAGGTGCCAGTGCCGGTGCGGTCCTGTTGAGGCACTCCGGTGTCGAGAATCTGCTGCATGAGGTCGAGATATTGGCGCATTCCGCTACCCTAAACCGGAGCCGGGGCACGACCAAGAGCGTTCCTCATCGGCCGTGCAGCTTGCCCTGAGGCCCGGTTCCTGATTAAACCTCAATTAAGTCAGCCGCTCCTTCGCGGCGAAGGATAGAAACGGACCCGTCGAATGGCGCATGCTGTCGCCAGCGCGCCGGCCCCGCTCGCCAAGGGCACGCCGGCTACATTGCCTCCACCGGAGCGCCGGCAGCCGTACAGGCACACCTATGGCGCGCTCGATCTCGGAACCAACAATTGCCGGCTGCTGATCGCGCGGCCCACCGAGGACGGCTTCACTGTCATCGACGCCTTTTCGCGCATTGTCCGCCTTGGGGAAGGTCTTTCGCTCAGCGGCCGCCTTTCCGACGCGGCCATGGACCGCACCGTGGCGGCGCTCGCCGTGTGCGGCGAGAAACTGAAGCGCCGTAATGTGTCCCTGTCGCGGTCCGTCGCCACCGAGGCCTGCCGCCGCGCCGTCAACGGCAGGCAGTTCGCCGAGCGAGTCCGGCATGAGACCGGCATCGTCCTCGACATCATCCCCCCGCAGGAGGAAGCGCGTCTCGCGGTGCTCGGCTGCCACAAGCTGCTGGAGCCGGGCGACGGCCCCGCCCTCATCTTCGATATTGGCGGCGGATCGACCGAGCTGGTGCTGATCGACCATGTCGACGAGGTCCCTAAGATCCGGAGCTGGTGGAGCGCGCCCTGGGGCGTTGTCTCGCTGACCGACAGCGAGGGCCGGGAAGCAATCGAGGGCAAAGACCGGGTCAAGGCCTACAAAAGGATGCGCGAACGCGTCCGGCGCGCGTTCGAGATTTTTGCCTCCACGCTGCCGAGCTCGCGCGACGGAATTCGGCTGCTCGGGACCAGCGGCACGGTGACGACGCTTGCCAGCGTCCACCTCGCCCTTCCGAGCTACGACCGCCGGGCGGTGGACGGGCTGCACGTGCCGATCGGAGCGATGCAGGAAATCAGCACCATGATCGCGGAGATGACGTTCGAGGAGAGAGCGAGCCTGCCCTGCATCGGGCCGGAGCGCGCCGATCTGGTGGTTGCCGGCTGCGCGATCCTGGAGGCCATCCTGGACATCTGGCCGGCGGAGAAGCTTGGCGTTGCCGACCGTGGGATCCGGGAAGGCATATTACGCTCGCTGATGGCCCGCGACGGCCACGTCCTGTGACCCGTGGCGTGACAGGGCCCCCGCGGCGGCTTCGGACCGCACGCGGGCGCACCGCTTCGTCGACCCGCTGGCTCGAGCGGCAGCTTAATGACCCCTACGTCCGTCGCGCGAAGGCAGAAAATTACCGCAGCCGCGCGGCCTACAAATTGCTTGAGCTCGACGAGCGGTTCGCCCTGCTGCAAGGGGTCCGCTCCGTCGTTGACCTCGGCATCGCTCCCGGCGGCTGGAGCCAGGTGGTGCGGCGCAGGAAGCCTGCCGCCGGCATTGTCGGAATCGACCTGCTTCCGACGGACCCGATCGACGGCGTCACCATCCTGCAAATGGACTTTATGGACGAGACGGCTCCCGAGCGCCTGCGCGAAGCACTGGGCGGGCCGGCAGATCTGGTGCTCTCCGACATGGCCGCCAACACCGTCGGCCACCCCCAGACCGATCACCTGCGAACGATGGGCCTTGTCGAAGCAGGCCTCGAATTTGCCATCGAAGTGCTCCGTCCCGGCGGCGCTTTTGTCGCAAAAGTCCTTGCCGGCGGTGCCGACAACAATCTCGTCGCTGAACTTAAGCGGCACTTCACGACGGTCAAGCACGCCAAGCCGCCCGCCAGCCGCAAGGACAGTTCGGAATGGTATGTGGTCGCGCAGGGGTTTAAGGGCTCGGGGGAACCCGGCTAGAGCCGCCTAGCTGCTCGCCGAATCGCCATTGGCGCGGGCATCGGCAATGGCCTTCTTCAGCACATCGTAGCCGACCGCTCCGTTCATGACCCGATCGCCGACGATGAACATCGGCGTGCCGGTCGCGCCAAGCTGTCCCGCAAGGTCCAGGTTGCGCTTGAGCTCCGCTTCGATGGCGGGATCGCCAGGCGGTGTCGGAGCAACTCCCGCCGACTGTGCGGCAGCGGCTATTGTCGCGGCACCCGGACGTCCCGCGGCATAGAGCGCCTCGTGAAACTGGTTGAACCGGCCGGCCTTTGACGCCGCCAGCGACACGCGCGCCGCGGTCACGCTGTCGGGGCCGAGGATCGGAAGCTCGCGAAACACGACCCGCAGTTTCTTGTCTTCGTTCAGCAGCTGCTGAACATGGGGCAGGCTGGCGCGGCAATAGCTGCAGGCGTAATCGAAGAATTCCACCAGCACGACGTCGGGCTTCTCCGCCCCTCTCCAGGATGACGCGAACGGCGTTTCCAGCGCTGCCCGATGGGTTGCAAGCGCTGGCGCATATTGGCGGTCGCGAAGTGCATCGGCGGCATCGACAAGGATCTGCGGGTCGGCCAGCATCCCTTGCCGGACGATTCTGCTGCCGATCAGTTGCGGAGCGGCGATAAGGAGCAGCGCCGCCGTCAACAGCGCACCGACCAGGCCGCCGGCCAATGCCGAGCCGAACGACCACCCCCCTCTTTCGCTCACGAGCGGTCTTTCTTCTTTTTCTTGATCTCGGCGCGCGAAACCATCGCGATGTCCTGCGCGCGAAGATAATCGGGCGAGCCTTGCGGGATACCCTTCATCGCCATTTCGGCGCTTACCAACGCCAGCTTGGGATCGCCCTCGAGGTTCTTTCTCTCGGCGGTCGCCAGCGCGGCCCGGCTGCGGTCGCCCTCCCGGTCGTAGACGATGCCGAGCTGGTACCAGGCGAAGGGGTTTTCATTGTCGCGGCTGACCGCCGTCTTGAGGATCGATTTGGCCTCGGCGAAATTTTCCGCCTTCTCGGTCGAAATCAGCGCGTGACCGAGCATCCCGGCGATTAACGGTTCGCCATTAGTCCTGCTAAGCGCCTGGCGAAGCGGTGCGACCGCCTCGGCCGGCTTGCCCGATTCAAGCAGAATCTGGCCCTTCAGCTCGAGGAAATAGGGGTCGTCCGGATTCTGAACCAAAAGAGCGTTGGCCTCGGCGATCGCTTTGTCGGGATAGCCGCCCACATGGTAAGCATAAGCGCGGGCGTAATGCCCCGCGGCGCTGGTGTCGCTTTCCGGATATTTGACGGTCGCCTGCTTGGGATTGACGAAGCCCAGAAGCTTCGCCTTCACACGCTGGAAGCGAGCCTCGAGCGCGGGGTCCGGAGCCCGGTTCCAGGCCGGATCCTTCTGATACAGGTCGGTCAGTGTCGCGATCCGCTCGCCCGAGAGCGGGTGAGTACGGTCGTAGCTGTCCTTGGCGTAAACCGCGAGCCGATACTCGTTTTGCTGAAGCTTCTTGAAGAAGCCCAGGCTGCCCTTGCCGGTGATCCCGGCGGCCGACAGATATTTTGCGCCGGCGAGATCGGCCGAGCTTTCCTGCGCTCGGGTGAACGCCAGGAAGCTGCCGAGTGCAGCCTGCTGGCCCAGGGCCATCACACCCATCGCGGCATCGCCCGCACCCGCCGCCATGGCGAGCGCGCCGAGCACCATCGTCGCAATGCTCATGCTTGTCGCCTGCTTCGCACCCTCACCGCTGCGGATCACATGACCCCCCGCGACATGGCCAAGCTCATGAGCGACCACGCCCTGGAGCTGGGTCACATCGTCGGAGGCCGTCAGTAGGCCGGAGTGGATGTAGACGTTTTGCCCCGCGACAACGAAGGCGTTGACCTCCGGGTCGTTGAGCAGGACGACGTCGACGCTCGCCGGACTAAGCCCTGCGGCTTCGATCAGCGGCCTGGAGACGTCCCGGAACAGCGCTTCCGTCTCGGCGTCGCGCAGTGCCGACTGCGCAGCAACCGGACTCGCCGCCGCGAACAGTAGCGCGAGCGCCATCATCAGCAGGCGAGCGAGGCGGGCGATTGCCGACGTCATCAAGCTCCCAATCCAAGCGCGCGGCTGAACGAGCGATGAAAGTGCATCCTAACCGAAGGTGCGCTGCCACCACCCCCGGCGCAGCTCGCCCTGGGGCGAGCCACTGTCCGCGGGATCATTGTCCGCCATCGCGGCCGTTTCCAGCACCGGGGCGGGCGCCTTGTCCGCGACGTCCGCGACCTCCTCGGCCCCTGTCTCGGCGGGCTGCTCGGCAACCTTCTTGGCGCGCGAGCGGCGCTTCGGCTTGGCTTCCGCGCCGGTATCGTCCGCGGTTTCGGCCGGAGGCGCGTCGGCGGGTGCCGGCTCTGGCACTGCTTCTGCCGCCGCGGCCTTGCGGTTACGGCTCCGCTTCGGCTTTGCCGGTTGTGGTTCCTCGGCTGCCGTCGTTTCGGCGATCGGCGGCTCTTCCGAGGTTGGCCGCTCGGCCATCGGCGAACTGTCAGCTTCTACCGGCGCCTCTGCACCCTCTGCGGTGGCTTCCCCGTCGCTGCCGCCGGGCTTGCGGCCGCGGCGACGGCGGCGGGAACGCGGCGGCGATTCTTCACCGGCCGGCTCCGGCTGACGCTGCTCTGGCTGATCTGCCTGCTGTTTTTCCGAAGAGCCCGCGTCCTGCTCCTCGGCGGCGCTCTGACCCTCGCCGTCGGGAGCGGAATCGCCACCTTCGCGTCGGCGACCGCGTCCACCGCGTCGGCGGCGACGGCGGCGGCGACCGGGCTGGTCGTCTTCCTCTTCACGCGACCGCTCCGGACGAGCCTCTTCACGCTCTTCCTCTTCGTCCGCTTCTTCTTCCTCGTCCAGAAGGTCCTCGACCTCGTCGATTTCCTCCTCTTCCTCGACGGAAGCGGGAATCTGCGGACGCTCCTGCGGCACCGGGCGTCCGCCCGAGCTCTCGCAGCTCATCTTGGCGCCTTCGAAGCTCTCGTCGATGACGACTTCGACCGAAACGCCGTAGCGCTGCTCGATGTCGTTGAGTTCGGCGCGCTTCCTGTTGAGCAGGTAGATGGCGGCGTCACGGCCCGCGCGAAGCACGATCCGGTCGCCGCGGCCGCGGGCGGCCTCGTCCTCGATGATCCGCAGCGCCGACAGGCCGGCCGACGAAGCCGTGCGCATCAGGCCGGTACCCTCGCAATGCGCGCAGGGCCGGGTCGACGCCTCGAGTACGCCGGTGCGGAGCCGCTGGCGGCTCATTTCCATCAGCCCGAAGCTGGAGATGCGTCCGACTTGAATGCGCGCGCGATCGTTCTTGAGCGCATCTTTCATCGCCTTCTCGACTTTCCGGACATGGCGGGACTGCTCCATGTCGATGAAGTCGATGACGACCAGGCCGGCCATGTCCCGCAGCCGCAGCTGACGGGCGATTTCGGCCGCGGCCTCGAGGTTGGTGGCGAAGGCCGTCTGCTCGATATTATGCTCGCGCGTCGAACGGCCGGAGTTGATGTCGATCGACACCAGGGCCTCGGTCGGGTTGATGACCAGATAGCCGCCGGATTTCAGCTGCACGACCGGCTGGTACATGGCGGACAATTGGTCCTCGACCCCGTAGCGCTGGAACAGTGCAGTCGGTTCGCTATGCTGCTGCACCCGCCGGACGTGGCTTGGCATCAGCAGCTTCATGAAGCCGCGTGCCGCCTTGTACCCATCTTCGCCCTCAACGATCACCTCGTCGATGTCGCGGTGGTAGAGGTCGCGGATCGCCCGCTTGATGAGGTCGCTGTCGCGATAGATGAGTGCCGGCGCCGTGCTGCCCAGCGTCCGTTCGCGAATCTCATCCCACAGCCGCGCGAGATAATCGAAATCGCGCTTGATTTCAGTCTTGGTGCGCGAAAGGCCGGCGGTGCGAACGATCAGGCCCATCGACTTGGGCAGGTTGAGGTCAGCCATGATCGACTTCAGCCGCTTGCGGTCGGAGCCGTTGGAAATTTTCCGGCTGATCCCGCCGCCGTGCGACGTGTTGGGCATCAGCACGCAATAGCGGCCGGCGAGGCTGAGATAGGTCGTCAGAGCCGCGCCCTTGTTGCCGCGCTCTTCCTTGACGACCTGGACCAGCAGCACCTGGCGGCGCTGGATGACGTCCTGAATTTTGTAGCGGCGGCGCAGGTTCTGGCGCTTGCGGCGAAGTTCGTCGGCCGCCGATTCATCGACCGGCGAACGATCGGAGCCGGTGCCGGCCTCGTCAGGCTCCTCGCCCGCGCCATTCTCAATCTCATCGCCTTCGAAGCCTTCGTCGGCGTTGTCGGACGGCAGATCGTCATAGTCGTCGTTGCCGCGAAGCCGCTCCTCTTCCGCGGCATGCTCCGCTTCCTCGCGGAGCAATGCGTCGCGATCGGCTTTCGGGATCTGATAATAATCGGGATGGATTTCGCTGAAGGCCAGGAAGCCATGGCGATTGCCCCCATAGTCGATGAACGCCGCCTGGAGCGACGGCTCTACGCGGGTGACTTTGGCGAGATAGATATTCCCTTTGAGCTGCTTGTGCTCTTCGGACTCGAAGTCGAACTCCTCGATCCGGTTACCTTTTGCGACCGCAACCCGGGTCTCTTCCGGGTGGCGCGCATCGATCAGCATGCGCATGGACATTAAAATTTCTCCGGGCGCGCGATGCAAACCGGCTTTGCCGGCGGCGCGCGATTGATGGTGCCAGCGGTCGCGGACCAAGGCCGTCCCTGCTGGAGCGTTTTCCGATAATCGCCTCTGCTGGATGGGCCATTCCGGCGCGTCGCGCGGGAATCACGCCCCGCTGCTCGTCAAAGCGCGGGCTAGGGGCGTTCTGTGGCATCATGCAGCGTCAACCTTGACAGCCGCGGGTCCTTGCATTGGTCGCGGCGGAATCCCCAAGGCCGGTTGGCCGGGGATTTTGATCGGTTAGCACCCCCGTTGCCCCGCCGCAACACCTGCGCAGAGACCAGCGGCACCCCGCGGAACGAAGGAGAAAGCACGCTAACTGGCGGTTAACCATGTTCCGGTGATATTAGGCCAACCGAGGTCCACGATACCCATGGCGACGAATTACCGAAGGTGGCGCACGATTGCAGGCGCCGGGCTGATCGCCCTTTGCGGAGCAGCCTTGCTCGCACTGGGGGTCACGCGTGGCCGCGCCGTCGCCCGCGATGATTCAGGCAATGCGCTTTTCAGCGAGGCGCGCGATGGAAGCGTGACCCTGGCGCTTGCCCCCGCCGTCACCGATGTCACCGTGCATGGGCCCGCCGGACGGCCAATCGTTGTCCTTGACGCCGGGCACGGTGGCCGCGACCCGGGCGCCACCGCGGTGTCGGGCGCGGTGACCGAAAAACAGCTGACTCTCGCACTCGTCGAAGAGCTTCGCGACCTGCTGATCGAACGTGGCCGCCTTCGCGTCGCCCTCACGCGGGATGGCGACACCTATCTCACCCTCGACCAGCGCGCAGCCATCGCCCGCCGCCTCGGCGCATCGCTTTACCTGTCGGTCCACATGGACAGCGCCCCCAACCCGTTGGCACGCGGCGCAAGCGTATATTCGCTGTCCGACGTCGCTTCCGACAGCGATGCCGCTCGTTTCGCGCGGGTCGAGAATGGCGCGGCTGAGGCATCGAGCGCCGACGCCGGTTCGGCCGAAGCGATTCTGTCGGATCTCGCCCTGCGGGACCAGATGGGCGCGTCGGCAGACCTCGCTCAGCGTATGGTCCGCAAGGCGGCCGGCCGGGTCCTGCTGCGTCCCGAGCCGCACCGCTTTGCCGATTTCCACGTTCTCCGCCGCGCGGCTGTGCCGGCGGTGCTGTTCGAAGCCGGCTACATCAGCAACGCCGAGGACGAACTGACGCTCACTTCGCCCGAACAGCGCGCCAAAATCGTCACCGCGCTTGCTCAGACCATCGAGGCGGATGTCGCGGCTCGTCGAAATCGCTGAGACGGCGGCTTTTCGCGGCGCTGCCGAGCGGCTAGATGGGCCTGCAAATGCGTTTCGAGAAACTGTCCGCCCCCCGGCTTCCTTTGCCTGACCTGGTTGCCTTCAACGGCCGGGTGCGGGATCGCGTCGGTGCCTGGTTCCGGCGTCCGTGGGTTCGCCGCCTGAACTGGCTGTTCCTCGGCGGCTTCCTGTTCTTCGCCGCGGTCTGGCTGTTCTTCGCTGCCGGATTGCCATCGTCCGAGAAGCTGCTGGCCTACCAGCCGTCGCTTCCCACCAATGTCCGCGGCAACAATGGCGACCCGGTCCAGACCTTCGCCCGCGAACGGCGGGTCGAGCTCGACTTCGACGAATATCCGCCGATGGTCCTCAACGCCTTCCTCTCCGCCGAGGACAAGACCTTCTTCAGTCACGGCGGCATCGACTATCCGGGCCTGGTCGGCGCCGTGTTCGACTATGCCGCCAAGACGGCAACCGACGGCGGCCGCGCGCGTGGCGGATCGACCATCACCCAGCAGGTCGCCAAAGCGCTGCTGCAGGACAACAGCTACTCGATCGGGCGCAAGATTCGTGAGGCGATCCTGTCGTTCCGCCTCGAATCGACGCTCAGCAAGGAGCAGATCCTGGAGCTTTACCTCAACCAGATATTTCTCGGCCGGAATGCCTATGGCGTGCAGGCGGCCTCGCGTGCCTATTTCGACAAGGATGTGACCGACCTTACGCTGTCGGAAGCGGCCTATCTCGCCGTCCTGCCCAAGGCGCCGGCCAATTACGACCCGATCCGCGCGACTCAGCGGGCGCTCGACCGCCGCAACTATGTGCTGCGGGAGATGGAGGGGAACGGCTACATCGACGGGCAGCAGCGCGCCGCCGCTGCGACGATGCCGCTTGGTACCATCCGCTACGGCAGCAGCGAGAAGTTTCGCCAGCAGGGCGGCTATTTCATGGAAGAGGTCCGCCGCACGCTCCTCAAAAGCTTCGGCGAGAAAACGGAGGACGGCCCCAACAGCGTCTATGCCGGCGGCCTATGGGTGCGCACATCGATGGCTCCGGCCATGCAGGACGCCGCAGCCGAGGCGCTTCGCGAGGGCCTTGCCAAGTTCGACGGCGGCCGCGGTTGGAAGGACCTTGAACTCAGCATCGACGTCGACGGCGACTGGGCCGCCCAGCTCGACCGCACGCCGGTCGGCACCGGCTTCCCCGACTGGCGCAAGGCCGTGGTCCTGTCGAAGAGCGGCGGCCAGGCCGAGATCGGATTCACCAACGGCTCCAAGGGCAGTCTGTCGTCATCCGCCGCATCGATGCCCAAGCGGGGCGGCGGCGGCTCGGCGTTCAGCAATTTGCGCCCCGGCATGATTATCGTCGTCAAGCAGCTCGGCACCGACAGCTATGCGCTGCGCTCGATCCCCGAGATCGGCGGCGGATTCGTTGCCGAGGAAGTGCGCACCGGCCGCGTGCTGGCGATGCAGGGCGGCTTCGACGTGATCGGGTCGAGCTACAACCGCGCCACCCAGGCGCTTCGCCAGCCTGGATCGTCGTTCAAGCCGATCGTCTATGAAACGGCGCTCGAGAACGGAATGACGCCCGCATCGATCATCGTCGATTCCCCCTTCTGCGTCTGGCAGGGCGCTGGCCTTGGCAACAAATGCTTCGTCAATTTCGACCGACGCTATTCGGGGCCGAAGACGATGCGCTGGGGCGTCGAGCAGTCGCGCAACCTGATGACCATCCGCGCGGCATCGCAGACCGGCATGGCCAAAGTCATCGAAAACGCCAAGAAGCTCGGCGTCGGCGACTATCCTAACTATCTGTCGATTGCGCTTGGCGCCGGCGACACGACCGTCCTCAAGCTGACCAACGCCTATGCCATCATGGCCAACCACGGCCGCGAGGTAAAACCGACGCTGATCGACTATGTTCAAGATCGCAACGGCATGGTCATTTACCGCACTGACAACCGCTGCCAGTTGATGGGCAATTGCAACGCCGCCGACTGGGACGGCCAGGCGATGCCGCGGCCGCCGATCCGGGCGCAGCAGCTGCTCGACCCGATGGCCGCGTTCCAGATGGTCCACATCCTCACCGGCGTGGTTGAGCGCGGCACCGCCACCATCCTGCGCGATCTCGACCGGCCGATGTTCGGCAAGACCGGCACCACCTCCGGTCCGACCAACGTCTGGTTCGTCGGCGGCACCCCCGACATCGTCGCCGGCGTCTATCTCGGCTACGACCAGCCGCGCAGCATGGGCGGCTACGCCCAAGGCGGCCGCATTGCCGCGCCGATCTTCAAGCAATTCGCCCAGGCAGCGCTCAAGGACATGCCCAAGTCGCCGTTCGTCGCGCCCGCCGGCATCCGCTGGGCGCGTGTCGACCGCACGTCCGGCCGCCGCGTGTTCGGCACCTTCCCGACCCGGGAAGACCCCAAGTCGCCGGTGATCTGGGAAGCGTTCCAGCCGCAGACCGAGCCGCGCAGGGTCTATCGCCGAAGCCAGCTGCCCGACAGCAGTGCAGAGCTGGAAGGTGACGATAGAGCCGAACGGAGGGTCCCGCCAGTTCAGCGCCGCCGCGTCGTTCGCCGGCCGCAGGCCGCGCCAGCCGCTCAGCGGGTGCCGGCAGCCGCTCCGCCCCCAACCGCTCCGTCGCCGGCGCCGGCCTTGCAAAACGGCACCGGCTAAGACTAGCGGTCGGCTGATTGCTGCACCTTACGGAAAGTCCTTGTCCATGCGCGCCGAAGCGCAATCCCATGTTGACAGCATCCATGCCGCGACCGCGCTGCTGCGCCGCTTCCTCGATTGGGACCGCGCGCTTAAGCGGCTCGATGAGCTCAATGCCAGGGTCGAGGATTCGACCCTGTGGGACGACCCCAAAAAAGCGCAGGAGGTCATGCGCGAGCGCCGCCGTCTCGAGGAAGCGATCGAGGCAACCCAGTCGATCGAGCGAGACCTTGCCGACACCGTCGAGCTGATCGAAATGGCCGAGGCCGAAGGCGACGATGCGCTGGTCAAGGATGGTCTCGTGAGCCTCGAGGAGCTCGCCGAGCGCGCCGAGCGAGACAAGGTCGCCGCGCTCCTCGCCGGAGAGGCCGACGCCAATAACGCTTATGTCGAGATTAACGCCGGCGCGGGCGGGACTGAAAGCCAGGATTGGGCTGAAATGCTCCAGCGCATGTACACGCGCTGGGGTGAGCGCCGCGGCTTCAAGGTCGATCTGGTCGACCATCACGCCGGAGAGCAGGCGGGGATCAAGTCGGCGACCATCCTGATCCGCGGCGAGAACGCCTACGGCTATCTCAAGACCGAGAGCGGGGTCCACCGGCTGGTCCGGATTAGCCCCTACGACAGCTCCGCACGCCGCCACACCAGCTTCTCCAGCGCGTGGGTGTATCCCGAGGTCGACGACGATATCGATATCGAGATCAACGAGTCGGAGCTTCGCATCGACACCTACCGCGCCTCGGGCGCCGGCGGGCAGCACATCAACACCACCGACAGCGCGGTGCGCATCACCCACTTGCCGACCAACATCGTTGTGGCCTGCCAGAATCAGCGATCGCAGCACAAAAATCGCGCCGAGGCGATGAAGCAGCTCAAGGCCCGCCTGTACGAAGCTGAGCTGCAAAAGCGCGAGGCGGAGGCCAGCGCCCAGAACGCCACCAAGACCGACATCGGCTGGGGGCATCAGATTCGATCCTATGTGCTGCAGCCCTATCAGCTGGTGAAGGACCTGCGCACCGGAGTGACCTCAACCGCCCCTGGTGACGTGCTCGACGGTGAACTGGACCGGTTCATGGCCGCCGCACTGTCGCAACGGGTGACCGGCGAGCGGGTCGAGGTCGAGGATGTGGATTAAGGCCGCGGCGCTCGTCCTGCTCGCCGGTGCAGGATGCCGTCAGGCGCCGGAGACGCCGCAATTCCCAAAGCCGCAACGCGACGTCGCTCCGATCGTCAGCGATTCCTTTTCCACCGAGGATGCGCGGGACCGCGTCGGCGAGGCCGAGCAGGTCATTCGCCTCGCGGGCGTTCGTGCAGGCATGTGGGTGGCCGATGTCGGCGCGGGCGAAGGCTATTACACCGTGCGCCTGGCGCCCGCCGTCGGTCCCCGCGGACGCGTGCTCGCCCAGGACATCATTCCGGCAACTTACAATCTGCTCCTGCAGCGCGTTCAGCGCGAGGGGCTGGACAATGTCGCGGTTCGGCTCGGCACCGCCGAGGATCCGAAGCTTCCGCCCCGCTCCTTCGATCGCATCTTCCTCGTCCACGTCTATCATGAGGTGGAATCGCCCTATGAGTTTCTGTGGAACCTGCGCGAGGGGCTGAAGCGGGACGGCGAGTTGATCGTGGTGGACTCGAACCGGCCCGTGCGCCGGCACGGGACTCCGCCAGCGCTGCTTGCGTGTGAACTTGCGGCGGTCGGTCTGAAGCTGACGCGGATGGAGAGGATCAGTGGCGGCGATTCTTATCTAGCGGCATTCAGGATTGGCGCTGAGCGCCCCGCACCGGCCGACATCGAGCCCTGCAAGGGCTAGCTGACTTCAGAGCAGGCCCATTTGCCGCAGGCTGGCGCAGTCGCGGCCGGCGAACACCAGATGGTCGATGACGGTGCAGTCCAGAGCTTCCGCCGCCACCGCCAGACGCTTGGTCGCGCGGCAGTCGCTATCGCTGGGCGAGGCATTGCCGCTGGGATGATTGTGGGCGAGGACGATCCCCGCACTCTGGTGCTGGAGAGCGTCGGACAGGATGGCGTGGATCGGAAACGCGGTCCCGGCTTCGTCGCCGTCGTGACGGCTGACGTGGAGGCAGCGGGTCTCCTCGTCGACATGGGCAACCCACAGGCTTTCTGTAGTAGGATCGCACCCGGCGAAGCAGCCTTCAAAGAAGCTTCGGGCGGGTCCGAGCCCGTCGAGTTTCAGTGCATGTTCGGCACGCTGATACATCTTCCGAGCTTTTACGCTCGAGGCGCCGGTCAGCCCAATCGAACCGACTCCGAAACGAACATACAGTATCTCCGAATTGGACTCATCTGGGAATGTCGTTGACAGTGCGGAAGGCGATTTCTATCTCGCCGCGTCGCTATTGCCCCGTCGTCTAATGGTAAGACTACGGACTCTGAATCCGTCAATCGAGGTTCGAATCCTCGCGGGGCATCCAGTTCGCAACCCTCGGTCGCCCCTGATCCGCGACTCTATTCACCCGCCGGACCGAACTTCCAGAATTGACCGCGCTTTGGACCTGCGGGTTTCCCAGAAAGCGGATCGTGACCGACCGCAGCTGGGGAATTCGCGAGCCGCGCCGCGGCGTCATGCGCCTCTAGGCAGAGTGGCCCTGAATCCAATGTTCCAGGCGGGTAATCAGCGATGGTCGAGACGGGATGAAGCCCGGCTGCGGCAATACGGCGGTTACGTCGTCATCATAGATGGTGAGGTTGGCCGGAAGCTTCTGCCGAAGCGCGTCCCGTCCACGCATTTTGTCCTCGGCAAGACCGATCGCCCGATGCGCTTCCTCGGCGGTGAACGGCTTGAGCAGGCATCCGAGTGCGAGGTCCGGCATCGGAAAGGCGGGGGCTTGGCCGGTCACGAACAGGCACGGTACGTCGAGGTCGCCGAGCCGAACCGCCACCGAGAAGCCGTTCGTGCCCCGCGCCAGGTGAAGGTCGACCAGGGCGATGTCGGGATCATGCTCGGCGGCCGCCGCCACCGCACCACCGACGTCCTCGGCGACCGCGACCACCCGGTAGCGCGGATTGTCTTCGACCAGATATTTCAGCGTCGTCGCGAGATGGCGATCATCTTCGACAATCAGGATCTTCAGCATCGGCGCGGCCCTCCCCGGCCGCTCCTGCGGCCCGGCCGGATGCTCACCCGAAACGCCGCCGCTGCGAATCCCTCTCCGCCGCCATTTACGCCGAAACGAATCGCAGCAGCGCTAGACCGACGCCGTTAACGGAAACGGGCGCCGCGTTACCGGAGCGCCCTTTCGGAAAAGAAGTGATCCGCTTAGGCGCGGTAGAAGATGTGGGTACCGATCTTGCTGACCCGGCTCAGCCGGCGGCCCCATGACGGAGCGACATAGTCGGCATGATACCAAAGCACGTCGTTGGACAGGCTGGGAACCGCATCGTTGACCGCGAGGCGAGTGACGCCGAGCGCCTTTTTCCACGACTGCGAGTCCGCATCGACGCCCGGCATGACGCCGGTGCGCGGGTTGACGAAGGAAAATTGCCACGGCTGCTTGACGGTACCGCACCAGCTGGCCGGATATTTGCCCGACGCCGCGCGGTTCATGATCACCCTGGCGACAGCCAGCTGGCCCTCGAGCGTCTCACCGCGCGCTTCATGATAGACGGCAACGGCGATGCAATTGGCCTGCTCGTCGAGCGGCGCACCGGCGCTGTAGCGGTCGACCAGCGCATAAAGCTGCCAGCCGTTGTTGCGCAGCCAGGTGGCTTCCTTGACGAGATCCGGTGCAAGCGAGACTTTCACCGACTGGGCGGGCTGCGCCTGGACGATGCTGCCGGTAACCGTCTCGACTGCGGACGAGGTCGCGGTCGTCTTGCTCAACGCCACTCCGGCCGGAGCCGCAACCGCCGCCTGATAAGCGGTGTTCGCAGGAACGGCCGCGGCAACCTGTGCGGTCGCCTCCGTGCCCAGCGCAAGCATGAACAGTCCCGTGACCGCGGACGCACCGCGGCTGGCAGCAAATCGCTTCAAAATCGTCTCTTTTGCCTGTGCGGCCGACGTTCAACCCTGCACTAGAGTGGCGCTTCGCCTTGCGTCCTACGGGTCGTCGATCGTTCCGTCTTGCCCTGGAGCCCGGCACCCGTTCGGTGCCCCCCGGCTCACTCGCTCTCTCAATCGGTGAAGCCCCACTACGTTACCGGTTTAGCGAGTCCAAGCCATTGGCGATGAGTCGTTAACCTGCTGCGGTGAATACTGGAACTCATTCAGATCATTCATAAATTTGGCGTTCGTTAAACCCGTTTACCGCTGCTTTCCCTCGCTTCACCGGTGCGCTAGGCGAATCCGTGCCAAATGGAGACGGCGACATGGCGTACTGGCTGATGAAATCGGAACCGGCGAGCTACGGCTGGGACGATTTGGTGCGCGATGGCGGAACCGAGTGGGACGGCGTGCGCAACAATGCCGCGCGCCTGCACCTCAAGGCGATGCGCGAGGGCGACGAGGCCTTCCTCTACCACAGCATGAGCGACAAGGCGGTGGTCGGCATCATGCGCATCGCCCGCGGCCCCGCGCCGGACCCCAAGCACGCCGACTGGGTGTCGGTCCGGGTCGAGCCGGTGCGGCCGCTGGAAGCGCCGGTAACGCTTAAGGAGATCAAGGCTGAACCCAGCCTCGCGGCCATGGAGCTGATCCGCCAGTCGCGGCTGTCGGTCTGCCCGGTCAACGAGGAGGAATGGCGCAAGCTGCTGGCGATGGCGAAGGGCTGAGGCGCGGCCCCGCGCTCCAGCGCGGAAGTTCGCCAAGTTCGCCCCTCTACGCGCGTACGCACGAGGGTCAGCCTTCATTGCCGTCTTCCACGGGCGCGTTCCACTCGATCTCGTTGAGCCTGGCATTTCGAGCTCCAGGGCCGTCTCGTCACGCGGAAGCTCGCCCGGCGCGCTGTCCGGCGCACCGAGTTGATCGGTGCACTTGCGGAAGCGATGCGGGCGGCGGTGGCTCAGCATGAACATCTTCAACCGCTCGTCGAAGTGGCGCTACTCGCCGACCTGCTCGCCCTTGTAGAAGATCGGGCGCGGGACGCCGTGGATCATCCGGCTCCACGCCGCCTGCTCGCCGCGGTGCGCGGCATAATCGACGCCGGTGTCCCACGCCTCGCGGAACGAGGCGCGGCACGGGCGGCGGCGAAGCGCATAGGCCGCGCTGTCCGACATCCCGACCCGCCGGCACGCCTCCTCCACGCAGGCGGTTTCGGCCAGCGCCTCGATGAAGGCGATCTGCCTTTCGGCGGTCCAGCCGTCGTGGCGCGCGCGGAGCGCGGCGGGGGTGAAGGGAAAGACCGGCGTTGAACCGCCCCCGGCGGTACTTACGGCGGTCGTCGGTTTGTGGGGTGCGTTCATGCGTGTCCTCCGATTCAGGGGGACAGGAGAGATATGCCCGAAGGGGTTCTGTAGGACAGCACGAAATGCCGAGCGCAGGTGACGGAGACGCGAAGCAGACCGGAACCAGCGCGAAGAGCCATTGAGTGCCGGCCGGCGGGGTATGAGGGCTAAGCCGAGCGAACCCGTCCGACGTCACGGGATTTATTCCCGTGAGGGACCTGCGTCTAATCAGTCTGCAGGTGGGCCCAAGCGCTCCAGTTCGGCTTGGAAGCGTGCAGCCAGAGCGGCCGCATCCAGCGGCGTAAGCAACTGCTTCAACGCTTCGAACCGTCGTTCCTGCCAGCCGAGCAGCCGGGCGCTCCATGGTTGGGACTTCGCCGCCGCCAGTGTCTCGATCATCGCCAGCAGCTCGCCGCGCGCTCTATCGTCGCTGGACAGGCGCGGGCCAGGCGGAAGATCGATCGGGATCATCCCCTGCCGGTCGTCGAAGGCGGCTGCGCGCTTGTTCATCGGTCCTCCGCCACAAGCTCTAGTGGCAAGTCGAGCGTTTCGCCATTGCCACTGGGCTTCGCATCGTTTTAGCTGTGGATAATGCATCTTCAATGGTCCGAAATCCGCGCCCGCGCGGCACAGTTTGCTGAGCGTCACAAAAACGCCCGTTACGAGAAGGGGGAAACACAGACCTTCTACAATGAATTCTTCGACTGCTTCGGCGTGAGCCGTCGGCAGGTTGCCACCTATGAACAGCGTGTCCGCAATCTGCCAGGCGACAAGCAGGGCTTCATCGACCTGTTCTGGCCGGCGACCCTGATCGTGGAGCAGAAATCCGCCGGTCTGGACCTACGAAAGGCGAGCAGCCAGGCGCTCGATTATTACGACTGGCTGCCGGAGCCTCAGCGTCCCCGCTACATCCTGACTTGCGACTTTCAACGGTGGCATTTGCTCGATCTGGAGGAAGGGCGCGAGTGGCGCCTCCTACTGAGCGACCTCAAAGACAATGTCGAGGCGTTCGCGTTCATTCTTGGCGTCCAGCCACGCCTGAACCGGCGGCAGTCGCCCGCGAACGTCAAGGCGTCGCAGCTGATGGGGCAGCTGCACGGTGCGCTCGCGGAGACCGGCTACGGCGGTCACGACTTGGAATTGCTGCTGGTTAGGCTCCTGTTCATCCTGTTCGCGGACGACACCCGCATCTTCAATAACAAGGACCAATTCCTCGATCTGATGGAGCGGCGTACCGCCGTCGACGGTTCCGACCTGGGCCGCTGGCTCAGCGACTTGTTTGAGGTCTTGAATACCCCTCTCGAACAGCGGCAATCGACCCTCGACGCGGACCTGGGCGAATTTCCCTACATCAACGGCCGCCTGTTCGAAGAGCGCATCCGCATGCCGTCCTTCGACAATGCGATGCGCACCATCCTGATCGACGCGTGCGAGTTCGATTGGGGCGAGGTCTCCCCGGCCATCTTTGGCGGCTTGTTCGAAAGCGTGATCGACAAGGTGACGCAGCGCAAACAGGGCGCGCACTACACGCCTGAAGATGCGATTCTGCGGCTGATCGGCCCGCTGTTTCTGGACGAGCTTCAGGCCGAGCTGAAGCGAGCCTTGGTGCTGAAGTCCGGCAAGGACGAAGCCCTTCAACGTCTGCACGACCGTCTGGCGGGGCTGACTTTCCTCGACCCTGCCTGCGGCGCCGGCAACTT
>JALYPM010000057.1 GCA_030856365.1 Pseudomonadota bacterium
GGCTCGGCCAGCAGTCCTGGAACGGGTTCGAGCACGACGTGCTCTACATGAACGAAGGCGGCAAGGGCTTCGTCAACGTCGCCCACCTGTTCGGCGTCGCCTTCGAGTTCGACGGGCGCAACGTGATCAGCGACGACTTTGACGGCGACGGGAAGATGGACCTGCTCGTCGTCGAGAAGCAACTCGTGGAGCAGTCGCGTTACCTGCACCTGCTGAAGAACAACTGGCCCACGAAGCACAACTGGGTCGGCGTCCGCCTCGCCGAGTCGCGGCCCGGATTCAGCCCGCTCGGCGCCGACGTCCGCATCGTAATGGCTGGCGGAGGAGAGCAGGTGGGCCGCTTGGTCGCGGGCGATTCCCTTCAATCCCAGCACGCGGCGTTCAAGCACTTCGGGCTGGGCAAGCAGGACAAGATCGAGTCGATCGAGGTGACGTGGCCCAACGGCGAAACCACCCGCATCGCGGACCCCGCGATCAACACCTGGCACCACGCCCGCCCGACCTCCGCGACGGCGGCCGCCGCGGCACGGTGATACCGGTCTCGCTCCCGATCCTCCGCGACCGGCCCGCCGGGCTCTCGATCTGCGATTCCACCAACTAGCCTGACTTTCGCACTTCCCGCCCGATTTGAGATTTTCGCGGCCGGTTTTCCGTGATTCCATTTCGTCAGCGCGGGTCCAGACGCGCAGAACGGTGTGGTGGAGACCTACCCCCTTGAAGTGCCGCTGGCAGAACTGCGATAACGCCGGTTGATGTTTCTGCGTCAGAACAAACGTCGCAAGAACGGCAAGACCCACCGGTATTTCAGCGTGGTCGAGAACCGTCGAACCAGCGGTGGCGGGACGACCCAGCGTCGGGTGTTGTATCTCGGCGAGATCAACGACAGCCAGCAGCAAGCTTGGCGTCGGACGCTTTCGGTGTTCGACGAGGACCGCCGGCAGTATTGCGAGCTGAGCCTGTTCCCCGACGACCGGCCGCTGCCGCCGGGCGCGCTGGGCGCGATCTCGGTCAAGCTCGATCAGATGCAACTCCGGCGGCCGAGGGGCTTCGGTGACTGCTGGCTGGGGTGCTGGTTGTGGGAGACGCTGCATCTGTCGTCTTTCTGGAAACTCCAACTAGCGGATGACCGCGGCCCCGTGCCCTGGGCCAAGGTGCTGCAGCTTCTGGTGGTCAACCGGTTGATCGATCCGGGCAGCGAGCTGCACATTCACCGCCAGTGGTTTCTGCGAAGCGCCATGGACGAATTGCTGGAGGTGGACTTCGCGGTGGCCGCCAAGGATCGGCTGTACCGCTGCCTGGACAAGATCCTGGCTCACAAGGACGCGCTGTGCCGGCACCTGGCCAACCGGTGGCGGACGCTGTTCGACACGTCGTTTGACGTGCTGCTGTACGACCTGACCAGCACATACTTCGAAGGATTGTGCGATCAGATCCCCAAGGCCAAGCACGGCTACAGCCGTGACGGGCGGGGCGATTGCCGGCAGGTGGTGATCGCTTTGGTGGTGACGCCGGACGGCCTGCCGCTGGCGTACGAGGTGCTGGCGGGGAACACGGCCGACAAGACCACGCTGCGGCAGTTCCTGGCCAGGATCGAGCAGATGTACGGCCGTGCCCGGCGGACCTGGGTGATGGACCGCGGCATCCCCACCGAAGCAACGCTGAAAGAGATGCGCGACGCGGAGACGCAGTACCTGGTCGGCACGCCGCGGAGCATGCTCGCCAAGCTGGACCAGCCGTTTGCGGACAAGCCCTGGCAGCAGGTGCATGAAGCGATGAAGGTGAAACTGGCGGAGCACGAAGGGGAGTTCTACGTGCTGGCCCACAGCGACCAGCGGCGACTGAAAGAAGAGGCGATGCGCCGCCGGCGGTTCAAGGCGTACGCCCGCGGGCTGCACGCCCTGCGCCGCCGGTGCCGAACCGCACAGCGCAACCGCATCAGCCGCGACACCCTGCTGGGCCGGCTGGCGGTGTTGAAGAAAGAAGCCGGACGGATGGCGGCGGCGGTGAAGGTCCGTATCCCCGACGAAGGCCGGCGCCCGACA
>JALYPM010000063.1 GCA_030856365.1 Pseudomonadota bacterium
GTCGTGGGCCATCGTCAATCCTCAAAAGCGATCGGGCCGAGCCTGCGAAGCCCCATTGTCTGTTCCCGCTTCAGGCCTCGATGAGAGGGCAGCCCGTGGACAAGCTCGGGGCGAACGGAGTTGGAAAGCCGCCCCTAGCGCAGAATGGCGCCCGCCTTCCAGAGCGTGGCGAAGATTGGCCGGCCTCCAGCGCATTGCGGCCGCCTTGGCCTCGTGCCAGTGACCGGCGGCGATGAGGACTAATCGATGAACGGCACGGCCAAGACACCAGCGAAGCGGCCCTGGCCGGGGATCGCCAGTTTCTCGCAGTCGGTGCTGTGCCTGAAGGAGCCGAACAACACCAAGGCGGTGTTCGGCCGCGTGGCGGCGCGAGCGCTGGAGCTGCTCACGGCCAAGCTCGGCGAGGTGCGGTTCGTTCAAGTCGGCGCCAACGACGGAGTTCACGCCGACCACATCCACCCGTTCGTTACCGGCGGGAAATGGCGCGGCGTGCTGGTCGAGCCGGCGCCGGTGCCGTTCGCGCGGCTGACCGAGAATTATCGCGGCGTCGACGGGCTTTGCTTCGTCCAGGCCGCGGTGGCGACCCGCGCGGGTCAGCAGCCATTTTACTACGTCGAGGGTGAGGACGGGCTGTCGAGCTTCTCGCTCGAAACGATCATGTCTCATGCCCCCAAGTATGACGATCTGCCGAGCATGATCCGGACGCTCGAAGTGGAGACGGAAACTCTCGATGCACTATGCGACCGCGAGGGTTTCGCGCGGCCGGACGTGGTGGTGGTAGATACAGAGGGCACCGACGACGTCGTCCTCCTGAGCTTTTCGATCGAGGAGCGGAGGCCGAGCCTTATCCTGTTCGAGCATTGCCATCTGTCGGCGGAGCGCAGCGCGGCGTTGCGCGACCGCATCCTCGCCGCCGGATATCGGCTGATCCACGACCGGCACGACGCGCTGGCGATCGCCGAGGGGACGTTCGACGCGGCGACGACGGATTTCCTCGCCAACATCGTCGCCATTGCTCGCGCCGATCCGAGCGAGCGATAGCGGGCTCGACGGCGATGGACTTCTACATTGCTGCCCTTGGCCGCTCGGGAAGCACGGCGCTTGCCAACTGGCTGACGACGCCGCCGACCCATGTCGTCTTTCACGAGCCGAACCTGCTTGCCGAGACGCCGACGCGGCTGCTTGAAATTCAATTAGGTGAGTGGGGAATGACGCGCGAGCAGGCGCTGGCGGGCCACTGGGCGGCGAAGGAAGTGCAGACGGAGCTTCACCACCGGATGATCGATGCGTTCCGGCCCGCGAAAATCGTCCTGTGCGTCCGCAACATCCGCGATGCGGCGTTGTCGCTGTTCGAGAAGCACCGGCGGCAGGACTCGCTCGACCGGTACAGCGATGATTGGGCCGCGGATTACATGCTGACGGAGGCGGAGGGGCTCGTTCGGCTGGCCGAGCGGCTGGACCGCGAGGCTGTGCCGTGGCGGGTGATGCGGCACGAAGAGTTTGGAGAGCGGAGCCTTCGCGCGCTCGCGGACTGGCTCGGCTGGCCCGGGGGCGGCGACATGGCGCGGGGATTCGATGCGTTCGGCCGGGCGTTCGAGGCGGACCGGGCGCGGGTGCGGGGGTTACCGGCCGAAGTGACGGCGCTTGCAACGACGATCGGGCAGCAATGCTTCGCTTTTGAGCAGCGCTTCTACGGATCCTAGCGGGTCACGGGCCCTGGCCGCGGGCCGGTCGATGGACCTTCGATCACCGGCCAGCCGTCCTTCCACACGATCGGATCGATGAGCATGATTCGGCGGGTGTTGATATCGTCGCTCGGCTTGGTGCGCGGGCGGCGGGTGTCGACGGCGTGGTAGACGATCCAGTCGCGGCCGGTTGTGTCGCGGATGATGCTGTTGTGGCCGGGCGCGTGCCAGATGCCGCCCTTGGCGAGAATCAGCGCTTCGGCGCCGCTGGCGCTGCGCAGCGTTTCGAACGGGCCCGTGGCGCTGCGCGAGCGCGCGACCATCACCGCGTAATTGGCCTTCGCTCCGCAACAATTGTCGCCGGAGAAGAAGAGGTAGTAGTAGCCGTTGCGAAAGACCACCCACGCGCCTTCGATCAGCACCGGGAACGCGTCCTTTACCGGATTGGGCGAGACCAGATCGATCGCCGTGCTTCCGGGCGCGAAGGAGAGGCGGTCGGGCGCGAGCTCCCGGACCTTGATCGGCTTGAAGCCGGAGCCCCAGTAGAGCAGGCGCTTGCCGGTCGCCGGGTCGTCGAACGCGAACGGATCGATGTTGACGAAACTCTCGCCGCACTCGAGCGGGCGGCCGCTGTCGACGAACGGACCTTGCGGCCGCGCAGAAGTCGCGACGGCCAGGCACAGGCCGCGCTTTTCGTCGGTCAAAGCGGCGTCGGGCTTGGCGGAGTAATAGAGGAAATAACGGCCATCCGCGTGTTGGACGTCGGGCGCCCATAAATCCTGCGTTTTGCCTGCCCATGACGGCTTGGCGGGCAAAGCGTCGCCAAGGTGCTGCCAGCGGACGAGGTCGTGGGATCGGGCGACCTGGATGTTGATGCTCTTGCCGTCCCGGGTCGTCTGCGTTGCATAGGCATAATAGAAGCCGTCCGGTGCCTTGATCACTGCGGGGTCGGCGAAGTCGGCGTCGAGCACGGGATTGGCGTAGGTCGGCGCCGGCGGAGCGATCGGGGTCGCGCAGCCCGCGAGGGCGGAAGTGGCGATGAAGGCGGCGAGCATTGGCGAACGGAGCATGGCCCTACCCTAGGCTTTGATTTCGTCGGCTGAAAGGGCTTCTCATCCGTAGGCGGCGCTCCTACTGCGCGCGGCCATGCCGAGCCCCGATTCGCTATCGTTCGAAGTCGCTGCGTCCGAAGTGGGCGACGGATTGTGCATTGAAGTTTCCGCATCGACGGGCGAGCGGAGATCATATTCGCTGACCGGCGGCGGGCACGAGGTTTTCGCCGACTTCTATGCCGAACTGGCGCGCGATTTCGGAACCCGGCTTCCCGAAATATTGGCGCGCGAAAATGATTTTCCGGAAGCGACGACGCAGTGGCAGCCGCTGCTGACCGAGAATGTCTCGCCGCAAATCCTTTGCGGCTACGGCGACCCGGCGGTGCTCAAGACCGACGAGGGATATTTCCTGCTGGCGACGTCGAACGACGCCCCCGACGCATTCCCGATTCTCCATTCCGACGACCTCATTCACTGGGAGCACAGGAGCTTCGTCTTTCCGGACGGGGCGCAGCCGGAATGGGCAGCGAAAGGGGTCCATGTCGCGGACTTCTGGGCGCCGGAAATGGCCCGGGTCGGGGACGAATTTTGGGTTGCCTACACGGCGCGACAGCGCAGCAACGCCCTGGCGATCGGGCTTGCGAAAAGCGACCGTCCGACGGGTCCGTTCACCGACATCGGACGGCCGCTCATTACCGGCAAGGTTATCAACTCCACCGGCCTTGGTGATGACAATGGCAACACTCCGCGGCTGAGTGGCGGAGTGATCGATTCGCATATCTTCATCGATGCAAATGGCGACCGCTATCTGTTCTGGAAGGATGACAGCAACGGCATTTGGCCGCGGCCGCTGGCAATGCTGCTGCGCGAGCATCCCGACCTGATCCAGCGCCTGTTCGACAGCGAAGAGGAGCGGCGCACCGCGGCCTTCGCGGCGGCGGTCGTCGGCTGGGCCAATACGCGCCGCCCGATGGAGCGTTACTTTCTGATGCAGCCGCTGATCGAGGCGGCGATCCACAATTGGCACCGGGTCAAGCGCGTGCTGGTCGACTTCGGACTCGCCGACGAAATCCTTGAGGCGATGACGACCCCGATTCGCGGGCAACGCATTGCCGAGGATGGCCATTCGCTGCTCGGCGACAACACGGTGGTGCTGACCAACGATCTCGATTGGGAAGGGCATCTGATCGAGGGGCCGTTCGTGACCTTGCAGGACGGCCGCTACTGGCTGTTCTACGCCGGCAACGACTTCGGCACGCCCGCTTATGGCATCGGCGTCGCCGTCGCCGATCATCCGCTCGGGCCGTACGCGAAAGTGGAGGAGCCGCTGCTAAAGTCGACGCGGGAGTGGACGGCGCCTGGCCATGCGTCGGTCGCACCGGGACTGGATGGGCAGCCGCAGCTCTTCTTCCACGCATTTCATCCGGGAACCGGCGGCTATAATGCGTTCCGGGCGTTGATGACGGTGCCCCTCCGTTTCGGTGGCGGCAAGGTGACCGTCGGCTAAGGCTTTGCCGGCGCGCCTGCTGTGCTAAAGCCGGGTTGAGTTTCGCATCGGGAGAAAGTGCATGATGCCGATTTCGTGGCTTCGGCGGATTTCTCTCCTTTTATTGTGCATCGCTGCACCGGCCTTCGCGCAGCCCTCGTTCGTTCCGGTGCACCGCAACAATTTCCCCGACCCCTACGTGATCGAACACCAGGGCGAGTTCATTGCTTATGCGACCAATGACGGCATCAACCTGCCAATGCTGACGTCGCGCGATCTGGTGAACTGGTCGCCGGTGATGGATCCCGCCAACCCAAGGCAAAGGCTGGATGGGCTTCCGGCGTTGGGTTCATGGGCCAAGGAGGGATTCACCTGGGCGCCGGAGTTGTTCCGGATCGGGGATCGCTGGCACCTTTATTACACCGCCAGCAGCCGCGCGCTGGACGCGCAATGCATCGGCGTCGCGGTGGCCGACAGCCCCAGGGGGCCGTTCCGCGATCCGCTGAACCGCCATCTCATCTGCCAGCGGGAGCTGGGCGGGACAATCGACGCCAATGTGTTTCGCGACACCGCCGGCCAGCTGTACATTTATTACAAAAACGACGGCAATCGTGTCCGTGCCCGCACCGCATTGTGGGGGCAGCGGCTGGCGCCGGACGGGCTGTCGGTGATCGGGCAGCCGGTGCGTCTGATCGGCGACGAGGCGAAGTGGAAGGATCGGGTGATCGAGGCGCCGACGATGGTGAAGTCGCCCGGCGGTTACCAGATGTTCTACTCGGCGGGCTATTTCGGCTGGAATCCGGAAAACCGGCTGTCGCCTTATTCGGTGGGCTACGCGAACTGCACCGCGCCGCTGGGGCCGTGCACCGACGCGCCGGAAAACCCGATCCTGCACAGCTTCAACGAGCGCCAGGCGGGGTGCGTCAGCGGACCCGGGCACCAGAGCATCTTCGAGGCGCGCGGGCGCAGCTTCATCAGCTTTCATGCGTGGGCGGCGACCCGGGGCTGCCGCAAGCTGGAGGACGAGCGCTACCTCTACATCGCGCCGCTCTTCTGGAAGGACGGCAAGCCGCAGATTGGACCGAGCCTGCGGCCGGCGCCGGGGGGAGAGCGGGGGTAAGTTACGGCGTCTAGAGCGCGCTCGGCGGCGATCGGGAAGCCCGTTGAATAGATAGGGCGGCCCCGAAGGACCGCCCTGAAGTTCGGCACGTTCGCGGGCGTCTAGCCGCGCTCACCTGAGGGCGAGGGTGCCGGTGTTGGGAGCGGCGCCGGTTGCTCAATCACCGGCGGAAGAGGCGGCGGGGCAACATAAGCCGGCGTCGGTTCCGCAATTCTCGGACCGTTCCCGCCGAAGCGGAAGCGAATGCCTCCCGACAGGACCGTCTCTTCAAACCGGAGGAAACGAATGTATTCCGCCCGCTCCGCACCATTCCGCGCCGAGCTAAAGTCCTGGCGGAACGGCTTATTCAAGATGTTCGTCCAATCGAAGAAAGCGCTGAAATTATCCGTGAATGTGTAGCTGGTCGAGAAGTCGAGACGGCCAGCCGGCTTGGAAGTCTCAATGTAGCGGTCGCCGAAGAAGTCTGCGGGATTATTCCCGTTACGAATTTGGATGGTTTCCAATGTTTTTCCACGCTTGTTGTAAGACAGGCGCGCCGATAAAGGCCCCCTCTCATACATTCCGACCAAATTGTAGGTCCATTTCGAGACGCCATAGATGCGCCGATCGCCAATTAGCGGGTCGGGGTCCGCGACCTCGGTGTCCAGATAAGTGACATTCGCCTGAGCACCAAAGGACCGGGCAAAGACCGGCACCCAGTCCCAATCGAAGAATGACGAGAATTGGACCTCCGCTCCATTGATCTGGCCGCTGCGAGTGTTGAACGGCCGGTTAATAATGATGGGTCCGAGTTCCGCGTCGTCAATCCGGTCCTCATCGTTCTGGATGAAACCTTCCAAGTCCCGGCGGAAGACTGCCGCTGCAATGAGGCTCGTCGGAGCGAAGAAATATTCCAGACTTGCGTCATAATTGTTTGAATTGAACGGCCTCAGATTGGGATTCCCGCCGCCGCCGGTACGCGCACAGCTGAATGGATCGCCCCCTGGAGTGCAGCCCGTGTTCGGGGCGCCGAGGTTGAAGGATGGGTTCAACTGCTCGAAGGTTGGACGAGTCCGGGTCTGGGTCGCGGATAGCCGCAACTGGAGTTGCGGGCTGAGGTGGATTCTGGCGCTCGCGTTGGGCAGCCAGTCCGTATAGCTATTGCTCGCATCGACGGGCACGAAAGCGAATACGCCAGGAGCCGTCTCAACCCGCGAAGTTCCTTCGATCCCGGTCTTCGTCCGAACCGCACGCAGGCCGACCACGCCGTCCACTGCTTCGCCGAAGCGGTAATGTGCCTGGACGTATCCGGCAGTGGACTTTTCATTGGCATCGTACGTCCGTGCCGGGTTCGATTCGACGGTGTCCGAAGTAAAGAAGCCGGTGCCGCAACATGTGTCGTTGACGAACCCGAAGTCGCCGGGAGGCAGGCCCATGACGAACTCCCGCAATTCGCCGCGGCTGTTGCGAATGCTGGCGTAAGTCGGGGACAACCAGTTCGTGAAGCCGTTCTGAACGTCGGTGCCGCGGAATCCGCTGCGGAACAGCTCGTAGTTGACCGGGACACTGCTGATCGGGATTTCCTGATTTTCAAACCGCGCAAACCGATTGCCGAATTCACGATGCGCGTCGCGGTCACTAAACCTGAAGCCCGCTTCAATCTTAGGGAGGAAATCAAGATCGATCTCATAATCGCCGTCGACACGGAACTGCCAGTCGTCGCCTTTTGAAACCTGGGACTCTTCGTAAAACCCTTGGAAGAAATAGTTTGCGGGGTCGTCGCGGTCGAACCCGACAAGATCGAACTCCGGGGTCTCGTTGTCGAAATCAACGTCGTAGCCGCCCCTTACTCGGTAATCGACGCTGGCGGTCGACCCCTTGAACTTGCTGGTCGTGCGGGCAAGGTCGGCGGTGAGCCGCAACGGACCAGTTTCGTACCGTCCGCCAACCGCAAATTGATAAGTGTCGGTCTTGTTGAAAGTCCCGCCCTGGAAGCCGTCAGCGCGGCGAGGGTTCATCACGGTGCCGCCGGACAACAGGTCCGTTCCATCGCGGAAATCGAGGTCTGTGAACCCCGTGCCGCCCCAAAGCGGTTGTGACCAGAGGCGATTGCTGACCTTGTTGCGGAAGCCCTGCCACAAGGCATCGACGTATACTTCAATCTCGGGGGAGGGCCGCCACTGCAGCGCTGCATTGGCCGACGGCCGGACGCGGTTGCCGCTATTGTAAAAAATGCGTTGGATGTCTGGGAATCGGCTACCCTCAGGTCCCGGCGCAATGAAGTCCGTATTGGAAATCTCGGAGTCCAGATAGTCGAGTTCAGTACGTGAAAAGTTGATCAAGGCGCCTATCTCGCCATCGCCGACGCTCCAGCGGTTGGTGAGCAGGAGGTTTGCGTTAGGGTTCCACTTGCCTGCCTGTTTAGACCGCAGCATCCAAACGGAGCCGGCAAATTCGAAGCCCTTGAAGTCGAATGGACGCCTGGAGCGGACGTTGACGAGACCTGCAAGGCCAGCTTCGACTAATTCGGCGGTGGACGTCTTAAAGACTTCCAGAGCGGCGATGTTGGCGGACGGAAAGTCCTGAAGTGCAACGACGCGAGTCTCGGCGGTGAAAATCTCGCGGCCGTTGTAGGTCGTTGCGAAATCGGGAAGGCCCCGGACGAGCACTGTATCGGCTTCGCCCCCGCGCCTGGTGACCTGGACACCCGGAATGCGCGCGGCCGTTTCAGAGACGGCTAGATCCGGGAGCTTGCCAATGTCTTCGGCAACAATCGCGTCGACGATCTGCTCGCTGTTGCGCTTGATGTTCTGCGCCGAGCGAAGGCTTCGGCGGAGGCCGGTCACGACGATCGCGTCACCCTCGCCCGTCGCCTGGTCGGCGCCGGTCGCGGTCTGGACGGCATCGTCGGTCTCAACGGAGCCCGCCTCTGGGTCCGCGGGCGATTCCTGCGCCTCTACGGTTGGGTCGACCGGCGTCGCCGGATCGGCGATCTGGGCCGCGGCCGGAGAGGCCACGAGCGCAAGCGCCGCCGCGGACGTCGAACAAAGGACGATTGATTTGAAGCGCATTTTACACCCCCCAGCCAAATTGACGCGAGCCGTTTCCCGACTTCTATCGGGTGAAGCTACAGGCAAGCGTGGCCCACTTACAAGACGTCCGACAAACAGTTCGATATGTGTGGCTTACTGGCCGCACGCGGTCTTGCGGGGCAGACCAACCTTGCTTCGCGCGTGATGAGATGAGAAATGCGAATCATGAACGAGCATGCGATCCGCGACATTGTAATCGTCGGCGGCGGCACTGCCGGGTGGATGGCTGCGGCAGCGATGATCCGGCTGCTGGACCAGCGGTCGACGCGCATCACCCTAATCGAGTCGGACGAGATCGGTACCGTTGGCGTAGGCGAGGCGACGATCCCGCCAATTGTTGCCTACAACAATATGCTCGGCATTCACGAAGACGAGTTCGTCGCCGCGACGCAGGGTACGTTCAAGTTGGGCATCGAGTTCGTCGACTGGGGCCGCATCGGCGAGCGCTACTTCCATCCGTTCGGCTGCCATGGTCAGGACTTTCGCGGCGTTCACTTCCACCAAGTCTATTTGCGCGAGCGCAAGCGCCGGAAGCTGGGCGACATTGACGACTGGTCGATGAGCGCGGCCGCCGCGGCGCTTGGCCGTTTCGCTCGCCCCGATACTGCCGCTCTGCTGCCGCTCTCGCAGCTTGGCTACGCCTTTCATTTCGATGCGGGACTTTACGCGCGTTTCTTGCGGCGCACTGCGGAGCGTGACGGCGTCCGCCGCATTGAAGGCAAGATTGTCGGGGCGAGCGTCGAAAGCTCGACTGGCCATGTCACCGAGGTGCAATTGGCGGAAGGCGCCGCAGTCGCCGGCGAACTGTTCATCGATTGCTCCGGCTTCCGCGGGCTGCTGATTGAGGACGAACTCGAGACCGGCTACGAAGACTGGAGCCGCTGGCTGCCGTGCAATCGCGCGATCGCGGCGCCTTGCCTTCATTCCGGACAGCCCGATCCGTTCACGCGGTCGACCGCTCGCGAAGCCGGGTGGCAGTGGCGAATCCCGCTGCAGCACCGAATGGGCAACGGGATTGTGTACGCCAGCGACCATCTGTCGGACGGGGACGCAGAGGCGCTGCTGCTCGGCAATCTCGAAGGCGAGCTGCTGGCGGAGCCGCGTCGACTGAGCTTCAAGGCGGGCCGCCGGAAACTGGCGTGGAATGCGAACGTCGTTTCCCTCGGCCTCTCCAGCGGTTTCGTCGAGCCGCTGGAATCGACCAGTATCCACCTGATCCAGAGCGGCATCGTCAAGCTGCTGGCGCTGTTTCCCGACAAACGCTTCAATCCCGTCGAGCGGGACGAATATAATCGCCAGATGCGCGACGTTTTCGAGGACGTCCGCGACTTCATCATCCTGCACTACAAGGCGACGAGCCGCAGCGATTCAGAATTCTGGAACTACTGCCGCACGATGCAGGTGCCGGACAGCCTCGCGGCTAAACTGGAGCTGTGGCAGGCCAAGGGCCGACTGTTCCGCGAAGGCCGCGAGCTGTTCGGGACGGCAAGCTGGGTGGCGGTGCTGCTAGGCCAGGGGATCGTTCCGGAAGACTATGAACCTGCCGCGGATGCGCTCGACCCGGCGATGATCGGCGACGCGCTTGACAAGATGCGGCTCAGCTACCGGCGAATGGCCGAGCAAATGCCCAAACATGGCGATTTCATCGCGCGCGCTTGCGCGCATCAGGTCGAGAACCCGCGGCGGCCGTTAGCAGCTCGCTAGCTACAGCAGTCCGAGCAATTGGTTAGAGCGGCGCTCGGCGTCGCGCAGCGCGCGGTCGATCGGCTTTTGGCCGGTGACCGCGGCCTGTAGCTCCTCGCCGACGATTCCCTCGATCGCGCCCTGGCGAAGGATCGCTCCAGGGAGCGGGCGTCCGACCTGGGCCAGCGGGGCGATGTCACTGCGGTGCGGGAGCGATTTGAACGCAGCGCTTTCCAATACCGCCTTGTACGCGGGGAGATGGCCGGTGCGCGCCCAGTCGAAATTATGCTCGGTCATGAACTTGAGGAAGCGCGCGATGGCGCGGCGCTGCTCGGGCGAGCGGTCGTTCTTCGGGATCACCCAGGCATGCCCGTCGACGAACGCCGCCGGCTGGCCCCATAGTCGCGGATAGGGATAGACACCGTAACTGTCGTGCAGCGGCCGGCCCGGCGTGTTCGCTTCCTGGTCGAACGAGCCGATCATCCAGGTGCCGGTCGGATAGATGCCACCCTTACCGTTGAGGAAACTGTTGATCGCTGCCGGTGTGTCCTGGTTGAGCGTGCTGAGACCTTCGGCGTTGAGCGTGCGGAACAACTGCACGATCTCGCGCGCCTGCGGCGTATCGAGGCGGATGTGCTTCGTGTCGGGGAAGAACGCCGCATTCTGCGCGAGCAAATAGGTGTAGAGATTGCGGACATGGGTGGCGGGGTCGTTGACCTGGCTCTGGATCAGATAGGGCAGGCCGGTGCGCCGCTTGAACTGCCGCGCATGCTCCAACAATTGCTGGGGCGAATTGGGAAGCACCGCCTTGCCGCCCTCCATCAGCCCGGCCTTCGCGAACAGGCCGGTGTTGACGTGGAACAGGCCGCCGACGGTGTCCCACGGAAGGCCGTAGATGATTCCGTTCTTGGTTACGCCGCGGCGCGCGGCATCGGTGAAGGTCGCTGGATCGATGCCGCCTTCGCGGAAGTAAGGCGCCATCGGATCGAGCACGCCGCGCTCCGCATAATCGGTCATCACGCCCTGGTGGACGGTGACGAGGTCGGGCGGGTCGTTGGCGGCGATCTGCGCCGACAGTTGGGCATAGCCAGGCCAGGCGACGACGTTGGAGCTGATGCGGACGTCCGGGTTCTCGGCGTTGAACTTGTTGATCAGTGCAGTGACGATCCCGCACTCGCCCTCGGCCTTCGAGATGTCGGTGACGGCGCCGAATTGCTGTGCGCACTCGCCAAAGAACCGCTGCAGATAGATTTCGGTGCGATCGCTGTTTTTCGCGCAGCTGCCGGTAAGCATCGCGGCGACGGCAATCGCAAATCCGACAACGCGCTTCATCGCACCGCCGTCCCGGCCATCGCGCGGACGATCTGCTTCTGGAAGATGATGTAGACGATGAAGATCGGGATCGACGCGAACACCGCCTGCGCCATCAGATAGCCTAGGCCGCTGGTCTGTGCATAATTCATTTGGCTCGACGCAAGGCCGACGGTGAGCGTGAACATTTCGCTGCGCGTCGCCGAAATCAGCGGCCACCAATAGTCGTTCCACGAGCCGAGGAAGGTGAACACGCCGAGCGTTGCCTGGGCAGGCACGGTCAGCGGCATCAGCACTTTCCAGAAGATCGTCATCCGCGACGCGCCATCGAGCATCGCGGCCTCGTCGAGTTCCTTGGGAATTGCGCGGAAATATTGCGTCATGAAGAAGACGCCGAATGAGGAAGTGAGGCCGGGCAGGATCAGGCCGGGGAAGCTGTTGTGAAGCCCGAGCTCCGCGAACAGGCGGTGGCGCGGAAGGATCACCGCCTGCTCCGGGATGGCGAGGCCGAGCAGCACCAGGATGAACAGGGTGCGGCGGAACGGGAATTCGAGGCGGGCGAAGGCGTAGCCTGCAAGACTACACAGGATCAGCACGCCGAGCGTCGTTCCCAATGAGACGATCGCGCTGTTGAAGAGCCAGCGGAAAACCATCGAGCCGCCGAGGATCGCGCGGTAGTTTTCGAGCGTGTAGGGCGCGGAAAAGGCAGTGCCGCTGTCGCGCAGCAGCTCCGAATTCGCCTTGAGCGAGAGGAGCAGGGTCCAGATCAGCGGCGCGACCATCACCAGCGCGCATAGGCTGATGATCGCGAAGCCTACCGGCGTGTAGCGGACGCGGCTGGCGGCGGCGCTCACATCAGGCGTCCTGCTTGTGGGTCACCGTCCAATATTGGACGAGCGTTAGGCAGAGGATGAGCAGGAACAAGGCTTCGGCCGCGGCCATGGCGTAACCAAGCTGCCAGCGCGCGAAGACGGTGTCGAAGATGAACAGGACAACCGGCCGCGATGCGCCGTTGGGGCCGCCGGAGGTCAACAACTGCGCTTGGCCGAACAGCTGCAGCTGAGCGGCGGTTTGCAGCATCACCACCAGCAGAACGGTTCGGCGAAGCGCCGGAAGCGTTACGCGCCAGAAAGTCGTCCAGCGGCTGGCATTGTCGAGCGCAGCCGCTTCGTAAACATCTTCAGGGATCTGCTGTAGACCCGCGAGGAACAGCATCATCGGCAGGCCGATCGACCACCAGATGGTGGTGAGCGCGATGGCCGGCCGGACCAGGCCGGGGTCGCTGAGGAACGGCAGCGGCTCGCGCCCGAGCGCCTGCATGACTTCGGCGAGCAGGCCTGCGTCGGGGGCCAGGACAAATCGCCATATCAGCGTGACTATGGTCACCGACAGCACCGATGAAGAGAAGAACAGGCCGCGGAAAACGGCGGCGCTGCGGGTCGGCTTGTTGAGCGCGAGCGCGAGCAGCAGCGTGACGATCGTCAGCGGCGGGACGACGATCAGAGCGTAGATGAAGGTGTTGCCCAGCGCCTGGTGAAAGACCGGGTCCGAAGCGAGCCGCGAATAATTGTCGAGGCCAACGAAATCGCCGCCGCCAAACGGATCAGCGCGGTGGAAGCTGAGAATGATGCCGTTCAGCAGCGGATAGATGAGCAGGAACAAATAGAGCAGCACAAACGGCGCGACGAAGGCGAGGCCGCCGAGCTGATGGCGGCTGCCGGCGTTCATGCAGTGGGTCCAGGCGCGTGGTGGCCGGCGCCATCGGGGCCGAACAAATGCGCCGCAGCGCCGTCGATCTTCAGGGAAATTTTATCACCGATGGCGGCACGGCTGTCGCCCGCGTCCTCGGCGGTGATCGGCAGGCCATCGGACAAGCGCGCGTAAACAAGGGTGCGCTCGCCGAGCCGCTCGACCAATTCGACTTCGGCGGTGGTCGTGCCCTCGCCGTCGGCGGCGACGCGGACATGTTCGGGGCGGAGGCCGAGCTGAAGCCGGCCTGTCGCGGGAAGCTCCTTGCGCGAGATTCCGGTTTTTACTTCCGATCCGTCGCCAAGCCGCACCGATGCGGCGGCGCTGCGGCCGGGCACCAGCTCGACCGGCGCCAGCGTCATCGGCGGCGATCCGACAAAGCGCGCGACGAAGGTGTTCGCCGGGCGCGTGTAGATCTCCATCGGCGCGCCGACCTGCTGAATCACGCGGTCGTTCATCACGACGATGCGGTCGGCGAGTGTCATCGCTTCGGCCTGGTCATGGGTGACCATGATCACGCCCGCGTCGACCTTGCGGCGAAGCTGGGCGAGCTCGACTCGCGTGCGCAGGCGGAGCGCGGCGTCGAGGTTGGAAAGCGGCTCGTCGAGCAGGAACAGCTCGGGCTGTTTGACGATGGCGCGGCCGATGGCGACCCGCTGCCGCTGACCGCCCGAAAGCTGGCCCGGCTTTTTGTCGAGATGCTCCTGTATTTCGAGCACTTGCACGGCGTCGGACACGCGCGTCTCAATCTCCTTGGCCGGCATGCGCGCGTTCTTAAGCCCGAACGCCATATTCTCGCGCACGGTCATGTGCGGGTAAAGCGCGTAATGCTGGAATACCATCGCGATGCGGCGGTCGCCAGGCGGAAGTGTGTCGATGCGGCGGTCGTTGAGGTGCACCTCGCCCGCGTCCGCCGTCTCAAGCCCGGCGATGATCCGCAGCAAGGTCGACTTGCCGGAGCCCGACGGTCCGAGGAAAGCGATGAATTCGCGCGCTGCAACGCTGAGGGATACATCGTCGAGAACCGGAGTGGCGCCGAACGCCTTGCGGATATTCCGAAGTTCGAGCCCCAACGCGTTTCTCCGTCCTGTAGGTGTTTGTCTATGACGCCTCGATGATTGTGCAAAGTTTATTTGCGAGGGCTCAGGGCTTGAGACCGATCAGCGCCATTTGGCGGCCGTAGCTGGCCTCGCCGAGATGGGTCGAACGGCGGTAGCTGTAAAAGCAATCCGGGTCGGCGTAGGTGTCGAGCTTCAACGTTTCGACGTTCGCGATCCCCGCGCTCGCCAGCCGCGCGGCGACATAGGATTCAAGGTCGAAGTGCGGCTTGACTGACGGGCCCGCCTGGAAAAAGCGTTCGGTCGCACCTTCCGCGGCGATGAAGTGGTCGCGGAATGCCTCGTCGACTTCGTAAGATTGCTGCGCAATGCAGGGACCGACGGCTGCAGCAATTCGGTCGCGGCGGGCGCCGAGTTCCTCCATCGCAACGATGGTCGCGTCGGTGACTCCGGCAAACGCTCCGCGCCAGCCGGCGTGCGCGGCGCCGACCACGCCCGCCTCGGCATCGGCAAAGAGCACGGGCGCGCAGTCGGCGGTGAGGATGCCGAGCAGCAGGCCGGGCCGGTCGGTAACCATCGCGTCGGCATGGGGGCGCTCCGTTTCCGGCCAGGGAGCTTCGACGCCTACTGCGTTCCCCGAATGGATTTGGTGAACGGTTGCGAGGGAGGCGCCGGGGAGCAAGGCCGCGATGGCTCTCGCGCGGTTCTCGGCGATCAGCGCCGGATCGTCGCCGCTGCCGTAGCCCATGTTGAGGCCCCGCATCGCGCCTTGCGACACGCCGCCGCGCCGGCCGAGGAAGCCGTGAGGGACACCGGCGAGCGCGTTCGCGCGGAACAGCTCGACTTCGCTCACAATGGCTTCCTCATGATGATGTCCTCGTCGGCGTGATTTCCGACCATGAAGTCGTAGCGGCCGACTTCGACGAAGCCCCGGCGGTCATAGAAGCGGCGGGCGCGGTGATTGTCGACATAGACGGTAAGCTGCAGATGGGCGCCGCCGCGGCGGCGAGCCTCAGCCTCCGCCCAATCGTAGAGATGTTGCGCGATGCCCTCGCCCTGCCACGGCTTGAGCACGTAGATCTGCCGCAGCTCCTGCGTGCCATGGGGCGTTTCGATCGGGAGGTCGGGCGGACCGATCTTGGCGAAAGCGACGGGCACCGCGTCCACTTCGGCAACGCGGAGGGCGAACGCTGGCCGAGCAATCTCTTCGGCGAAGGCCTCGGGCGTGACCCCGGCCAGGAAGTGATCGAGATCCTGCTTGACGTAAAGGTGCCCGAAGGTCTCGACAAAGGTCCGCGCGAACAGGTCGGCGATCATCGCCGCGTCCGCCAGCGTCACGTCGCGGTAGGTTGCCGCCGTCATCATTGGAAACCCAGCGGTGCCGGCCACTCCGGCGCGTGGATGGCAACGAGCTTGAACAGCGTGCCCATGGCGTCAGGATGCGTCAGCCGGTGCGCCACTGTCTCGATTTCATCCTTCCGCTTCGGATGGGCCCTCGCCAGCGCGGCGGCCCTGGCGGCGATTCCGAGCCGCTGTAGCCACTCGCCCTGCGTGACGACGCGGGTCACTGCCGCGCCGCCAGCGAGGGCGGCCCTGGCGACGGCCTCGAAATCGACGTGGGACGTCAGGTCCTGCTCTCCTGGATCGGCAAGCAACGGCGCGAAGTGGTGGCCGCGCACGGCCTGCAGCGTGTCGCCCGGCGCCGTGCGGTCGTGGCCATAGTCGATGATCAGCGCGGCTCCTCCATGCGTTGCCAGATGCGCGGCGATGCTGCCAGCCGCTTCCTCGCGAGCCGGTGACTGCTCGATGATCTCACCATCGCGGTCGAAGGCGAGGCCGCCGCCGGCGACGGTGACCTTTCGTTCGATCCCGGCGATGAACTGACGGATCGGAAGCGCATCAAGGAACTCGTTTGCGACCAGCAAGAGCGGCTTTGGCGGGAGTTCGGCGATCGACTCATGCCACTGCGCATCGGGCAAGCGCTCCGCCTGGCGCTCCCTCAATGCCGGGCTGGTCTCGATCAGGTGCGCGCCGCCGTCAAAGCCAGCGGAGCGCAGTACGCGAAGCGCATCGGCAGCGAGCGTGCCGCGGCCGGGGCCGAGCTCGGCATAGACGGCGTTGGGAGAGCCCGCGCGCTTCCAGCAATCGGCGAGCGCCGCGCCGACCAGTTCGCCGAACATCTGGCTGATCTCGGGAGCGGTGGTGAAGTCGCCCTGCTGCCCGAGCGGATCGCGGGTCGCGTAATAATGAATGTTGGCCGCTTCCATGAACGTCTCGACGCTGATCGGGCCGTCGGCCCGAATTCGCTCCCGAAGCGCGCGTTCTAGCGGCGTCAGGCCACGCTCTCCGTGCCGGCAATCGGCTCGACACGGTGGCGGCGGCGGGGGGCGGTCAGCATCAGGTAGAGGCCGCCGAGGATCATCGGCACCGACAGCCACTGGCCCATGTGAAGGCCGGTCGCCTGCGCGAATTCGGTTAGCTGCGAATCCGGTTCGCGGACGTATTCCACGGCGAAGCGGAACAGGCCGTAGAAGAACAGGAACACCCCTACGAGGCGGCCGGGCTGGTAGCGCGCCTGCGTCTTCCAGAACATGAAGGCGAGAATCGCGAACAGGACGAGCCCTTCGAGGATTGCCTCATAGAGCTGGCTCGGGTGGCGCGGCTGGCCGAGGATGCGCTGGCCGAATTCGTTCACTTCCGGGAAGCGGACCGCCCATGACACGTTGGTGGGTGCTCCCCAAAGCTCATGGTTCACGAAATTGGCGAGCCGGCCAAAAAAGAGGCCGAAGGGGACGCAGCAGGCCACATAATCGTGAACGCGAAGCCAGTTCAGCTTCTCCTTCCACGACAGATAGAGGATCCCGACCGTGACCCCGAGAACGCCGCCATGGAACGACATGCCGCCGTCCCACAGTTTCAGGATCTCGAGCGGGTTTTCGAGATAATAAGGCAGATTGTAGAACAGCACGTAGCCGAGCCGGCCGCCGAGGATGATGCCGAGCGCGGCGTAGAAGACGAGATCGTCGGCGTGGCGGCGGGCGAGGGGCGCGCCGGGCTGCTTTATCAGCTTCAGCATATACCAATAGCCGATGAAGATGCCGGCCAGATAGGCGAGGCTGTACCAGCGAAGTTCGAATCCGCCGAGGCTGAGCGCAACCGGATCGAGCCCCAGATCATTCCAGACAATGGCGTCGGACGCGTTGCTGCTTGCCAAAACTCTTCCCCATTAGGATGAGCGCCTCATAAGGTGGTGAACGGGAAAGGCAAAGGAGAGGGAATGCCGAGCGAACTGGACCGGAAATTCGACGCGGTGCTGGCCCAGGTGACGGGTCCGGGCGGCCGCCTGGTCCTCGGCCAGGACGATCATGGTCGACCGATTGTGACGAACTTTCCGCCGACGCTGCCGATGTTCTTCCGCACCTTTTGCGCACTCAATGCCGCCGCCGAAGCGGTGATCGCCGGCGACGAGCGGCTGACCTTTGCCGATCTCGACGGCCATTCCGAGACGGTGGCAAAGGCCCTGGTGGCGCGGGGGCTGGCCAAGGGCGACCGAGTCGGCATCGCCATGCGCAACTGCCCGAGCTGGATCATCTGCTACATGGCGATTCTCAAGGCGGGCGGAGTGGCGACCCTTCTCAACGGCTGGTGGCAGGGGCCGGAGATGGAGCATGCCATCGCACTGACCGAACCGAAGCTGATCGTTGCCGACGGACCGCGCGCGAAGCGGCTGGACGCGCTGGCGCTGGGCGGCGGGGAGGTTGTGACGCTGCCGGTGGAACGGCTGCTCGACCAAGCGCTTGAGCCGCTGCTTCGCGCCGGCACCGACGCCGATCTGCCCGGGGTCGTGCCGGACGACGATGCCACAATCCTGTTCACCTCCGGATCGACCGGCGACTCGAAGGGCGCCCTGTCCACTCACCGCGCGGTGACCACGGCCACATATGCCTATGCGACCGGGCTGATGGTGCTGCTCGGGCTGCTGACGGCGGAGGGCCGCGCCCCCGGCTCGCCGCCGCGCACATTGCTCAACATCCCGCTGTTCCACGTCACCGGCGAGATACCGGTGATGCTGAACAGCTTCGTGGTCAGCCGGGCCATGGTGATCATGCCCAAGTGGGACGCGGGCGAGGCGCTGCGGCTGATCGAGCAGGAGAAGATCAGCTATTTCGTCGGGGTGCCGACGATGAGCCTGGAGCTGATGACGCATCCCGACCGCGACACGTACGACCTGTCGTCGCTGACCGATATCGCAGCGGGGGGCGCCGCCCGCCCCGTCAGCCATGTCGAGCGGCTGAATAAGGAGTTTCCCAACTCCCAGCCGGCGCTCGGCTATGGCCTGACCGAAACCAACGCGGTCGGCTGCAGCAATTTCTGGGGCAATTATGCCGAGAAGCCGGACTCCACCGGCCGCGCGCAAAAGCCGTTCGTGGAGATTGCCATCCTGGGTGAGGGCGACCGCCATCTGCCTACCGGCGAACGGGGTGAGGTCGGCATCCGCTCGGCCGCCAACATCAGCTGTTACTGGCGGTCGCCGGAAGCGACGGCTGCCGCGTTTGCTGATGATGGTTTCCTGCGCACCGGCGATGTCGGCTACCTCGACGAGGACGGCTATCTGTTCATCGTCGACCGCAAGAAGGACATCATCATTCGCGGCGGCGAGAATATCGCCTGCGCCGAGGTCGAGGCGGCGCTCTACGCGTGCGACGATGTTGCCGAAGCGGCGGTGTTCGGCATCCCTTGCGCAAGGCTGGGCGAAATGCCGGTGGCGGTCGTCCACGTTAACGCCGGCAGCCAACTCGACGAGGGACGGCTTCGCGCGTTCCTGGAAGGCCGAATCGCCGCCTTCAAGGTGCCCGAGAGGATCGTACTTTCAGAACAGCCGCTGCCGCGCCTCGGCACAGGCAAGATCGACAAGGTCGCCATCCGCGCGGAGCACGCTTGACCCAGCCCGACCGGCCAACCGACCACCCGCAGATTCCGCTGGAGCGAATCGGAGTCCTGCTCGTCAACCTCGGCACTCCGGACGCTCCCGAGGCGGCGGCGGTGCGCCGCTATCTGGCTGAGTTCCTGAGCGATCCGCGGGTGATCGAAATTCCGCGGCTGGCGTGGCTGCCGATCCTCCACGGCATCATCCTGCGGACTCGGCCAGCGAAATCCGCTCACGCCTATAAGCAGGTGTGGACGGAGGACGGTTCTCCGCTGGCGGCGATCACCCTCCGACAGACGCGGGCATTGCGGGAGCAAATGGGTGATGCCGCGCTGGTCGATTACGCGATGCGCTACGGCAATCCGGGCATCGAACAGGCGGTGCACAAGATGTTGGCCGCCGGCGCCACGCGAATCCTCATTGCGCCGCTCTATCCGCAATATTGCGCGGCAACCACGGCGACGGCCAACGATGCGGTATTCGCCGTCCTGGCGCGGATGCGGTGGCAGCCGGCGCTGCGGACACTGCCGCCGTTCCACGACGACCCGCTCTACATTGACGCGCTGCAGGCGACGATCGAGCGGCAACTTAGTAATCTAGATTTTACGCCCGACCGGCTGCTGCTGAGCTTCCACGGAATGCCGCAGCGGACGCTGGAGCTCGGCGATCCCTATCACTGCCATTGCCAGAAGACGGCGCGGCTGCTCGGTGAGCGCCTGCGGATCGCAACCGAAATTGCGTTCCAGTCGCGGTTCGGGCGCGCGAAATGGCTCGAACCGGCGACCGACAAGGTGCTTGCGGCCTATCCGGCGCAAGGCGTCAAACGCGTCGCCATTGCTGCACCTGGCTTCATTGCCGATTGCGTCGAAACGATCGAGGAACTCGGCATTCGCGGCCGCGAAACTTTCATGGCTGCGGGCGGAGAGCGTTTCGCGACGCTCGACTGTCTCAACGACTCGCCCGAAGCGATGACCATGCTGGAGCGTCTGGTGCGGCGCGAGCTTGCAGGCTGGTTGCAGCAGTCATAAGCCCGACCCTGGAGAACAGGGAGAGACAGGCATGGCACGTGTTGCGATCGTAACCGGCGGAACGCGCGGAATCGGCGAGGCGATCAGCATGGCGCTTCGCGACATGGGCATGAACGTTGCAGCGAATTACGCCGGCAATGAGGAGCGCGCGAGCGCCTTCACCGACCGCACCGGCATCAAGGCTTTTCGCTGGGACGTGTCCGACCACCAGGCGTGCGTCGAGGGCGTGGCTCGCGTCGAAGCGGAAATCGGGCCGATCGACGTGCTGGTCAATAACGCCGGAATCACGCGCGACACGACGATGAAGCGGATGGACCGCCAAAAGTGGCAGGAAGTGATCGACACCAATCTGGGCGGCTGCTTCAACATGGCCAAGGCGGTTTGGGACGGCATGGTGGCGCGCGGTTATGGGCGGATCGTGAACATCGGCTCGATCAACGGCCAGGCCGGGCAGTACGGCCAGGTCAATTACGCAGCGGCGAAGTCGGGCATTCACGGCTTCACCAAGGCGCTGGCGCAGGAGGGCGCGCGCGGCGGCGTGACCGTCAATGCAATCGCTCCCGGCTACATCGACACCGACATGGTCGCAGCGGTGCCGGACGATGTGCTCGGCAAGATCGTCTCGCGCATCCCGGTCAATCGGCTTGGGCGCGCCGACGAAATTGCGCGCGGAGTGGCGTTCCTGGTCGACGAGAATGCGGGCTTTGTCACCGGATCGACGCTGTCGATCAACGGCGGCCAGCACATGTACTGATGGCGGACGGTTACGGCCGGCCGGTCAAGAGGTCGGTCACGATCGCCGGCCATGAAACGTCGATCAGCCTGGAGCCGATGTTCTGGGAGTCGCTCGAGCGCGCCGCCGCTGCACGCGCGGTGCCGGTGAATGCGCTGATCGCGGAAATCGACGCCGAGCGGATCGAGAGCCGGCCGACGGCGAACCTGACCTCAGCGCTGCGCCAATGGCTGTTTCGCCGCGCCGGCGGCGCGCAGGATTGATGCGGCAAAGGCCGCGCCGCCGTCCGGCGCATGGTCGAGGAACAGCGCAGGCTCGACCAGCTCCAGCTCCATGATCTTCAGCACCCCCTCGTCGTCAGGGATGATGTCGACGCGGGCGTAAGTGGCCTGGGCCGGGGCCGCCGCTAGCGCGGCTTGCGCTAGCTCGACCGATCCGGAAGGCGCCGCGCACGGTTCCGTTACGCCACCGAAATGCGGCTGGACCCTGAAGTCGCCCGGTGCGGGGCGCTTGACCACCGCGTGGCTGAATTCGCCATCAAACAGGATCAGCGAATATTCGCCGGCGGTGGCGATCGACCGGATCAGCGGCTGGATAATCGCCGCTCGCCCGCGGCTCTCATCCGGGATCGGGTCGTCGGGACCGATCCGGAACGTGCCGGTTGCGCCCGCAGACACCGGCGGTTTGATCACCAGCCAGTCGCTGGCGAAGTGCGTTCGCGCCTCGTCCAGGTGCGTTTCATCGCAGCGTTCCACCGCCATCGTTGGGACGGCGGGGATGCCCTTGCGCGCAAGTTCGAAGAGATAGGACTTGTCGCTGTTCCAGCGCAGCAATGCCGGCGGGTTGACCACCGGGATGCGCTCGCGCTCGAGGCGGTCGAGGAAGGCGAGCCATTCCGCGTAGCGCAGGTGGTAGCCCCAGGTGACCAGCGGAAGGACGAGGTCGTAGCCGAGGAGGTCGCCGGCTTCGGTCCATGCAATTGGATCAACCGTAACTCCGGCAGCGACCAGCGCCGACGCTTCGGCATCGAACGCCCACCGCCAGGGTTCCGGAAAATTCGGCGCTGGAACCAGGAAGGCGATCCGCATTAGCGGGCGAGCAAAATGCGAGCCTGGCTGGCGATCTGCGCTAGCATCGGAGCGCTGACATTGCCCTCGGCGCGCGCGCGGGCGACTAGCGTCCGGAACTGCTCGATCCGCTGGCGCTGGCCGGTGATCCAGTTTTCGACTGCTTCGTCTGGCTGCTTGGCGCGCGTGCGGGAGAGGAAGTCGATGCGGAGCTGCTCGAAGTCGCGGGCGAGTCCGGCGGTAAGCAGGCGCTCCCACTGGTCCTTGGGAACGAAGCGGGCGACCTGCTGCTGCGCCCAATCGAGACCGAGAGCTTCGCCAAGTTGGGTGTAGGCCTTGGTCAGCGCCAGTTCGTCGACGCCGCGGCGGACGGCGAGGGCGGCTACACCGAACACGCCATCAAGCTCGAACAGCCGCACGAGGCCACGCACGATGTCTTCGCTTGCACCGAGCGCGATCAGCCGGTCGCGGCGAAGCGCGGCTTCGTTGCGGACTTCGGTGCGGATAAGCCGCGTCGCCGCCGATCCGATCTGTCGGAGGCCCGGCTCGAACAGGGCGTGCATGCTACTGACGCGGGTCTCCCCGCCGGCGGCTCGAAGAATGTCGGACAGATGCGCGCGAACGCTGGTGGCGGCGATGGTGAAAAGCTCGATGCGGATGCTTTCCGGAACCTTGGCGCCGTCGATCTGGTCCCACAATTTGTCCAGGCCAAGCAACTGCTCGGCAACCAGGAAAGCGGCAGCGACTTGCCCCAGCGAAGCGCCTTCCTCTTCGGTCAGCTCTAGAGCGAAGCTGGGGCCCAGCCGGTTGACGATCCGGTTGGCGACCTTGGTGGCGAGGATCTCGTGGCGCAGCCGGTGAGCGCGGATGGCATCGCCATGGGTGCGCCCCATCGGCCGCGGAAATGCCTCGATCAACTGCGGCTCCAGCAGCGGCTCGTCGGCAAGGCGTAGCTCTTCCGCCGCCTGCTGGAGCGCCAGCTTGGACATCGACAGGACCACCGCCAGCTCGGGGCGGCTGAGGCCACGGCCGTCCTGGTAGCGGCGCAATAGCTCGTCGCTGCTGGCCATTCCTTCGACCTTGCGGTCCAGCCGCCCGGACAATTCGAGCATTTCGATGGTGCGGACATGGCTTGGCAGCGCGCGCGCTCCGCCCGCTTCGGCAATGGAAAGGGCAAGGCTCTGCAGCCGGTTGTCCTCGAGTACGATCTCGGCAACCTCGTCCGTCATCCGCGCCAGCAACGCGTTGCGCTTTGTCAGCGTCAGCCGGCCTTCCCGCATTTCACGGTTAAGCGGAATCTTGATGTTCACTTCATTGTCCGAGCAGTCGACGCCCGCGCTATTGTCGATGAAGTCGGTGTTGATGCGGCCGCCGCTTTCCGCGAACTCGATCCGGCCCGGCTGCGTGATCGCGAGGTTGGCGCCTTCGCCGATCACCTTGGCCCGCACTTCCTCGCCGTTGACCCGGAGCACGTCGTTGGCGGGATCGCCAACGTCGACGTTCGATTGCGCCGAACCCTTGATGTAGGTGCCGATGCCGCCGAACCACATGAGGTCCACGTCGGCCTTTAGGATCGCGTTGATCAGCGACGTAGGATCGATAGTGTCGGTCTCGATGCCGAGAAGCTCGCGCTCCGCCTTGCTGAGCGAGATCGACTTCTGGGTGCGGGGATAGATGCCGCCGCCCTTCGACAGCAGCGAGCGGTCATAGTCGTCCCAACTCGAGCGCGGGAGGTCGAACAATCGCTTGCGCTCGACCCAGCTGCGCGCGGCGTCGGGGTTGGGGTCGAGGAAGATGTGGCGGTGGTCAAAGGCCGCGACCAGCTTGAGCGCCTTCGACAGCAGCATCCCGTTGCCGAACACGTCTCCGGACATGTCGCCGCAGCCCGCGACACGGACCGGCTGCGATTGAACATCGACACCCATTTCCAGGAAGTGGCGCTGGACCGAAATCCAGGCGCCGCGGGCGGTGATCCCCATCGCCTTGTGGTCGTAGCCGTTGGACCCGCCGCTGGCGAAAGCGTCGCCGAGCCAGAATCCGCGCTCGAGCGCGATCGCATTGGCGGTGTCGGAGAAAGTGGCGGTGCCCTTGTCGGCGGCGACCACGAAATAGGGGTCCTCGCCGTCGTGGATGACGACATCGTCCGGGGGGACGACCTTCTCATCGACAATGTTGTCGGTGATCGACAGCAACGAGCGAATGAAGATCTTGTAGGTTTCCGTGCCTTCCGCGAGCCACGCATCGCGGCTGGACGGCGGCGGCAGCTGCTTTGGATAGAAACCGCCCTTGGCTCCGGTCGGAACGATTACTGCATTCTTGACCAGCTGCGCCTTCATCAAGCCGAGCACCTCGGTACGGAAGTCGTCGCGGCGGTCGGACCAGCGAAGTCCACCCCGGGCGATCGGGCCTCCGCGCAGATGGATGCCCTCCACCCTTGGGCTGTAGACCCAGATTTCGCGCCACGGCACCGGCCTCGGCAATCCTGGAACCAGGCTGGAGTCGATCTTGAAGGCCACCGCTTCTTCCGCCGCCGCGGAAAACGCATTGGTGCGCAGGATTGCGTCCACCAGCGAGCGCAGGCGGCGAAGGATACGATCATCATCGATATTGCGGACGCGGCCAAGCACGTCGTCGAAGTCCTCGCGAAGCTTTGCAATTTCGGCGGAACGGCCCCTTGACGCGGCAGGATCATGGGCGGCCATGAACAGTGCAACGAGCGCTGCCGTCGCCTTGGGCGCGCGCCGCAACGCATCGACGACGGTCACCAGCCCGAAAGAACTTCCCGTCTGGCGGAGATAGCGGAACCAGGCCCGCAGCCAGATGACCCGGCGCGTACCAAGACCGGCGAACAGCACTAGCTGATTGAATTCGTCGTTCTCGCTCTGGCCGCCAAGCACCGCCGCAATCGCGTTCTCGATCTGGGCAGCGCGCTCCATCAGCGAATCGAGATCGGTCTCGCACGGCAGCGCCAGACGGAAATCGTGGATGTAGCCGAGCTCCCCGCCGCCTAGGGCCGTCGGCATTTCCTCCAGAACCTCGAAACCGAAATTTTCCAGTACCGGAACCGCTTCCGACAGCGGGATCAATCCGCCGCGGCGATAGGTCTTGAGGTGAAGTTGGGCCGGCTTGTCGGTTTCATGGCGGATCAGCCGCACGCCGCGCTCGCAATCATCGCGCAGTTCCGCCAGCCGCAGGATGTCCTCCGCGCCTTCGCGCGGGGTGGTGCGGGAGCGATACCCTTCCGGAAGCGCGTTCAGGTAAGTAAGCGCCAGGCGGGTTGCACGGGTGGCGCCTGCCAATTGGGCCAGTTCCCCTTCCGTCGCCGGCGCCCAGCCCCGGACCATGTCGACCAGCGCCGCATCGAGCGCCGCACGGTCGGGCAGCTTCGAGCTCGAGTCGAAGGGGAGGGTGAAACGAACCAGCGCCAGCTCGCCTTCGCCAAGCTCGACCGACCAGCTGTTGATCTGCGAGCTGAGCGCGGTTTCAAGCATTGCCGCAATGGCCTTGCGCCGCGGGGTCGTTAGTTCATCGCGCGGCAGCCAGACGAAGGCGTAAATGTGCCGGCGCAGCGGACCGGGCAGCAGCAGGAGCGTCGGGCGCGGGCGATCCGCGAGGCTCATCGCCGTCAACGCCGCCGAGCGTACCTCTTCCTCGGAAAAGGAGATCAGCAAGTCGTGCGGGAGTGTCGAAATGGCGTGGGCGAGGGCCTTCGCCCCGTGGCTCGAAGGAGCGAAACCGAGCTCCTTGTCGAGCTTGGCAAGGCGGCTGCGGAGCACCGGCACTTCCTCGGCCGGAGTGCGCAGCGCCGCGCTCGTCCACAGGCCGGTGTGGAGAGAGAGTCGCCCGTCGGAACGCCGCACCATCGCCACGTCGAGCGGCACGCGCCGGTGCACGGGCGACACGCGATCGGCCTTGAGGAACAGCACATTGCGCGACTTCGCATCGAGATGCGCGATCGCGGCGCGGGCCGCATCTTCGTTCCACAACGCGACGTCGTTGCGCATTATGCCCAGCGGCTTGCTGATCTTGCCGCTAGAAGCGACTTCCGCATGGCCGAGCAAAGTGAAGTTGTTGGCCGCGAGCCAGCGCAGGAGATCGGCGCTTTCGCTGTCCTTGCTCTCGAGTTCGACGGCGTCCGCCTCCATCTCACGGACCATCTGCTTCCAGTCGGTCACGGCCGAACGGACGTCGGCAAGGACTTGTTGCAGCTCGCGTATCAGATCCTGGCGCTGGCGTGCCTCCGTGCGCTCCAGCTCGACATAGATGATTGATTCCGGCGCGCCCTCACCGATCTTCTTGAGCACGCCTTTCTGGTCGCGAGTAACGGTCACGATCGGGTGGAGCAGACGCTCGACCGCGAGCCCCCGGCCCGCAATCGCTCCGGCGACGCTGTCGACCAGGAAGGGCATGTCATCGTTGACGATGGTCAGCCGCATCCGCCGATGTCCCGCTTCCCCGCCGCTCGATTCCAGGCAGATCATTGGGATTCCCTGCCGGCGAACGGCGGCCGCTTCGGCGACGAACGCCGCCGCTTCCGCCTGCTGAGCCGGATCGAAACCCGCCGTCTCGCCCGGCAGTGCGTTTGCCGTGAGCGCGGCACGCAACTCCTCGACCAAAGGCTTGGCCAGGCGCGAATGGACCGTCATGAGATGATTGCTCCGCCTAAACACGCGTTGGGCGGGGCCTATAGACCCGGCGCATCGGCGGGGACAAGGCGGCTCCGGGCTGTTTCGGCGGTTCTAGCCGGCGGCGCGTCGGATGGCGCGTTCGATCAGCGCCTCGTCGGCGACCACGGCAACGGCTTCGACGCCGTGGGCAGTGCTGCGGGCGATTACCAGGGTGAACTCCTCCTCGCCGCCGACGGACTGCAGATCGAGCGCCGGGGCAGTGCGCAGCCTGGCGCGGGCCGCTTCGCCCTTGTCGTCCACCGTCCGGTTGGGCCGGCGGGCCTGGCGCTCGGCGGCGACCAGCGCCTTGAGCCCGCCCGGCTGGCCCTCGACAAAGGGCAGAAAGCTGCCCCGCCCGAGTTGCTGCCGGCGCGCATAGGACAAGGCGGCCGCGAATTCCGTCAGCCGCGCCTTGTCATAATCGATGCCGAACACGAGCTTCACGATCGGCGTCATCGGCGCACGCGCTTGCGCCCTCATGCCCGAATCCTCGAGCAGCTCGGCGTAGGTGTCGGAATCCTCGTCCGCAGCCAGTGCGAAGTCGTAAGCCAGCGCAAGGGCACGATAGAGGGCGAAACGGCTGCGATGGTCGGCCGACTTGACCGCTTCCGCGGTCTCCCGCGCCGCCCACAACTGGTCGGCCAAACTCGCATCGGCGTCGGGCTCCGGCGGCAGCTCGAGCGCCTCCTCCGGAATGTTCGCATGTTCGGGATCGGGGAGGAGGATCGTGCCGGCGTCCATGTCGGTCGGTTCCCGCTCCAGCTCCTCGGGCTCCGGCACGGGCTCCGCTGCCAGCGGCGGGAGCAAGGCCGCGAGCGGTTGCTGCGCGGGGACCGCCTCCGCGCGCTTCCAGCTGATCACGCCATAGATGAAGTCGATCGTGTCCTCGTCGGAGGAAAAAGGCATCAGGATGCCGCGGTAGCAAATCGGCTCGCCGCGCTGGTTCTCAAACTCGGCTTCGAACCCGACCGGCGCGCGGTTGGCGACGATTTGCAGATAGTGATCGGTCAGCCGTGACAGCAGCGAACGGCTCGGGACCTGGGAAATCGCACCGATGTCGTCCGCGAGGCCGCACTCGGTGCGGATTGCGGCGCCGATGTAGGCGGTAGCCGGATCGTCGCCGCCGCTTGTAAAGTCGAGGAGGAGGCTGTTGGGAGCAAAGTCTGAGAGGTCTGCCGGCTCGAGATCCTCGATCGAGGGAAAATCCCGTCCGTCGAGCAGCGAGACCCAGTAGTTATACGCGCGGACGTGCATTCGCCGCTCGTCCGATCCAATGGTCAAACGGACGTCGCTCGCCGCCGCCTCTTCGCCGGCAGTCGAGTCGAACTCGCTCGGATGATCGCGATAACCGTCCATTCCCTGGCGCCCCACACTGCGGTGGATGAGAGATGCCCCACCCGGGATTACCAAAGCGTTAAGCATAACGTTAAGCCCGCCCGCGAACGTCCGGGCCTATTGCCGCGTCGCGGGGGCGCTGATAGGGGAAGCGCCGCCTTTCCAGGGCATTGCCGCTTTAGCTCAGCTGGTAGAGCACATCATTCGTAATGATGGGGTCAGGTGTTCGAGTCACCTAAGCGGCACCAGCCCTTCCACAGGCAATCTCAGGGAGTCCTGCTCAAAGCACGCGAACCCTTGTCTCGCGCTTGGGTAAGGTTTGGGTCGCTTTGGGCGGACTTCCGCGATCCTTTGTTTGTCTACTGGCGTTCGAATCTAAAGCTGAACAGCGGTCAATTTGCGGTCAAAAATGGCAAGATCCTGACGTGTTTGTGCGGCACCACGACGTTGAAACATAGGCACGTCAGATCGCGAGCGCTTAGAGTGAAAGACCGGCATGCGGATTTCGCCACAGGCTCAAACAACCGGCCTGAACACCTCCGAAGCGCGACGAGCTAGCCTGTCAATTCGATCTCGTATGTCGAACAGAGGCTCATCAAAGTCACTGTAGTAGTGGTTGTCGGCATAATCCTTAGCCAATCCTATTGCGTATTCGGTGAAAGCGATCTCATAACTCAGCCTCTTGAAGGTTGGGTCTTCGGTCTCGCCATCTCCTTTTGCAGCAATGACCTGCGGATGATCCAAGTTTATATAGATGATCCGGGTCTCTTTCTCGTAAAAGGCACGGGGGGATTCCGATCCATTTGAACGAAACTGAACCTTGAACCCACCGGAGGGGTGCCTCTTCGACGGGGTGGCTGGCTGTGAA
>JALYPM010000066.1 GCA_030856365.1 Pseudomonadota bacterium
TTTAAGGGCAGCAGAATTCTCAAGATGACGTTCGAGGGAACCTCGGTCCAGTTTGATCTGACCGGCTCGAGCAGGGCAGTCGAGCTTCTCGACCAATGCACCCAATTGGCATCACGAATTGCTCAACAGGAGCAGGAGTCTGAGGCTGCCGAGGCGATGGTCGGGGCTTCTCCGGCGCCGTCTGCCGTCCCCGCGCCTGAGCTCGGCGAGCTACGCCAGGACATGCTTTACCGTGACGCTCGGAGGTATCTATTGGAGGCGGGGTGGCAGGCGCTCTATGTGCTCCCGGACGCTAACGACAGCCCTTCAGATCAAGAAATTCGGAACGAGTTTGGCTTTCCCGAGCTTGCGAGCTGCTCTGGGACGGGGATGGGTTTTTGCGCTTTCGGGTATAAGGACGCATATGGCCGCGAGCTTCGCCTGACCACGCGGGGCGGAACCGACTTTATACTTCATGCGTGGGAGGTTCTTGAAAAGACAACCTCTGCCCAGGAAGAAAATAGGATTGTTTTCAGCGGCGATCAGATCGTTATCGGACACAACGGCGAGAAGGTGCGGCTTTCGGAACGTCTGCCCGCGTCTGAATTACGCATTCGGTTCTCAGGTTATAATGTTCAGGTGACGAGAGGTGAAGATTGTTTGTAATTACTCACCCCCCTTGGCCTCAAGGTATGGCAGGCGCGCCATTGACGCCGGTTTGAGGGGCTGATTCAAACTCGGGATGACTCCCGAGGCGCTTGATTCGCTGAGCCGGCAAGAGCTGATGGCGCTGATTTCGGGGCTCGTCGAGCAGAACCGCCTGTTGGTGGAGCGCAATGCCGGGCTCGACGCCCGCATCGCCGAACTGGAGGCGCGCCTTGGCGTGCCGCCCAAGACGCCGGACAACTCCTCGCTGCCGCCGAGCCGGGGAGAGAAGGCCAACCGGCCGGACCAGCCGCCGAAGCCGCGTCCGGGCCGGCCCGGCGTTGCCCGTGAATTGTGCTCCGATCCAGACCACGTGCGCGAAGTCCTTGCTGAGGCCTGCGCAGGCTGCGGGCATCGGCTCGCGGCTGCCGATCAGATCGATGTGCATGCCTACGATCACATCGATCTGCCGCCGGTCAAGCCGGTCACGACCCGCGTCAACCTGCACCGTGGCGCGTGTCCGTGTTGCGGGGCGCGGGTCGTCGCCCCGTCGCCCGCCGACATGGCTCCCGGCAGTCCGTTCGGACCCGGCATTGTCGCGCTGGCGGTCTATCTGCACACCCGCCACATGGTGAGTTTCGCCCGCCTGGTCGAACTCTTCCACGGCCTGTTCGGGCTGCGGCTGAGCGAAGGCGCCATCGCCAACATGCTGGCGCGCGCCGCCAAGCCCTTCGCGGCGGAAGCCGTGCGCATCGAGGCCGAGGTGCGGGCAGCACCGGTCATCGCCTGCGATGAGACCTCGGCGCGCGTCGAGGGCGTCACCTGTTGGCAATGGGTGTTCGCTTCGGCCTCAGCCGTTTGCCACCGCATCGCGGCCAGCCGAGGCGCGGCGGTGGCGACCGACTTCTTGAACGGCGTCAAACCGCAAGTCTGGATCAGCGATCGCCTCGCCGCCCAGAGCGGCCACGGCCGCATGCACCAAGTCTGCCTGGCGCATCTTTGGCGCGATGCCCGCTATGCCATCGACGCCGGCGACAAGACCTTCGCGCCGGGCTTTAAGTTCCTCTTGAAGCGGGCGCTCGCCATTGGCCGACGACGGGATCGGCTGACCGATGCCACGCTCGTGGCCTACGGCCGCGATCTCGATGGCCGCCTGACCCGCTTGCTGACCGTGCAACCGGACACTCCGGCCGGCCGCAAGCTCCGCAAAGGCATCGCCAAATGCCGCGACAAGCTGTTCGTGTTCATCACCCGCCGCGATGTGCCGCCGACCAACAACGTCTCGGAACGGGCGCTGCGGCCGTCGGTGATCTTCCGAAAAGTGACCAACGGCTTCCGCTCGGCCTGGGGCGCCGCACTTTACGCCGCCATCTGCTCCGTCATCGCCACCGGCGTCCTCCAAGGCCTCACAGCCCTCGCCGCCATCCGCGCCTGCCTCGCCGCAGGCCCCGTAATCAAAGCCGCCTGAAAGAGGGGGTGAGCAATTACTTATAAGTTGAAAACCTTCCGGCGCCAAGTCGACCACGACGTTGTTTTTGTTTGACCGAACCTTGTTCCGCGCCTGGATAAAGATAGCGCTCTTGCCACTGCCCTTACGCCCGAGAAT
>JALYPM010000078.1 GCA_030856365.1 Pseudomonadota bacterium
TCTGCCCCTTCACCACTGCGTCCGCCTCGATGATCTCCGCTTCGATTGTGTCGGGCAGCTGGACCGAAATCGGCTTCTCCTCGTGAAGCTCCATCACCACGTCCATGCCGTCCTGAAGGAAGGCCGCGGCGTCGCCGAGCAGGTCCTTGGGCAGGCTGATCTGCTCGTAGCTTTCCTTGTCCATGAAGGTCAGCATGTCGGCCTCGGCGAACAGGAACTGAAAATCCTTGGTGTCGAGCCGGACGCGCTCGACCGTCTCGGCCGAGCGGAAGCGGACGTTGTTTTTGCGCCCGTCGATGAGGTTCTTGAGCTCGACCTGCATGTAGGCGCCGCCCTTGCCCGGCTGGGTGTGCTGAATTTTCACCGCGCGCCAGATGCCGCCTTCATATTCGATAATGTTGCCGGGACGGATGTCCACGCCGCTGATCTTCATGGATCGCCTGCTTTGCTGGGAAGGAATGAGGTGGCGCGGGCCTTAGCCCCTGACCCCTTTCCCGGCAAGCAAAGGGTACGGATTGATCGGCGCGCCCTGGTGCCACTTCCAGCTCGGCTCCATCCGGTTGACCGCGAAATGGAGGTGCGGCCCGGCCGGATTGGCATTGCCGGTATAGCCGACGCGGCCGAGCACCTGGCCGCGCTTGACCAGCTGTCCCTCGGCAAGGCCGGGCGCATAGCCCTGCAGGTGCGCGTAATAATAGCTCCAGCGCCCGTCGGGCGAGCGGACATAGGCGCTAATCCCGCCTCCGCCTCGGGAGAAGAAGAGCTTCTCGACGACGCCGTCGGCCGTAGCCAGTACCGGCGTCCCCTCCCCCGCCATGATGTCGATCGCATCGTGGCTGCGGGCGCCGCCGGCCCGCGCTTGGGTATAGGTATCGACCAGCTCCTTGGCCTTGATCCCCTGGACAGGGATGGCGAGGCCGGCAGGGCCCACGACCACCCCTTCGGCGATGGTGACTGGCGCCTGGCCATCGGCGCCGATGGTGGTCTTCTGGCCGGCGGTCTCGACCTTCCGCTCGCTTCCTGGCGTGCGGAAGATGCCAAAATAGAGAACCCAGAAGGCGCTGGTCAGGATCGCGGTGATGACCGCTGTCGAGATGACGCTCAGCGCCTTGCCCATCCCACTCCTCCTCCACACCCGCAAAGCAACCCTTGGCGGGTGCCGACTGTTCTGGTGGTGCAACGATGCAACCGCCAAACGTTTCCCCCGGCAGCCGCCCCTGCCCCGATCCGCATCGGCTGCTCGGGCTGGAACTACAAGCATTGGCGCGAAATCTTTTCCCCCAAAGGCCTGCGAACGTCTTTGAGTTCCGCGATCCCAGCTGGTGCGTGTCCGCGATCACTGCGCTGCCGGAGCGCTACGGCGCTTCCTTCTGCGTCCACGACATGCCGGGATCAGCCAGCGAGCGCATAAGCGGTCGGGCCGATCGCCTATGTCCGCTTTCATGGCGCCGAGGGCAAATATTGGGGCCCCTACGCGGACGAGGGCCTGCTGTCCTGGACCGACTGGATCGGTGAGCAGCGCGATCCGGGCGCCCTGTGTGGGCCTATTTCAACAACGACACTGACAGTCACGCGCTGGACGATGCGCGGACGCTGAAATCGATGGTCGGGCAAATGTTGCGTTAGCCACAGGAACCGGCCCGCCGCCGCGTCGTTACCCTGCTGCAACCAAATTAGGGAGCCACACAATGTATATCGGTATCGGCGGACTCATTCTGCTCATCATCATCCTGGTCGTCCTGTTCTAGTCGGGACGATCTCAGGTCGGCAGCCTCGGTAGAGGCTGCTGGCTACCCCATCACCGGAGCGAACGCGGCGACAGCGGCCGCTGGATCGTCTGCGGCCCACACCGCCTGGCACATGGCCAGGAAATCCGCGCCGGCCGCCACCAGCGGCGCTGCATTGGCAGGCGTGATGCCGCCGATCGCGACGCACGGGATCTCGAAAATCGACGCCCACCAACTGAGGATCGCCGGGTCCGGGCGGTAATGGCTCGGCTTGGTCGTCGTCGGATAAAAGGCACCGAATGCGACATAGTCCGCACCCGCCTCACCCGCGTCCATCGCGAGGTGCCGGCTGTCGTGGCAAGTCACGCCGATCTGCGCTGCCGGTCCGAGCAGCGCCCGCGCCTCGCGCACCTCGCCGTCGGTCTGACCCAGATGCACCCCGTCCGCGCCCAATCGCTTAGCCAACGTCATGCTGTCGTTAACGATGAAGGCCACGCCCGTGTCGCCGCAAATACGCTGCAGCGGCTCCGCCAGCCGCGCCAGTTCGTGACTGTCGACGTCCTTGACCCGCAGCTGGAACGCCGCGACGAGCCCGCCGCCGACCGCCGCCTTCAGTCGGTCCGGAAAGCCGCCGCCAACCTCCTGCGGGGAGATCAGGTACAGTTTCGCCGGCTCGCTGCGCTGCGGTGGCGGAAAGTCCGCGGGATCGAATTCGTCGTCGATCACCTCACGCCACCGAAGCCTCGTGTATGTCGTTGATCGCACTGCCGAGCGTGCGGTCGAACTCCTCGTCGCTCTGGTCCTGACGAAGGTCGCTGAGCAGGGCGCGGCTGAAGCTGGCGATCATGCCCGGATTCTTTGCCAGCTCTGCGCAAGCCTCGGCCCGGGTAAAGCCGCCCGACAGCGCAACGACGCGGAGCACACGCGGGTGATCGACCAGCGGCTGGAAGAGGTTCGGTTCGACGGGCAGTGACAGTTTCAGCATCACCTTTGGCCCATCACCGCCGCTATCCAGCGCCTCGAGCAATTCGGCGAGCAGGATGCGATCCGCTGCCGCGCGCTCGGGGCTCTTGATGTTCACCTCCGGCTCGATGATCGGGACGAGGCCGTGCGCGCAGACCTCGTCCGCAAGGTCGAACTGCTGGGTCACGATCAAACCAATGCCATCACCGTTGGCGAGGTTGATGACTGAGCGCTCCTTGGTCCCGAAAACGCCAAGGTCCTTTGCTCGGGCCAGCAGCGAACCAAGGTCGGAGATCGGCTTCATCCGCTGAACGCCGTCCTCTTCCGCCTCCAGCCCCTTGTCGATCTTGATGAACGGCACGATCCCGCGCTCGATCAGTGCCTGCGGCGTCGGCTTTTCAGCGACCGTCGCGTTCATAGTCCGCTCGAACAGGATCGCGCCGATTACCTTGCCGCTGCCGAAGCAGGGTGACGTGATGATCCGGGTTCGCATCCGGTGGATGAGGCCGAACATCTCCTCGTCGCTGCTCCAGGCGCCATCCTCGACGCCGTAGCCCTTGAGCGCCTTGGGCGTAGAGCCGCCCGACTGGTCGAGCGCCGCGATGAAGCCGTCGCCGCGCTCGATTTTCGCCATCATGTCAGTCTGGTTCATCATTATCCCTGCTGCTGCTGAAGCGCGGCCACTCCTGGAAGCACGCGCCCTTCCATCCATTCCAGAAACGCTCCGCCCGCCGTCGAGACAAAGCTGAAATCTGCCGCCACTCCAGCCTGGTTAAGCGCAGCGACCGTGTCGCCGCCGCCGGCCACGGACACCAGTCCGCCGTCCTTGGTCAGCGCCGCCGCAATCTGCGCCAACGCAACGGTCGCCGCGTCGAACGGTGGGGTTTCGAAGGCACCCAGCGGCCCGTTCCACACCAGGGTGCGGCAGGTCTTGAGCACGTCGCCGAGGGCCTCGACCGCGGCCGGCCCAACATCGAGGATCATCTCGTCCGCCGAGACTTCGTGGACATTGCAGATGCGCAGGCTCGGCGGGTTGGCCGCGAACTCCTTCGCCACCACCACATCGTAAGGCAAGTGGAGCGTGCAGCCGGCCGTTTCCGCCTGGCCGAAGATCGCCTCCGCCTCGCCGGTCAGCTCATGCTCGCACAGCGACTTGCCGACGTTCACGCCGCGCGCGGCGAGGAAGGTGTTGGCCATGCCACCGCCGATGATCAAATGATCGACCTTGCCGACCAGATGGCCGAGCACCGCCAGCTTGCTCGACACCTTGGCGCCGCCGACCACCGCTGCAAC
>JALYPM010000081.1 GCA_030856365.1 Pseudomonadota bacterium
TCGGTCGGCAAGACCAGCACCAAGGAAGCGCTCTATGCCGCGCTGCTTCGCTGGCGCCGGGGCGGCGTGCACCGCTCCGTCAAGAGCTACAATAATCACACCGGCGTTCCGCTGAGCCTCGCGCGGATGCCGCGCGAGACCGAATTTGCGGTCCTCGAATTGGGCATGAACAACGCGGGCGAGATTGCCGCACTCACGCGAATGATCCGGCCCCATGTCGCGCTGATCACCGCCATTGCTCCCGCGCACATCGAGAATTTGGGGTCGGAGGAGGCGATCGCCGATGCCAAGGGCGAAATCTTCCTTGGGCTAGTGCGCGAGGGCATCGCGATCATCCCCAACAACACGCCGCACCGCGACCGGCTGGTGAAGGCCGCGCGGCCGCATGCGGGGCAGATCGTCACCTTCGGCAGCGGTGACGCCGACGTCCACGCGCTGCACGCGGTGCGCTCCGACGGCGGCGGAAGCCTGCTGACCGCCTCACTGCTCGACAGCGAGCTGACCTTCACCATTTCCCAGCGCGGCGACCATTGGATCTCGAATGCGCTGGCGGTGCTTGGCGCGGTGGAAGCGGTCGGTGGCGACATCGCGGTGGCCGGGCTTGCCCTTGCCGATCTCGGCGGGCTCAAGGGCCGGGGCGAGCGCCATCGCATCGCCATCGCCGACGGCGAGGTTCTGCTGATCGACGAAAGTTATAACGCCAATCCTGCGTCGATGGCGGCGACGCTGAAGAGCCTCGGCGAAGAGCCCTCGGCCGGGCGGCGCATTGCGGTGCTCGGCCCGATGCGCGAGCTCGGCGCGCACAGCGATTCACTCCACGCCGCGCTCGCGCCGGCGGTCTCCGCCGCGCAGGTCGACGCGTTGATCCTGGTCGGCGAGGAAATGAACGCGCTCGAACGGGCGCTCGACGGCGGCGTCAGCGTCCACCGCGCCCAAGGTGCCGACGATGCCGCGGCCGCCTTGCTCGCGCTGCTTCGCCCGGGCGACGCGGTGCTGATCAAGGCGTCGAACTCCGTGGGGCTTGCGAAGCTGGTCGAGCGGGTCAAAGGGAGCCAGCCATGCTCTACCTGATCGCGCAGGAGCTGGATTTTCCCGGCGTCCTCAACCTCATCCGCTACATCAGCTTCCGCGCCGGGGCAGCGACGGCGACGGCGCTGCTGATCGGGCTTCTGCTCGGCCCTTGGTTCATCTCCTACCTGCGCGAGCGGCAGGGCAAGGGCCAGCCGATCCGCGCCGACGGGCCGCAGACGCACCTCGCCAAGCGCGGCACTCCGACCATGGGCGGGCTGCTGATCCTGATCTGCGTGACGGTCTCGACCCTGCTGTGGATGGACCTCCGCAACCCCTACGTCTGGGCGTGCCTGATGGTGACGATCGGCTTCGGCGCGATCGGCTTCCTCGACGATTATGACAAGGTCAAGAAGGCGCACCACGCTGGCCTGTCCGGCAAGATGCGGCTGGCTCTGGAATTCCTGATCGCCGGGATCGCGACATGGATGATCGTCGATGCGGGCAACAGCTATCTGTATTTGCCGTTCGTCCAGGGGCCGGTGCTCGACCTCGGCTGGCTGTACATCGCATTCGGCGCGTTCGTCATCGTCGCCTTCGGCAATGCGGTGAACCTGACCGACGGGCTCGACGGGCTGGCGACCATGCCGGTGATCATCGCCTCGCTGGCATTCCTGCTCATCGCCTACCTCGTCGGCAATGCGCGCTTCGCCGATTATCTCGGCATTCCGCACATATTGGGCGTCGGCGACCTGACGGTGATTCTGCTGGCGGTAGTCGGGGCGGGGCTGGCCTTCCTGTGGTTCAACGCGCCACCGGCGGCGGTCTTCATGGGCGACACCGGCAGCCTTGCGCTCGGCGGAGCGCTCGGCGCAGTTGCAGTCGCCACCCACCACGAGTTCGTGCTGGTGATCATCGGCGGCCTGTTTGTGATCGAGGCGCTGTCGGTCGTGATCCAGGTGCTGGTCTACAAGCGCACCGGCAAGCGAGTGTTCCTGATGGCACCGATCCACCATCATTTCGAGCACAAGGGCTGGTCGGAGCCGACGGTCGTCATCCGGTTCTGGATCATCGCCTTCGTGCTGGCGCTGGCAGGCCTTTCGACGCTGAAGCTCAGGTGATCACGGCGAAGGCCTTCGCCGACAAGCATTACGCGGTCTATGGCCTTGCGCGATCCGGACTGGCGACGGTGGAGGCGCTGCTGGCGAGCGGAGCGCGGGTGACGGCGTGGGACGGCAAGGAAGAAGCGCGGGATGCTGCTCCCGCGGGCGCCTCGGTCGCCGACCTCGATAGCGCCGACCTCAGCGGGTTCGACAGCCTCGTCGTCACCCCGGGCCTGCCGCTCAACCGCCACCCGATCGCTGAGCGCGCGCGAGCTGCCGGCGTCGAGATCATCGGCGACATCGAGCTGTTCGCCCGCGCCCGGCCCGAGCTGCCGCCGCACAAAGTGGTCGGCATCACCGGCACCAACGGCAAGTCGACGACCACCGCGTTGGTCCACCACATTCTCAACACCGCCGGCGTCCCGGCGACGATGGGCGGCAATATCGGATTGCCGATCCTTGCGCAGGACCCGCTGCCTGAAGGCGGTGTCTATGTGCTGGAGCTTTCGAGTTACCAGATCGACCTGACGCGGACTCTGGACTGCGAAGTAGCTGTGCTTCTGAACGTCACCCCCGATCATCTCGAACGCTACGAGAGCTTCGAAGCCTACGAACGATCCAAATGGCGATTGTTTCAGATGCAGAACGAAGGCTTGCATCTCGCGGTTGTAACTGAGCCCTGCCCGGTTCGAGAGGAGTTCAACGCTGGTGTTCCCAATGTGAACATTGCCTGGATCGATGCTGACACAGTCTTCGATCGCCAGCGACACTGGCCCGCACTGCAAGGACCGCATAACGCGCAGAACGCCGCTTGCGCGATTACTGTTTTACGAGAGCTTAAGCTCGGCGATGCCGCTGTCGAAGCCGGCCTTCGCACCTTCCCAGGGCTAGCACATCGGATGGAGCGCGTGGCCGACAAAGACGGCGTGCTATTCGTAAACGACAGCAAGGCGACCAATTCGACCGCGACTGCTCCGGCGATTGCCGTTTTTAGCTCGATCCGCTGGATCCTCGGCGGGCAGGCTAAGTCCGACAATCTCGACGAATGCGCGCCGCATTTCGGCAACGTCCGCTCGGCCTACACCATCGGCGAGGCGGCGGAGCTGTTCGAGCGGCTGCTTAGCCCGCACATGCCGGTGAAAAATTGTGGAAAACTCGAGGCCGCAGTGAAGGCGGCGGCTGCGGATGCGCAAGCGGGTGATACGGTGCTGCTGTCGCCGGCGTGCGCGTCGTTCGACCAGTTCCGCGATTTCGAGGATCGCGGGGACACGTTCAAGAATCTGGTGGGGGCGCTGAAATGAACAGCCTGACGGGGACCATCAA
>JALYPM010000110.1 GCA_030856365.1 Pseudomonadota bacterium
GGAGCCGCAGGCGACGCGGCAATCTAAGGCGCCACCAGATAGCTTCGCGGGCTCGCGCTGACGAAGCTCGGAACTCTTGCGAACGTCTCGCAATAGCTCTACATCGCGAATCATGATCGTGTGCGTCTGCAATGCCATTCGCGAGGAAGAGATCCGCGGCGTCGCAAGCTGCGGCGCGCGTTGCCCAAGGTCCGCCTACGCCGCGCTCGGCTGCGAACCGCAATGCTGCACCTGCCTTCCCTATGCGCAGGAAATCATCGACGAAGTCCACGCAGAAGCGCGGCACGTGAATCGCATCGCTGCCTAATCTCCGTTTGCGACTGACTCGCATTCGCAAAGAAATCGCAGTTTTCCGCCATTTATTTCTAGCTTCAGCGCAGGATTGAGCGTAGGCGCTTCCTTGAAAAGGAGGTCGGCCATGAAGGGCGATACACGCGTCATCGAACTGCTGAACGAGGCGCTCAAGGCTGAGCTCACGGCGATCAATCAATATTGGCTGCACTACCGCATGCTCGACAATTGGGGCGTCAAGCGGCTCGCCGAATATGAGCGGCACGAGTCGATCGACGAGATGAAGCATGCCGACCGCATCACCGAGCGCATCCTGTTCCTCGACGGCCTTCCCAACCTCCAGGCGCTTGGCCGGCTGCGCATCGGCGAGAATGTCGAGGAAGTGCTCCGCGCCGACATGGAGGCCGAGCTCGAGGGGGCGCTTCTCTATCGCGAACTCATCGCTCATTCGGAGAGCGTCCGCGACTATGTCACCCGCGATCTCGCCCGCGAAATCCTCGCCGACGAGGAAGGCCATATCGACTTCCTCGAAACCCAATTCGAGATGATCGGCCGCATGGGGCTGCAGAACTATATCCAGTTGCAGTCGAAGCCCGCGGAGGAGTGAGCCGGCAAGGCTGTTCGCCAAATGCGGATGGACAGCCGTATTAGCTAGGTATAGCACCCCTCTGGAGCGAGGGGGCTCCCATGGCGACATTACCGGCAAGCGTCAGCAATCCGCGCATCCAAACGCTCGATATCGTGCGCGGCGTGGCCGTGATGGGCATATTGGCGATGAACATCGTCGCCTTCGCGATGCCGTTCCAAGCCTATATGAACCCGCTTGCGACGGGCGCTGTGAGTCAGGCCGACTTCGTTTCCTGGCTGTTCAGTTTCATTTTCGTCGACGGCAAGATGCGCGGCCTGTTCTCCTTCCTGTTCGGCGCGAGCATGCTGCTGGTCATCGAGAAGGCCGGCGGCAGCGGCCAGTCGCCCGCCTCCCTTCACTTCCGGCGAATGGTCTGGCTGCTCGTGTTCGGCCTCATCCACCTCTACCTAATCTGGTTCGGCGACATTCTCGTCGGCTACGCGCTGATCGGAATGGTCGCCTGGCTGTTCAGGAAACTCTCCCCCCGCGCTCTGATCTGCTGGGGAATCGGGTTGCTGGTCGTCCAACTGCTCGTCTTCAGCGGCCTTGCCTTCGCGACCTTCGAGCTTAGCCAGGCGGCGGCAGCACCCGGCGCCGATCCCGCCATGGTCCGGGAATGGCAGGCGATGCAGCGGCAGTTCGGCGCGCTGACCCCCCAGGCGCTGGCTGAACAGGTGCGGATATACGGACAAGGCGGCTACGGCGCGGTCCTATCCGATCGGTTGGCCCACCATGCCACGGCACCGATCAAGGGCGTCTTGCTCTTCGGCTGGGAGACGCTCGGTTACTTCCTGTTCGGCATGGCGGCGCTGAAGACCGGCTTTTTGACCGGCGGATGGAGCCGCCGCGCCTATCGCAAGAGCGTGCTGATCGGCTTCGGCATCGGCATCCCCGCTTATGGACTGCTCGCATGGGTCGTGGCGCGGGAGGCTTTCTCGGTCCCGATGGTGTTCGGGATAGTGATGGGCGCGACGGTTCCATTTCGGCCGCTGATGGTGGTGGCGGTGGCGGCACTGATCATCCTGCTGACGCAGCAGGGCGGCGCCCTCGTCGAGCGCATCGCCGCGACCGGGCGAGCGGCCTTCACCAACTATCTCGGCACCAGCCTGATCATGACCACCCTGTTCTACGGATACGGTTTCAGTCTGTTCGGCACCATGGGCCGGGCGGAGCTGTGGATCGTGGTCGTGGCGATGTGGGCAGTGATGCTGGCCTGGTCGAAGCCCTGGCTTGACCGCTTTCAATATGGTCCGCTCGAGTGGCTGTGGCGCAGCCTCGCCCGCGGGAAGGTCCAGCCCCTGCGCAAGATGCCGCCGGCCGAACACGTCCCCGCCGGCGCCTGACCGGTGGCTGCGACGTCCCCGCCTTCCGACCGGCTGATCTCGCTCGACGTGATCCGCGGCATTGCGGTGATGGGCATCTTCTCGGTCAACGTCGTCGGCATGGCGATGATTCAGATCGCCTATTTCTATCCCCCCGCGTTCGGGTTCGAAAGCCTGTTCGACAGGCTGATGTGGCTGATTAACTTCCTGCTGATCGACGGCAAGATGCGCAGCCTGTTCTCGATGCTGTTCGGGGCGTCGATGCTGCTGGTCATCAATCGCGCGGTCCGCTCCGGCCGCCCATGGTGGCGAACTCACTACCCGCGGATGGCCGTCCTCCTCGCCCTCGGCTACCTCCATTTCGCCTTGCTGTGGTGGGGCGATATCCTCACCCATTATGCTGCCGTCGGCATGGTCGCGGCGCTGCTGTGGAGGCTTCGCGCCGAAACGCTCCTGATGCTTTCGGTTCTCGGCTTCGTCCTATTCGCGGTCCCCGGCATCACTTCCTCCAGCCAGCAGTCCGCGGAGTACCACCAGTCGCAGGCGCCGGATGCGCCGGCCGAGTTGCGCGCGCGATGGGCCGAGCGGGTCAAGGACGTGAAGCCTGACGCCGCGACGATCGCCCAGGACCGGGCCGAGCATCGCAGCATCGCCACGCGCTTCAACGCTGTGATCTCCGACCCCTGGAGCTGCCCCCTGGACCTTGGTCCGCTGTGGATCGAGACGATGGCGCTGATGCTGCTGGGGATGGCCGGCTACAAGTCCGGTTTCCTGACCGGCGAATGGCAGGACCACAGCTATCGCGGGATCGCTGCGATCTGCCTCGGCATTGCGTTCACGGCCTATGCAACGCTGGCTTTCATCGCGTGGCGCGCCGATTTCGCGCCGCTTGAGTTCATGTTCGCCAGTCGCATCGCGTCGCCGCCGTTCCGGCCGGTGGCGGCAATTGGCTATGCGGCATTGTTCATCCTGCTGTTCCGCAACCCCGGCAAGCTTCGGGAGCGGTTCGCGGCGATCGGACGGACCGCGTTCAGCAACTACATCGGCTGCACGATCATCGGCACGATGATATTCTACGGTTTCGCCGGCGATTTCTATGCCAGGCTGTCGCGGGGCGAGGCGTGGCTGCTGGTGCCGCCGGTGTGGCTGCTGATGCTGGCCTGGTCGAAGCCCTGGCTCGACCGCTTCAACTACGGTCCGCTCGAATGGCTATGGAGGAGCGCGGCGCGGATGGAGCTTCAGCCAATGCGCAAACGGGTGCCGCAGCCGCCGGCTACCGCAGCGGCCTAGAGCCGGCCAAAGCCCTGGTTTGCGACCTTGCGGCCGAAGCCGCCAGTCGGACCAGCAGGGCCGCGGGAAAGGCGGGGGTTGGTCGCCTCATCGAACAGGGTGATCGTCTGCTCGAACAGCTGGCGCAACTGCACCACTTCGGGAACCAGCTCGTCCGGAAAACGGCGGGACTCGATGCAGAAGCGCGCGGTCGTCTCGATTAGCTCGGCGATTTCGGCTAGCGGCTCCGCGCCGAACTGGCGCGCCTCGCCCTTAAGCGTATGCGCCGGGAGCACCAGCGCGGCGGTGTTTTGCTGCCGCATCGCCTGTTCGATCTGGGAGACGGATTTGACGCCATCCTCGCGGAAATAGCTGAGGATCCGGATGAAGCCGGGGCCCAGCTCACCGCGGCTCTTCTCGAAATGCACCCAGTCGACGATGTCGTGGCCGGCCTCACTCACTCGCGATATCCTTGTCAGACCCCTGGGAATTCGGGCTTGGTCCCACCGTCGAACTCCTACAGCCGAAAGGGTAAAATTTGCCTTAGCGCTCGTGAAACGGGTTTTTGGGCGAGCGCATCGACAGACGCAGCGGAATCGCCTGGAACCCGAGGTCGCGGCGCATCGAGTTGAGCAGGTAGCGGCGATAGCTTTCGGGAAGCTGGTCGGCGCGGGTGCCGAACATGACGAAGGTCGGCGGCCGGCTCTTGACCTGGGTAATGTAGCGCAACTTGACGCGCTTGCCGCCGGGTGCGGGCGGCGGATTGGCTTCGACCGCGCGCTCGAACCAGCGGTTGAGCTCGCCCGTGGTCACCCGCCGCGACCAGGCCTCCCGAAGCTCGAAGGCGGCTTTCAGCACCTGATCGATGCCCTTGCCGGTCTTGGCCGAGATGGTCATCACCGTCACGTCCTTGAGCTGCGACAGACCCTCCAGAAGCGCCGCTTTGACCCCGTTGAACAGCGACGAGGCATTGTCGGCGACGTCCCATTTGTTGAGCGCGATGATCAGCCCGCGGCCCTCCTCGACGATAAGGTCGGCGATCCGGAGGTCCTGTGCCTCCAGCCCTCTTGTCGCATCGAGCAGCAGGAGCACGATCTCGGCATGTTCGATCGACCGGCGCGTCTCCGCACCCGACAGCCGCTCGAGCTTGTCGTCGATCTTCGCTCGCTTGCGCAGGCCGGCGGTGTCCACCAGCCGCACCGGCCGGCCATTCCATTCCCATTCCAGCGTGATCGAATCGCGCGTGATGCCGGCTTCCGGACCCGTGATCATCCGCTCCTCGCCAAGCATCCGGTTGACCAGGGTCGACTTGCCGGCATTCGGCCGGCCGACGATGGCAAGCTTCAGGGGCGCCGCGGGATCGTCTTCGTCGAAAACTTCTTCCTCAACCTGCTCGCGTTCCACATGGGGGCGAAGCGCTTCGAACAGGTCCACGACACCCTCGCCATGCTCGGCGCTGATCGCGATCGGATCGCCAAGACCGAGCGCATAGGCCTCCAGCCGCCCGGCCTCGGCGCCTCGGCCTTCGGCCTTGTTGGCAGCTACCACCACCGGCGTGTCGCCAGCGCGGAGCCAGCGGCCGATCTCCTCGTCGACCGGAGTGAGCCCCTCGCGCGCGTCGATCAGAAACAATGCAACATCGGCTTCGCGAACGGCGGCCTCGGTCTGCTGGCGCATCCGTCCCGGGAGGGTTTCGGGGTCTTCGTCCTCATAACCGGCGGTGTCGAAGAGGCGAAACTCGAGGCCGAGCAGATTGCCCTCGCCCTCGCGACGATCGCGGGTGACGCCTGGCTGATCGTCGACCAGCGCCACGCGCTTGCCGACAAGGCGGTTGAACAGCGTCGATTTGCCGACGTTGGGGCGGCCGACGATCGCGACGGTGGGCAATGGCATGGCCCAAGCCCCTAACGGATGCCTTGGCTCATGGCGAGGTGCGAACCACCACTCCCCTAGCGGAAGGCGTGCAGCCGCGCCTTGTCGTCGAGGATGTAGAGGGTTGAGTTGGCGACCACCGGCGGCAGACTTATCCGCTCGCCGATGTCGGTCTGACCAAGCACCGCGCCGGTCTGTGGATCCGCGGCTATCGACGCTCCGCTGGTCGAAGTGAGAAACAGCCTTCCCCCCGCCAGCACCGGACCGGAGTAGCTGATCTGGCCCCGCTTGGACTTTTCCTTCACGAACGCCGGCAGCTGGGTGATCCACTTCACCTTGCCCGTTCGCCGCGCGATCGCCATCAACTTGGCATCGTCGGTGACCACGAATGCCCACTCGCCCGCGACCCAGGGCGTCGAAATGCCCGCGATGTTGAGCTCCCACTGACGCTGGCCGCTGATCAGGTCCACCCCGACCATCCGCCCGCCCTGACCGACGGCGATGACCTGACCCGAATCGATCACCGGATCGGCGTCGATGTCGGAAAGGGACGAAACGCTGGTTCGAATGGCGGTGGGTGCGAGGGCGTCCTGCCACACCAGCCGGCCGTTCTCATAGCGATATGCGTTGAGCTCACCCGACGAGAAGCCGGCGACGACCGTCCCTTGAGCGAAGGCCGGAGCGGCCGAGCCGAATACTCCGGCAATCTCGAGCGATGCAGCTTCGGACCAATTGGTGGTCCCGTCGGAAGTCTTGAGTGAATAGATCTGGTTATCCTGGCTCATCACGTAGAGCGTATCGCCGGCAATCGTCGGTGCGCCGCGCAGCGGGCCGCCCGGCCGGACCTGCCAGATGACGCCCCCGTTGCGTGCATCCAGGGCCGCGACGAACCCAAGCCCGTTGGTCGCATAGATGCGGCCGGCGCCGTAAGCGACTCCCCCGCCGTACAGCGATGACTGATTTCCGCGCTCGGTACCGAACTGCGTCCGCCATACCTGCGCTCCGCTACCGCCGTCGGAAGCCTGGACGGTCGAACGGGTATCGATCGTGAAGACGCGGCCTGCGGCCACCACCGGCGTTCCGCCAAGGCGTTCGCTGAGGCTCCCGCCCGCGCCGACCTGCTGGCTGAAGATCCGGCTCATATTGGCGCCGAGCGCGACATGGCCCATCGACTTCGACGCATTCCCGCCCGACTGCGCCCATTCGCTATTGGCGACCGGCTGCGGCAGGGTCACTGGAAGCGCGGCGGTGGCAGGGTCGACTGCTACACCCAATTCCGATGCAAGCACCGAGACTCGCTCGCCAAGCACGGGCGTTTTCGGCGCGGCCTTTTTAAGGATGCCGCAACCGCCACCGGCGACCGCCGCGGCCAACATAACTGCCAACCTCAAGTTACTGAGCTTCATCGTGAAAGGATCCTACTGGCTGATGCCGGGAAGCGAGGCGCTCGCGTCGACGCCGAGCGTTCCGGCGATCTGGACGGCGCGGCTTCGCATGGTCGCGGGTACCTGGGGGTCAGCAGCGATCGCTGCGAACAATTTGCCGGCCCGCTCAGGCTGGTTTTGGCGAAGATAGGCCATCGCGGTCAGTTCGCCGGCGCTTCCAAACCACGGCTTGCCTGACTGCGCGAGCGGCTGGAGCCGGGCGATGATCTCTTCCGGCTTCAACGTATCGAATTCGAGCGTGGTGGAGCGAACAATCGCCAGGTCGCGATAGGGCTGGGGCAGGCTGCCATCGCCGGAAATCTGCTTGAAGCGGTTCAGCGCAGTGGCGCGGTCGTTCTTCTCCAGCGCCAGCGCCGCTTCCGTCAGCAGCGCCGAGGCGCGAATGACGTCATTGTCCGATTGGCCGAGCGCTTGGAGCCGCGGCGGGACCGTCTGCATCTGGTTGCGGGCGATGTCGCCGTACACCTGCGACAATTCCTCGGATTGACGCTGGGCCTGCTGATCCTGGCGGTGCTGCCAGTAAAGCCAGCCACCGACGGCGGCGAGGAGCAGCACTGCGGCAACGATCAGCCAGCGGCCATATTTCTGCGCGAAATCGCGCGCCTGGTCGCGGCGCAGGTTCTCGTCGACCTCACGCGCAAAATTTTCGCTGCTGTCCGGGGCTAACGCCAAGATCGCCTCAATCCAGGTGGGTGTTCAGGAACCGCCGCTTCCTCCCCCACCCCAGATGAACGGAAGCTGGCGGCGCACCGTCTAGCGGCTCGGCGCACAAAGGCAAAGGGGGCGCGACTCAAGCGTTCTTGGGGCGATAGATCTGGTCCGCGGTCGGGAAACGGCGCTCGCGAACTTCCGTGGCATAGGTCTCGGCCGCAGCCGCGATTCGTGCTGCCAGATCGTCATAGCGCTTCACGAAGCGCGGCGTGCGCTCGAACATCCCTAGCATGTCGTCGGTCACCAGCACCTGCCCGTCACACTCCGCCGAGGCGCCGATGCCGATGATCGGCGCCTCGACAGCGCGCGTGACCTTGGTGGCGATGTCTTCCAGCACGCCCTCGACCACGATCAGGAATGCGCCGGCCGAGGAAACGGCCTGTGCGTCTACCAGAATCTTGTCCGCTTCCGCCTCGCTGCGGCCGCGGGCGCCGTAGCCGCCGAGCATGTTCACGGCCTGCGGCGTCAGGCCGACATGGCCGATGACGGGGATTCCCCGCGCGGTCAGGAACTGCACGGTGGGCGCCATTGCCGCGCCGCCTTCCAGCTTGACCGCCGCGCAACCAGTTTCCTTCATCACCCGCGATGCACTGGCGAACGCCTGCTCGGGCGATTGCTCGTAGCTTCCGAACGGCAAGTCGACGGCGACCAGCGAGTGCCAGCTCCCCCGCACCACCGCTGCCCCATGGGCGCACATCATCTCCAGAGTGACCGGAATCGTCGAAGGCAATCCGTAGATCACCTGCGCCAGGCTGTCGCCGACCAGCAGCACGTCGCAATGCGGGTCGAGCAATTGCGCCATCCGCATTGTGTAGGCCGTCAACATCACAATCGGCCGCTCGGTCGTCCCGCCGGCCTTCCGCGCTCGGATGGCGGGGGCGGTCATCCGCTTGCCCGGCACGGGTGACGGTGTCGCACGGCTAGTCGCCGTGTCCATGGTGAATGTCGACATCGCCCGGCTTCTAGCCGCAGCCACGCGGAGCCGCCAGTCCGCGTCCGTTACGGCCTCGTAATGTTGGGAACTTCGACGGGCAGAAGCGCGTCTTTTGGCAAGGTGCGCCGCTGAAAGGCGTCGTGAAATGAACAGGAGTATCATGCGATGACACATCGCAGCCTCATGGCCGATCTTGGCCTCGCGATGCTGATTGCCCTTCCGGCCCTGGCGCCGGCCGCGAGCAACCCCAGAACCGTCGAAGCCCCCGAAGCCTTGTCCGCTGGCACGGCCGAACCGAAGACAATCGCGAATCCGGACGGCGCGGGCGGACCTGCCGCAAAAGGCGCCGGCTTTTAGCGGAGCCAGCCGCGCAGCCGCGAGTGGCGCGCGAACCAGAAAATCGTCCAAGTGATCGCGGCGACGACGATTGCCACAAGCAGATCGTTGGCCGACATATTCTCGCGAACGCCGCTGACTAGCAGCAGGCCCGCCAGCCAAACCAGTACCGCCGCCAGCGAAAGCATCATCAGCGCCTCCGCGGCCTTGCGCCGCAGGAACAGCAGCACCGTCCCGGCAAGCCCCACCCACACCGCAACGGCCTGAGCCGCCACGACCCAGGTCGGCAGCGCCTCCATCGCGGCACGACGGTCGATCGGCAAGGCCGCCGGGTCAGTCAGCACGTTCATCAGGTACATGATGCAGCCCAGCGCCATGAACAGCAACGAGGCAATCGCTGCCGGAGTAAACCAGCCGGCGATCGGCTGCGGCGAATAGTCGTCGGTCATTTTGCCTCCCTGTGTCGCGGCGAATCTGCGACGAAAGCCGTCGTCGCGCGAGTCCGTCGGTTTCTATGCGTTCGCTTCCGGCGCACCTCTTATTGCAGTCGCTTCGGCTCAGAGGGTGCGTCCTCGACCCAGTCGCGGTTCAAGCGGCTGATCGCGAAGAACATCAAGACCGCGGCCAGGACATAGAAGCCGACCACGCTGACAGCCGCGTAGCGCAGGGCTTCCGTCCCGAAGCGTTCCTTGAAAAGCTCCGAAAGACCGCCGATCAGGGTCGGACCGATACCCAGGCCGATCAGGTTGTTAATCAGTAGGAAGCTCGCCGAGGCCGTCGAGCGCATCGGCTGCGCGACGAGATGCTGAACGGCGGTAACCA
>JALYPM010000114.1 GCA_030856365.1 Pseudomonadota bacterium
GAGCATTGGTGCCGCAGCGCCGGCATCCCGTTCGGCGGCCGGGCAGACATAGGCCACGACGCCGCCAACCATGTCGTCCCATTCGGTTCACCGGAAAGTTGGGCCGCCTAGAGAGGGGAGCCATTGCAATGCGTCCGCGATTGCGCTCTACGAAGGGGCAGAACAACAGGAGGGCCTAATGGCGAAAGAATCAACGGGGACTGGCAAGAAAGCTGGCGGCGGGCTCGCACGTCCGGTTCAACCTTCGGCGGACCTTGCCAAGATCACCGGCAACGACCCGCTTCCGCGCAGCCAAGTCGTTTCCAAGATGTGGGACTATATCCGCAAGAACAACCTGCAGAACCCTCAGAACAAGCGCGAAATCGTCGCTGACGACACGCTGAAGGCGGTCTTCGGCGGCAAGGACCGCGTCAGCATGTTCGAGATGAACAAGCATCTTTCGAACCATCTGAAATAGATTTCGGACGGCGCAAGCCTCGAAGGGGATCCGCGGCTTCGCGGGTCCCCTTTTCTTTGGCTGATTGCGATTCGCCGTGATTTAGCGGCACAGGCTCATGCCCATCGCGCCGCGCTCCGCCTGGTCGAGGTGCAGATGGTCGGCGTGGGCCGCATTATAGTCGGGCGACAGGACCGTCGCGTAAAGGCCGCAGGCGCCGTCGCGGACCTCCATCAGGAACGCCGCGCTTGCGCCGTCGCCCTCCCAGTCACGGAGCACGCTGACCCGCCTTCCATCCTCCAGTCGGAAGCCGGCGATGTCGATCGCGTCGGCGGTGCTGTGCTCGCTGTAGCGGCCCTCGGAGCGGCCGTAGATGCGCCGGCAGCTGTAACTGCCGAGATTGTCCATGGCGGCAACACGGCTGCCGAAGTGCCGCTCGGCCGCCGGCTGAACAACGTGCTGCTCCCACAGGACCAGCGCTGCCGCGACGGGGCAGCTGGTTACCGCCTCGGGCCGGAAAGCGATCTTGCGGGGTCCGCCGGTGCGCAGCCGCATGCCGTCCTCGAACCCGCATTGATCCCCGGCACGGACGGCAGGAGCGGGAAGGTCGCGCAATCCTGCCCGTGACAGGAGCGCCCGGCATTCGGCGGGCTCGTCCCCGAGCGCCGCGATCTTGCCCCCGGTGAAGCGGCCGACCGGGTCGGTCAGCTTCAACTCGGTCCAGGGGAAATCCTGCGGATGGCGCTCCACATAATCGCGCCCGAACCAATAGGCCGCGGCACCGATCAGCAATAGCAGGACAAGGCAGCCGAGCGTGCGCAGCATCAGCCGCGCCAGAGACCGTCGAACTTCTCCCGAACGACGGGATAGCCGAGATTTGCGGGAATGGTGATGAAGCGCTCGCCTTCCAGCTCCTCGACCCACGGCGTGATCGGCTCCACCGGGTGGGCAGCGGCGTCCTCCATCATCCCGGCGATCGTGTCGTGCTCGGCCAGCCGTTCCAGATTGCGGCGCGTCGGGAAGATCAGCCGGGCGGTGCCCGCGCGGTCGCGCTCCAGCACCTCCTGGGCGCTGACCCAGAAGGCGGCGGCGCACTCGCCCGGTGCGGCATGCGGCTGCCAGACACCGGCCGGAGCAGCGGCAATGAAGAACAAGGTGTCGAACCGCCGAGTGGCATGAAACTTGGGCACCCAGCGGGCGAAGGCGGTCAGCGCGCCTGCATCCAGCCGGAAGCCGCGGCTCCCGATCGTGCTGGCGAACCCGCCGCCGTCGAGTAGCGCCTTTTGAAGCTCCAGCGCTATTGCGGGCGAGGGCAGGGGATCGAGCCCGACGGCAATTCCTGTCTCCTCCAGCGTCTCGCGCATGGCGGCGATGCGGTCTGCACCATTGTCACCGAGGCCGAGCGAGCGGGCGAACTCCGTATCGGCGTCGTCGACCCGACCGCCTGGGAACACCAGCGCGCCGCCGGCGAACGCCATCCCCTCCGGCCGCTCGACCATTAGCAACTCGGGCGCGCCTGCGGGGCGCTCGCGCACGACGATCAGCGTTGCTGCGGGGATTGCCGCGTCGGCCATTGCCCCAGCGCCTAGGGCAGCCCGCGCCAAAGAAAAAGGCCGCCGGAGCAAGTCCGGCGGCCATCTTCTTCCGGAAGGCGGCTCAACTACATTCCGCTGACGTTCTCGTCCGGATCTTCGGTCGGCTCGACATCCGCGGCGCCGCTGTCCGCTTCGCTGCTGGCGGTCGGCGCTTCGGATTCGAGCTGCTCCTGCTGGACGCCCAGTGCTTCGGCTTCCGCCTGGTTGGCGGCGTCGTCCGCGAGCGTGTTGAGCTGCTCGGCTTCGGCGCCGGTGCTGGCATCGAGATTCTCGACCGAATCCTCGTCGCGGCCGCCGCAAGCGGCGAGGGCGAGCGTGGCGGCTCCGACCAATGCAAAGGTAAGCGTCTTCATCGTTCAGGCCCCTCATCGATTATAATGGCTGGCGCGGTTCATAACAGCAGCGGGACGGCTAAGGCTAGCGGCGAGGGCTCGCGGGAATGTCCAAACCTTGTGGAGAGGGGCGAAAATCCCTATATCCCCTGGTGCCGGGGCAACCCGGCTATGTCGGTAGACTGTTACGTGAAATAAGCATTTCGGACCCGGGGGGCAGTACCCCGGCGCCTCCACCACCAGCCCTCGCGTGGGCGCGGGTTGCTGACGGGGGCGAAATAGGATCGACGAGTGCGGTAAAGACGTGGCTGCCGATCGGTATGAGACCACCGCGACGGCTCATTCACATAAGTGCCAACGATAACGAGGCTCTTGCTATTGCTGCGTAACTGACGGCCTAACGGTCAGACGTTACAAAGACAAAGCGCGGTCGGACCCCGCCGGGCAACAGAAGGGGAATCCAGCGGCCTCCGAGGGAGCCGGGCAACAGAATCCCTCGGACTTATCTGTCCGCGCGCAGCATCGCACATCCCCACTTGCGCATCATTGCCTTGCCGCCTTGCCACTGCCACTGTCTCCTCCAACTGGGGAGGAACTTCCATGCGTCTGATCATCGCCACCACCTTGCTTGCGGCTGCAGCGCCGCTGGCACTGTCGCCCGTCCAATCGCACCAGACACCGGCTTCGGCGCCGGCGAGCAAGCCGGTGCCCAAGGACCAGCTTCTGAAGCCTCCCGCGAACGCCGACCACTATGTCGTGGTGTCGGACGCGGGCAAGCACGGCGACCAGTGGCGCTGGCGCCTGCCCGACGGCCGGCTTGCCTATCGTTGGTCGCAGGAGCTGCGCGGGTGGATCAGCGAAGTCGACCATGTCGTGACGCTTGGATCCGATGGTGTGCCGTCCAAAATGGCGATCCGCGGCGTAACGATAAGCGGTGACGCGGCCGAGACTTTCGCCGTCGACGATGGCCAGGCGAGCTGGACCAGCACCAGCGACAGCGGCACCGCGCCCGCCAAGGGCCACTACCTGCCGGCGGGCGGCGTCGGCCTTGCCAACGAATCCCTGATCAACCGCCTCGTCGCGGCCGGACCGCCCGGGGTCGATCTACTGCCTAGCGGTAAGGCGACCCTTGCCCTCGGTCCGACGCTGTCGATCAACGGCCCGAACGGAGCCAAGACGGTGCAGCTTGCCTGGCTGAGGGGCATTCTCGCCTCGCCGCTCCCGGTCTGGCTGGACGAGAACAAGCGCTACTTTGGAGATGTCGGCGGAATTTCGGTCGTTCCCGCCGGTTATGAAGGCGCGACCAAAGCGATGCGCGACGCGCAGGAAGCCGCGACCGCGGCCGAGCTGAAGACGATCGCTGAGCGCTTCCTCACGCCCGCCGCTCGGGCGCCGATGCTGTTCGAGAACGTCCGCCTATTCGATGCCGATCGCGGCGTGTTCGTCGAGAATCAGTCGGTGCTGACCAGCGACGGCAAGATCGCCGCGGTCGGCCCGCTCGCCGCCATGTCCGTTCCCGCCGGCACCCGGACCATCGATGGGCGCGGCAAGACGCTCGTCCCCGGCATCTGGGACAGCCACATGCACATCGGCGACGACTGGGACGTCCTTGCCAACATGGCCAATGGCATCACCAGCTTCCGCAGCCCCGGTACCGAGATTGATCGCGCCGTGGATGCCACCAAGCGGCGCAAGTCGGGCGCGCTGCTGATGGGCGAGCCCTTCATCTCCGCAATCATCGACAGGAAAGACCCGCTGGCGGCACAAGGGGCTGAAGTCGTGAGCAGCGAGGCCGAAGCTATCGCGACAGTCCGGCGGATCAAGGACGCCGGCCTGTGGGGCGTGAAATTCTACACGTCGATGAATCCGGCGTGGATCGCGCCGGCAGCGGCCGAGGCGAAGCGGCTCGGGCTGTTCGTCCACGGCCATGTGCCCGCGACAATGAAGCCAAGCGAAGCGGTTCGTGCCGGTTATGACGAGCTAACGCATCTCAATTTCGTGGTCATGGAATCGATGCCCAAGGAGGTGATCGACAAGTCGAACACGCGGGCGCGGATGGAAGGCCCTGCGAAATATTTCAAGGATGTCGATCTCGACGCCGAGCCGATGAAGGGCTTCATCGCCGACCTCGCGCGGCGCAAGACCGTAGTGGACCCGACGATCGTGATCTTCGAAGGCATGCTGACCCAGGACGGCGGCACGCCCGCGCCCGCTTACGCGCCATACATGGGGATCATCTCGCCGGTGCTGGACCGCGGTTTCCGGTCCGGCGGCTACCCGCTGGTCGAAGGCTACACGCGCGCCGATTACCGCAAGAGCTACGCCAAGATGGTGCAGCTGGTCGGCAAGCTCCACCAGGCCGGGGTCCCGATCCTCGCCGGCACCGACGGCTGGGGAATCGAGCTGGTGCGCGAGCTGGAAATCTATCAGCAGGCGGGAATGACTCCGGCGCAGGCGCTGCAGACGGCGACGATCATGCCGGCGAGGATCGTCAAGGCCGACGGCCGCACCGGCTCCATCGCGGTCGGGAAGGAAGCCGACCTCGTGCTGGTCGATGGCGACGTGTCCACGGACCTTGGGGCGCTGCGTCGGGTGAACACGGTGGTCAGCGACGGCTATGTCATGGACGCCGATGCGCTGCGCAAGGCGGCCGGCTACAGCGGACAGCCCAAGTAAGACTCAGCCCTTGCGGCGGAGCTCGTCGCGGATCTGCATGAGGAGCTCGACTTCGGTCGGGCTCTTCTTCGCATCCGCGTCGCGCAGGCCGATCATCCGGTTCGCGCTGCGCACCAGCAGGAAGATGACGAAGGCGAGGATCACGAAGTTGAGCACGACGGTCAGGAACTGCCCCCAGCCGATCACCGCCACGCCGGCGCGTTTCAGGTCGGCGTAGCTGGTCGCATTGCCCTGGAAATCGGCGGGGATCGCGCCGATGCGCAGGAAATAGTTTGAAAAGTCGAGCCCGCCGAACAAGGCCCCGACGATCGGCATGATGATATCACCGGTCAGGCTCGACGTAATCGTCGCAAACGCCGCTCCGATGATGACCGCGACCGCAAGGTCGAGCACATTGCCGCGGCTGACAAATTCCCGAAATTCGCTGAGCATCCTACCCCCTTCGTGTCGGCTGTGGACCCTAACGGCGGAACCGCAGATTGTAAGCCGCCAGACTGCGCCGTGTGTTGCGCGCATAAAACAGCTTCTTGAACAGCGAGCCCGGCATCTCTACTTCGCTGGGACGAAACGACAGGGGACCGCCGCAATGACCGCACTTCGCCGCCTTGGACTGCTCGCACCGCTGGCCGCTTTCAGCCTC
>JALYPM010000144.1 GCA_030856365.1 Pseudomonadota bacterium
GAACAGGGTGCGCAGCTCGAGCGATTCCCAGATGCGGGTCACGCTACGGCGGGCGGAGGGGCTCTTTTTTGCGAAGCGACAGCAAATTGAGGCCATTTGCAGGTCTCCAGCGACAGCTCAGTTCGTTTTGCGAGCAGGTTGCCCTTTCCGGATTTCCTGCGGCCTTGAGCAGTGATCGTAGGGCGGGCCGGGCAGGCCGGAAAGTCCAGTCATCCTGCAACGAACCAACGACGCCGCTGGCTCATCCTGATTCCTGAAGATGGGGCAGGACGGGGAAAGTTTTTAGTCGTCAAGTCATCCCAATTCTCCGCGGGAGGAGCACCGGCTTCCGATAAGACCCGCCTGGACCGGGAACGACAGGTGCCCCGTGGCGGGCTCGCAACGGGTGTACCGGAGGAGGTAGGCAGCGGCGAGCCGCGAGCGTGAGCGAGTGATTTCGGGAGACGGTGCAAATCGCTCCCGCACGGTCGCGGCTCGCTTCTACCAACATCGTGCGTCACACCCCTCGCAGCAGGGCGGCCGCATGTAGCTTTATTGCTGTAGCATGTCGATCAGGTATTGGCGGTCCAGCGAGCACCGGTAACGCTTGGTCTTGAGGCTCATCCGTTTCTGACTGCGGTCGGTCTTCAGCTTGTTCAACACAATGCGGCGCAGCCGCGACATGTTCTCGGCGCCGTGGTCCTTGCGGAGGCGGCTGTCGTCCTCGCCGAAGCACACGTCCAGCCGCCAGTGCAGCCGGTTCTCGACCGACCAGTGCCCGCGGACCAGCCGGCCCGCCCGCTCGGCCGAACAGCCGCGCAGGCTGGAGATGTAGCAGTGACGCTCGGTGGTGACGCGGCCCTGGGCGTCGCCCAGGTCCTGCCGCGTGCGTTCGACCATCACCAGGCTCCCCAGACCGGCCCACTCGTCGAGCACCACCGGGCCCAGGCACGCGACGTCGTCGGTGATCCACACCCGACGCGTCTCGACGCGCCCGTGTCCCGCCTCGCCGTGCTCGTGGTAGTCGAACGACGACGCGTCGCCGATGCCCTTGGCCTGGTCCAACGCGACGTCGTCCATCACCCGGCGGACCCGCGCGTGCAGCGTCGGCTGGTTGTCCTTCAGCGCCAGCAGGTAGTCGGCCCCCTGGCGCACGACCTGCGCGGCGATCTCCCGCTGGCAGCCCATCGCGTCGATGCTGACCACCGCGCCGCGGACGTCCAGCATCGCCAGCAGCTTGGGCACGGCGGTGATCTCGTTGCCCTTGTCGTCCACCGCCAGTTGCCCCAGCACCAGGTCGTTGCGTTCGCACCAGGCGCTGACCAGGTGGACCATCTGCTTGTTCCAGCCGTGGGCGAAGCTGTGCCGCATCGCCTTGCCGTCGATCGCGACCAGCCGCCCGTCGCTGGCCGCGGCCAGCGAAGCCGTCCAATCGACGAACGCGCGCTCGAACGCGGCGGGGTCCAGGCGGGCGAAGAGCCGGGCGAAGGTGTCGACCGAGGGGATGCCGTTGGGCAACTCGAGGAACGTCGCCAGCCACGCCCGGTTGGCCCGGCCATAGATGACGACCTCGTCCCAGTCGTCGGCGCGGCACATGACGGCCAGGACGGCGATGCCGAGGATGTCGGTGAACCGGTGCCGCACGTTGTGTCGTCGCGGGTCGTCGATTCCGGCAAACGAGCGCAGGAAGACCGCGGGCGCCTGGGCGTCCATGCCAAAGCTCCTATTGCGAGGGATCACGCTGATCACCAACCCGCGGCCACGGGAACGGCGTGCGAGACTATCTGACCGACCCCGATCGCGCAAGGCGCAGGAAAATGACAAACTACTTGCGGTTGCCCTGGCTGCGGATCGTCGAGGACAGCTCGGTATCGGGCTTTGGTCCGCTGGCCAGATACGATACCGCTCTGCGGATCGGATTCTGGCTCCGTCTGCTGCCGGCCCGCGTCTACCTGCACGCCGGAACCAGGGACGGCTCTCGGGCTCTCGGGCTTGATGCAGCGGATGGCTCCCTCGGGCGAGATCAGTTGCCGCCGGAATTGGAGCCTCTGGAAATGCACGAGGTCGAGGACTTCCTGTGCATCTACAAGGGGCAGCTCGGTCCAGCACTTCGCTGACATGGGCGAGTCTTCCTAAATGTCCGTTCGGGAATACGGCGGCATCGGCTGGTTCGGTCTGGTTTGCAGCGGCGAAACGGCGGTACGGCGGTGAACCTTCGGGAATGCCGGAATCCGGCCTGCTTCCGCCCCGCGCTGCCCGAT
>JALYPM010000157.1 GCA_030856365.1 Pseudomonadota bacterium
AATCAGAGACGGTCGCTATCACGATCCAACGTGTGAGATCGGAGCCGGAGTACACGAGTTCATCACTTCTCCGAGTTTCGCACATTATGGGACGGCGCGGATCGAGCTAGGGGAAAGGCTGACTCGCTTGGCAAGGTCGGGGGTCTTCATTGAAAAGGGACCGATGACCGAAATGGTTGTGCAAGCGATTGCGGCCGGAATCGAGCAGTCCGCCCACACTCCAAACTTCGTATTGAAATTCTTTAGAGCCTTCCTTGGCCGCTAGGCCAAAACGGCTTCCCGAGGCTCACCTGGAACTGTGGCGAAAACTGTGTCTGCAAAGCGCTGGGACCTTATTTGGTCGGCCAGCTCGCGAGCATTGGACTTGTTTAAAAAGCCAAAGACACGCTCAAAAGCGATCGGCGCGCTCGAACCCTGCGGATCCTCCCATTCGGGGCAGTTATGGTGAGTCCAATCCCGAATTTGATATCGATCCATCTTCCCGAAATGGGCCCAGACTTCCCTAAGTGAATCTATCTCTGCACGGCTTAGCTGATCGAGATCGTCATCCGAAATTGATTTCACCAGCCCGACTTCGTAGCCAGCCCGGTCCGCAATAAACTCCGCCCAGCTGTCTCGCTGGTCCTCCATCCCGTTTATGTAATTGTAGGTGATGGAGTTTACCGGACCGTGATCCATGGATACGAAATTGTCTCCAGAGATCGGCACATCGTACTTTTCCATGTTACGGCGATCAGCGAGATAAACGAGCTTAGTAAGCTTTAGAACGTTGATCGCGCCGCCCTCTTCACGCGCAAAGAATGCAGCAATCTGCGCTGCCTTGCGTACGTTGAACCAGGGATTTGCCATGCTGAGTGTGCTTACTAACACATACTGTACATATTGTGAATCCCTGTCTCACAAGGGTACTGTGCCCAATTTCGCACACCTGCAATGAGCTGTCATCCATCGACGATTGAACTCAGCCTCGTTAGCCTGTGGCATGGCCAAAGGCATCTTCCTCTACCGCGAAGACTCTCGCTACGAGGACCGCCCTTGGGAGGTCTACCAATTCCCGGCGCCGTATCTCTCTCGCGCCAGCCAGATGGTCGGCGACTGGGTGATCTTTATGGAGCCGGTGAAGGCTGGCCGCAAAGGCTATCACGCGGTCGGTAAGGTCGAGCGGATCACGCCCGATCCCCGTCATGCAGACATGTTCCTCGCGATCATCGAGCCGACATCCTACCTCGACTTCGATCACCACGTGGCGTTCCAATCCGGCGGTGATTACCCTGAGCGGAGCGTGCTTAATGAGCAGGGCCGAGTGTCCGGCCGCGCTCAGTCGGCGGTCCGCACGATCCCGAACGAGGATTTCAATCGGATCGTTGGGCTGGGGGTCGTCACAGGCGAAACCCTGCTTCCGCGCTCCGACGACGAAGTTGCTGTGGCTACGGTCGCCGAGGAGCACGCACCATATGAGTTCGAGCAGGACCGCGTGCAGATGCTCGTCAAACGAACCGTTCGGGATCGGGTGTTCAGGGGCCGCGTGCTGAAGGCTTATGACAGGCGCTGCGCCTTTACAGGGTTTCAATTCATCAACGGCGGCGGGCGCGCCGAAGTGGAAGCGGCGCACATCAAATCGGTTCAGGACAAGGGTCCGGACGTTGTCCAAAACGGCCTAGCGCTGTCGGGGACGGTCCATTGGATGTTCGACCGCGGATTGCTGTCCGTGGCGGATGACGAGCGGATTTTGCTGTCGAACCATATCAATGATGTCGATGGCGTTCGGAAGATTTTGAATGCGAGTGGGCTCGCGCGCTTTCCAGAGAACCCCGCGGATAAGCCCGATCCGCAGTTCGTGCGCTGGCATCGCGAGCATTGCTTGAAGGGTGTCGCGTTGAACTGATGCAGCTACATCCGGGACGCTGCGTCAGATGGCGTTGAAGTGAAGTTCGGGGGGCCAGCGGCCCTCATCCACCACTGCCTGCAGCTGCGCGCGGATCGCGGCGACCTTTGCCTGTTCGGCCTCGAACAGCCGGTCGAAGGCCTCTTCGTCGAGTTTCGAAATCGCTTCCATACAGCGATCATCCATCTGCCGGAGTGCTTCGCGCCACTGGGCGGTGGACTTCTGAATCCAGGCGAAGCGGGCGAGCTTGCGCTCGTTGAGGAGCGGCGGCTCCACCATCGTCGCGGCGCCTTCGAGCAGGTCGCGGAGGATTTGCTCAGGGGTCATCTTGGGTCTCCTCTGTTGTCGCGCTTGGCCGCCGCCCCCGCTTCCTCGGCCTGGAGATCTCGTTCGATCTCTTCCATCAGGTCGGGTCCGCCGACGAGATCCGGGAGGAGGCCGTTGTCGGCGGCGACCAGCATGTCGGGCTTGCGCAGGTTCGGGGTGGCGTAGGGCTCGTTCGGCTGCGGCTGGTGGCGTTCGGCGAGGTCCCAGTCGACCGGGCCGCACAGCACTTCCCAGGCGGCGCGGCTGTCCGCATCGCTGCTGATGATCGCGAGGTAGAGCCGGCGCGCCTGGAGCAGGCGGTCGCGGATGGTGCCGCGGGCGTCGACCAGCTCGGCATGGCCTTCGAGATACTCGTCGGGGTCGTAGTCATCGCCGTAGATGCGGCGGACGTGGGGGCTGTCGATCGCACTGGAGTCGCCGGCGGCGCGGGCGGAGGCGCTGGCGTGCGACCGGGAGGAGTCACGCAGATTGGCGTGCATCTCGGCCAGGTCGCGGTCGCGCGCGATCTCCAGCGCGACATCCCAGGCTTCGGAAAAGGCGCGGCCGCCGCGGGCCTTGCGCAGCCGGTCGGCGCCGCCCGAGTAGCGGCCGATCGCGCGCGCCGCCTGGTTGACCGAGCCGGTCATGGCCAGCGCTGCAATGAAGGCGCGCTGATGCTCGGCGGTCCAGTTGTTGGCGTGGCTACGGACCGGCACGGGGTCGAAGGAAAGGATGTCCGGGATCGCCGCAAAGGCGGGGTCTCCGGCGACGCCCTCCGCGCGGCACTTGTCGCAGATGACGCGGAGGATGGAGATCGCGGGCGGCCGGAGTTGCGAATCGCTCATCCGCCAGCGTGGAGCAGGCGAAATCCAAATAGGACAGCGAAAAGCGCCCGAGCTGTGCCCCTAGCGGGAGGCGATGACCTTCGCTGCCGCCTTATTGGCGTTCTGCGGCCGGCGGTCGTTGAGCAGGGCCGCGATGACCTTGCCGTCGCGCTTGTAGATGTCGGCATAGTCGACGATCTTGCCGTCCACGGTGGCCGCCGACGACATGTAGACGACATAGACGGGCAGCGCGGCGGGGAAGTCGATCTGGGTCGTCTTCCTGCTGTCGAGCGCGGCCTTGACCTTGTCCGGAGTCCAATCGGCGCTGCCGTCGGTGGCGAGTTTGGTCGCCAGCTTCATGATGTGCTCGGTGCGGATGCAGCCGTGGCTGTAGGCGCGGGCGCGGGTGTCGAACAGGCCGCGGGCGGCAGTGTCGTGCAGGTAGATGACGTGGCGGTTGGGCATCACGAACTTGACTTGGCCGAGCGCGTTGCGCGGGCCCGGAGGCTGGCGCCAGCGCTGGACCTTGCCGTCCTGGCCCTTGACCGGGACATAGCCGGCCTTGCCGCGCACTTCGGGCTCGATGCTCTTGGGAATTTCCCACCACGGGTTGACGATCACGCCGGTGGCGGTGGTGCTGAATTGCGGCGTCGGGGTCTTGGTCGCGCCGGCGACCGCGCGGTGGCGCGAGGTGGTCTCGCCATTCTCGACCAAAGCGGCGGTATAGGCCGGCACGTTGACGATGATGTAGCGCTCGCCGAGGTCGCGCGGCAGCCAGCGCCAGCGGTCCATGTTGAGGCGGATGCGGTTGATCTTGGCGCTCTCGCTCCTTGGCGTGACCTGGAGCGCGGTCCTGAGCTGGGCATATTGCGGGTGCATCGGGAGCAGGCCGGTGAGCGCATCGCCGACGCGGTGCTGCTGAAGCGCGGTGCGCAACAGCAGGTCCTGCCGCGCCTCATCGAGATCATTGTCGGTGACGTGCCAGTCCTGGCGCGCGGCGCCGCGGACATGGCCGAGCGCGAGATCGGCCGAGACGCGGTTGAAACGGTCGGTCGCGGCTGCCGAGATAGCGGCTTCGTTGCCCGAAGCGAGCGCGTCGACCAGGCCGCGGACGTCATAGTCGGCGGGGTCGAGCCCTTCGGCGCCGACCTGCTGGATAAAGGCCGCAAGCTCCTGCGCGTCGCGCGGGTCCCAGCGCGGCGGCGGCAGCGGCGCGGGAGGAGGC
>JALYPM010000179.1 GCA_030856365.1 Pseudomonadota bacterium
AGCAAGCGCTGCGTATCTGCAAGAGCGAAGTCGACGACCAGCGTCGGAGCATTCAGCCGCTCGCGCTGCCGGTCCACGACGGTGGTCGGAGCGACAGTCGGTGCGAAGGGCGTTGCATATCCGCTGGGTTGGCTGCGGGTACTCGGCATCAGCGTCACAGGGCCGCTGTTCGGAATGAAGAACGACTGAGCAGCCGGCTGTGTCGGCGCCGGGGATGCTTGCTGAGCAGCCATTGCCGCGGGCGCTGGCTCCGGCGTTGTCGCGCTCGCCGTCAGCGGCGGCAACGAGTCGCCAGCCTCCATCGCGGCACGGGCTTCGGCGAGCCAGAAGAACACGCCAAGACCGATCATTCCCGACGTCGCGACGGCGGCGGCGATTGGTGCGCGGCGCCGCGGCGCTGCGATTTGCGGGCGGTTGACTGGAATCTCTTCGCTCATCGCGCTTTCCCTGCCCCCGCAGTGATCGTCGCGAACCTGTCGCCGGTACGTAAGGTGAAACGGCCGCTGGTTTGCTGCACGACCAAAATCCGTCCGCGCATCGAGGAGTTGACCAGTGACTCGTCCCTCTTCGGCCCGCCGGAGAATACCGCGGGAATGGCCTGGTTCTCGGCAAACTCGAGATAGGTCATCTGACCGTCGTCCCACACCCGCGCAGGGAGCAGGTCTCGTTCGCCGGCCATTCGATAGAGAAAGTTCAGCTGTACCGGCGGCGGCGGCGGGGGCTCCTCATAGGCTGCGACAATCTCGGGCGGATATTCGAACCGCACGATCCACGGGGTGGTTCTAAGCCTAGGCGTAGTCTCAAGGGAGAAGGCGTAGCGGCGCCGGTCCGTCACGACCGTCATGTTGGTGGCGGCGTTCTTCATCAGCGGTTTGAGGAAAAGAGCGCGGGCGCGCTTGTTCGGGGTCACCTGCCACGCCGTCGCATCGCCGATCGAGACGTTCTCGATCCGCTCATCCGAACCGAATTCCAGCATGATTTGCCAGCCTATTGCACCTTGCAGGCGAACGACCTCATCCGGCTGATAGAGAACCGACTGGATGTGGGGATCGGCGAGACCCGGTTCGGGCAAGCGTGCCGCGACCAGCAGCAGCAAAGCGAAAGGCAATACGCGCCTCATTACTGAAATCCTTCTTCGTCGCGCCGATAGCGCGTCACTTGAAAGCCGAGCGGGTTGTCGAACCTGTCCGCCTGGCGCAGCGGCTTGCCGTTGAAGCCGAAGCTGATCGCCGCGACATACTGGCTTTCCTGCGCGGTTCCCCCACCCTGCGGCGAGCGGCTTGCCGTGAAACGTACCATCCCTGCCCCGTCGGATATCAGCGATACGCTTCGCACCTTGATCGAGACGGTGTCACCGCGATTGAGCGTATTGAGCGGGCTGTCCGGATTATTCGCGGCCATCGAAGCGACATAGGCGCGCCCCGCAGGAGCCGACGACATGATCTGGACGCGGCGATATTGCTGGGCAAGATCGGTCATATCGAAGCTTTCCCGGGCGATCACATATCCGGCCAGCTGAGCTTTGATGACCGCATCGTTCTGGGTAAGCGTGCCGCCCTGAATCGACGTCATCGGCTCGACGGCACCGCTTTGGCGGTCGACGGTCAGCACATAAGGCTGAACCGTCTTGAGCGGCACCAGCAGCAACAGCGCGAGCGCAAGCAGGAGCGCGACTGTCCCAGCGGCGGCCGCCACTCTCCAGGCAATGCGGGTTTCACGCGCCGAAGCGCTCGCCTTGCCGTCGGCCCAACTGCGCGCGGCCGCATAATAGTCTTCGCGGCTGCCTGCGTTTCCGACACCATCGGGGGACATATCGTTCATGCATCTCTCCGGGCGGCGGCACGTGACCGGCGCGGTGCGCTTCGCATTCGTGCGGGCCTAGCCCTCGCCGCGAACACATTGGTGGTTTGGTCGGTTGTTCCGCGCGTCCCTTGAGCGTCGCGCGCATTACTCATCGCCCGGCCGGGGCTGGCAGTCGTCCCACGTCCTGCCGCGGCAGCCCCGGGCGCATCGCGGCGGGCGATCACTTCCAGTGCCTGGGCGACGCGCGACGTCGGCTGCGAGATTGCTTCTGCTCGACGCTGCTCGATCGAAGTCCGAATTTCGCTTTCGCGCTCTTGGACAGGGGCAGCTGCGCGCTGGCCCGGAAGGCGAATGCCGATGCCGATCCGGGTGCCCGCCTTGAGAGCGAACACGGTTGCGATCCCAAAAACGACGGTGACCAGGCCGATCGGCATCACCGATGTGTTGTTGAACGTCCCCGCAGCCTGCTCCGCGAGCAAGCGGCTTATCATCGGAGCAAGCACGGCGAATTCGATCGCCGCGACGAGCAGGATGAAGAGCGGCGCCAGCGCGGCTGCGGCCATCGCGCCGAGCCAGCCCTGCGCCATGCCGCGAGTGCCGTTGAATAGAATGAGGCCGGCCATGGCCGGGGCAATTGCGAGCAGGATCGCGAGCGCGACGCGGGTGGCAACCAGAATTCCGACGCTAAACAGGGTCAGAACGACCGCCGAGATGCTCAGTACCGCAGCCGCGGCGGCCGGTCCGCCGACCAGCGGCGAGGCGATGCCGGCACGGCTGCGATAGCCGATACTGGCCTGCGCTATTTCGTCCAGGGCCCTTTGCAGACTATCCAGCGGCGGCGGCGCCCCAATGGCCGCGAGCAGCTCGTTGGCGACTTCGGTCGGTGCCCGGGCAAGCCCCTGATAGGCGAGGGCCTGCCAGCTTTCCCACGACGTCGCGATCAGCAGGACGATACCAAGCTTGATCACCAATTGCGTGGCGTCACGCAGCACCATGCCATGTCCGAACAGCAGCCGGTAACCGAAGACGGCGACGGCGATTACCATCAAGCCCGTCAGGCCGGTCGAAACGGCGCTTCCCGGCTGGGACAGCGCGGTATAGCCGCGCTCGACCAGATTGAAGGCCTGGCAATCTGTGTCTGCGAGCAGCTGCGCGGCAAACCGCCCGCCGGTATCGGTGTTGCAGAAACTGCCGGTCATGCGACGGCCAGCAGGCGTGGAAGCCAGGCGTCCGGAGCATCGCCGACATCCTCGCGAATGTCGTCGAGCAAGCGGACGGTCCGTTCGCGCCCTGAAAGAACGGTCAGGAAATCGGGTTCCGACGCCAGATTGAGTCGCACCACAACGCTGTCGGAGCCGTGCTTGACCAGAAACGCGCGCGCGGTTTCGGGAATGGTACGAACGAGCTCAAATTCGTGAGCGGTCAGCCCGAAGCCGTCGATATAGTCCGCGGCCTGGGCCGACGAATTGGCCATGAATATCTGCGTTCCCGCCTGCTCGATGATGGCCGACGCGATCTTGCTGTTGAGTGCGTCGGACGCCGATTGAGTCGCGAAACCGACGATTCCGCCGCGCTTACGAATGGTCTTTTCCCAATCGCGGATGCGGGCGACGAACACCTCGTCGTCGAGTGCTTTCCAGCCTTCATCGACGACGATGATGGTGGGCCTCCCGTCGAGCCGTTCCTCGACGCGATGGAACAGATAAAGCATGGTCGGCGAACGCAGCGCCGGCTGATCGAGGATCGCCGTCATGTCGAAGCCGATCGTCTCCGCCTCAAGCTCGAGGCCGTCCTCCTCATTGTCGAACAGCCAGGCATGTTCCCCGCCCGAGTGCCAGGGGGCAAGCCGCGCCGCTATGTCGTTGCCCGATGCGCGGCCGCGGCCACGAAACAGCTGCGCCAGATAGCGCAGGCGCCGGTGCTCCGGGGGGCCCGCGTATGAGGCGTCAACCGCGTCTGCGATCCAGTCGGCTTCCTCCACCGTCGGCGGCGGGCCGTCCCCGGTCGCAAGGGTTGCGACCCAGTCGCTAAGGAAGCGCCGATTGCCCGGGTTGTCCGGCAAGGCAAGCGGGTTCAATCGCGTCGGGGTTCCTGGCCGCAGCGTGTCGTAGACACCGCCGACGGCGCGAAGGAAGATCTCGGCGCCGCGATCTTTGTCGAAGAAGATGATTTTCGGAGAATAGCGGCGTGCTTGCGCAAGCAGGAAGCCAAGCACGACCGTCTTGCCCGACCCCGACGGTCCGATGACGGTGAAATTGCCCAGATCGCCGCGATGGAAGTTGAAGAAATATGGACCGGCGGACGTCGTTTCGAACAAAGTTACGGCGTCGCCCCAGAAGTTACCGTTCGGCTTTCCAATGGGGAAGTTGTGCGCGCTCGCGAAACCCGCGAAATTGGCCGAAGACACGAGGGCGCGGCGTGCGATGTAACTGAAATTGCCGGGTAGCTGCGCCCAGAAGGCTCCTTCGAGACCGAGCTCTTCGCGCACCGCGAAGAAGCCGGAGTCGGAAAGAACGGCCTGCGCTTCGCCAACGATCGTGTCGAGCTCCGCCAGGCTCGCGGCCTTGAGCATGACTGTCAGGTGGTGCTCGCCAAAAAGGGCGCGTCCGGCCGCGACTTCATCCTTTGCAGAGGACAGTTCGGAACGGAGCGAAACCGCCGCGTCGTCGGCGGACCGCATCCTCCGCAAGGCGAGGTCCATCCGGTCGAGCGCGGGGCCGCGATCGACGATCGCGAAACTTTGCGAGACCACCATTTCGACGGGGAGGCGGAACAGGTCATCCAGCATTCCGGCATCGGTCTCGGCCGGATAATCCTTGATCGACAAAATGGCCGCGAACTCGGTGCCCTGACCGTCGAGCGGGCCGAACTCAATCGCGTCGGCGCCGAAGCCGATCCGCCGGCGCGCGATCACGTCCGACAACTCGCCCTGCGGCAACAGCGCCGGCGAATGCGTGCCATTGACCAGCGCGCCGAGAAACTCCAGCGGCTCCGATGCCAGCCCTGACGGAACTTCGTAGCTTGCAAGCAGAGTCGGACCATAGGATTCCAGCGACGCCATCAGCGCTTCGCGCGCACGGTTGAGTTCGCGAAGGTCGACCTTGACGTCCGCCGTCTGCTGCCGGTCCCCAGTGAATAGGCCGAGCAACCGATCGGCGGCACGGGCGCGTCCTACCAGCGGGCGGCTGATGACCGTCAGATAAAGGTCGTTAATGTAAAGCTTGCGATCGGCAAGCCGCGCGCGCCATTTGAGGTCCAGCTCTTCGCTAAACGGATCGCCGAACTGACCCTCGAGGTCGGGCGCTACCGAACGCCGGACGACATGGTGCATGAGCGCGAAGCGCGCCGATCCCACCGCCTGGAGCATGGCGTCGCGAGCCACCTTGCGAGCTTCGAGCTGAGCTGCGTCGATGGTCTCGAACGGCAAGCCCTCCAGACGGATGACCTGCATTGCCATGCCATCCCTGGTGACGATCGTGTGGTCGTCGACTTGCGAAAGGTAAGGCAGGTGGCTGCCGACCAGTTTTTCGCGGGAGGCGGCGCGCTCACGGGCGGTAGACATTCGCGCCCCACAAGCTGTGGTTTGGCACGCGCGGAACGCGCCGCAACTTCGTCAGCCAAAGCGACATGATGTGCGGATCACGAAGATGCGCGGCGTAGCCGAGCGCATGGATCAAAATAGCCGGGAGCAGCGCGAACAGGCTCTTGAAAATCAGGAACAATTCCGTCGCGATGATCCCGTTCAGGACGAAGAAGGGGTAAGTTACCCCCGCAACCATCTGCGGCCGGGCAAGTGCCCTGAAGAGTGGGTCGCCGGCCAAGATCAGCCGCCCGCTACCGAACGTATGCCGCCGACGATCGAGGCGGCGCCGAACAGGATGAACAGCCCCAGCACGACGGTGGCACCATATTTCCAGTTGATCCGGCCAGTCAGCATCAAAAACCCGACGGCAGCCACAGCGATGACCGCGACGGCGGTGGCGACATTGCCGAGCATCGTGCCCTGAAGCCAATTCACCGCGCCGACGATCGGCCCCGACCCGGCCGGATCGGGCGCAGCATATTGAGCGTGAGCGGGCACTGCGATCGTGGCTAGGGTCAGCGTCAGGAGTCGGCCAAGCTTCATTGGGATATCTCAAGTACGGAAGGAGGGATGGAAGGTGGTGGAGTCGGCGTGGCCGTCGCTGCCGCCGGAGCCGCGGGGCGCCAGCGAGCCATGATCTTGGCGACATAGTCGCGAGTCTCGCGGTAGGGCGGAATTCCGCGGTACCGAAGGACGGCGCCAGGCCCGGCGTTGTAAGCTGCAAGTGCCAGCGGAACGCTTCCAAAGCGATCGAGCTGTCGCCGGAGGTACTGCGCTCCGCCCCGGACGTTTTCGACCATATCGTCCGGCCGCACGCGAAGCTCGGCTGCGGTACCGGGCATCAGTTGCATGATGCCGATGGCGCCCTTTACGCTGACGGCATCCATCCGCCCGCGCGATTCCTGCCACGCGACCGCCTGCAGCAAGGAGGGCTCCAGACCATGCTCGCGAGCGGCGGATGTGAAAACATTTTCGGCGCTCACCAAGACCTTCGGTGTCGCTTTTGAACGGTCGATGCCGACTGCTTCAGTGCCCGAGAAGATTGTCGGGCCGTCGAACGTGCGCGCTGCTCCACTATCGTCGATCTCGATCACCTGGCCATAGGCCGGCGCCGAGGACAGGCAGGCCAAAAGGGCTAAGCTACAGGCACGCTTCGTCATTTTCACTCCATGTGATCCGCTTCATAGCCTGCTGTCGGTATCAGCGTTACAAAAAACGCAAGCATGGCAATGGCTATAACCCAGCTTGCCAGCACCTTAACAGCGACTCCGTAGCCGTTGCGGCCGAGCCATTGGCCAAGCATAAACACGAGGCCGAACGGAAATGCCAGCGCCAACCCGGCCTTGGTGCTCGAAACCGCCGCCAGCCCGCCAGCCCATACCCCCGCGTTGATCGCCAAAGGAAATTCCAGCCTCATCGTCGGCACGCGCGGAAAGATCGCGAACGCCGCGGTCGCGGCCACGCTTAGCCAAAGGCCCGTGAAAGCCAAAGTTTCATATTGCTGGGAGATCGGCAGCATGGAAGCAAGCAGCGCGCTTGCAATCAGCAGGGCGAGTCCTCGCCAAGCGTCCGACGACCGGGGAAGCCGGGACAAAGCGAGTCCCGTCGCGCCGCACAAAAGCGCCATCGGAAAAATCCCGGCGTTCACGCAAGCGCCGCATAACTGAACCACAGACCGCCAAGAGCGATGAGTCCGCCACCGCCGCGCAAAACGAATGTCCCCGCCCGCGTCGATTTCAGCAGTCCGAGCCCGATCCCCGCGACGTGGAGAAGGCCGGTGCACAGCACGAACCCCGCGCTATATCCCACGGGGTCGGCGGCCACCGGGAGCTCCGTCCCGTGCGCATAGCCATGAAACAGCGCGAAAGCGGCAACAATCGCCACGGCGACCGCCACCGGCGCGCGAGCCGCGAGAAGTATCGCCGTTCCGAGCGTCACGACCGAAAGCGCGATACCCGCTTCTACCAGCGGCAACGACAGTCCTAGCATCCCGATGCCGCCGCCGACGGTCATCATTGCCGGAAAGACGATCGGCAGCAGCACGATCAACGGCCTGCCGAGGAATGCTCCCCACAGGCCGACCGCGACCATCGCCAACATATGGTCGAGGCCATAGAGCGGATGGAGGAAGCCCGCGATGAACCCACCCGCAAGCCCGGTACCTTCGTGCGCAAGGGCCGGCGAAGGTAGCAGTAGAAAAGTAAGCAACAAGGGCAGAAGTGGCATCCGGGAGCTGCGTCCAATCCGATTTCGCCCGCCGACGGGCAGGCTTTCTTCAACTGTACTGGACACGCCTTGTTCTTTGCCCCAACCCTGTTTCCAACCAATGACATACGAGGGTTTATGATATTTCGTTTCGGTGCGCTGGCGTTCGCACTCGTCGCCAGTCCGGCCATCGCGCACGACTTCTGGATCCAGCCAGAGCGATTTCAGGCGCAGCCCAATGCGCCCCTCGCGCTTACCTTTCAGGTTGGTCACGGTGCCTCTCGTGAGCGATGGGGCCTTGGCGCCGACAGAATTCCCCTGCTGCGTGACTTCTCCCGGAGCGGCGTTCGCGACATTCGGGCCGACCTGCGCAGCAAGGGGTCGGCCGACCTGCTTACGCGCTTCCAGTCCCCAGGGTTGCATGTGCTGGCGATGCAGACGACCTATTCGGTGTCGGAACTGCCTGCCGTCCGCTTCAACGATTACGCCAAAGAGGAAGGCTTGGCATTGGTTCTGTCGACTCGGCAGCGGACCCGCATGACCAACAAGCCTGGCCGCGAGCGGTACAGCCGCCGGGCGAAAGCACTGATCGAGGTCGGCGCACGCAACCCGGCAAGTCATGCAGTCGCAACTCGCCCGTTGGGATTGAAGCTCGAAATCGTTCCGGAGCGCAGCCCGTACATGCTCGGAAACTCGCGGTCGCTTCCGATACGGGTCATGTTCAAGGGGCGTCCGCTTCCAAATGCGTTGGTGAAATTGACCAATCTCGACAACGACGCGCGACCCGTTGCGGTGGCCCGAACCGACCGCCAGGGGCGGACCAGCTTCCGGATCCCTGCGTCCGGCCAATGGCTGCTCAACACCGTTTGGGGAGAGCCGGTCGCGGGCGACCCGAAGGTCGAGTTCGACACGACTTTTTCCAGTCTGACATTTGGTTTCGGCCGAGGCGCTTCTCGCTGACCAATCGGCCTGAATTGCGGATGTCGGCTGCCGTCTGCGTTCAGACACGCGTTTAGCGAGCCTCATTGCGGCGGGCGGTATTTCAATCGACGATGACGGGTTCGGTCGTCGTGGAAACCGGCGGAAGATCATCCTCGCCGACCTCGATCGGCTCTGATTCCGGACTGGCACGAGATGCTTTCTCGAAAGTATCGCCGAACCCCTCCTGTCCTTTTTCTGACCTGTCCGCGAAGAGATCGGGGCCAGGAGCCTCGCCGTCATCGTTCCGGCCGCAGCCGGCCAGCGAGGCCCCTGCCAGCAGGATCAGGCCGAGGACGAGCCCCGGCCTGTTTCCTGCCCGATCGATCACGGTTGGTTCTGGGGCCGCGGAGAACCACGCAACGCGGGGTTCAGATACGGGAACCGGTTCATCAACGTAGTAGCCCTAGTCGGCGCGCCATCGGTGTAGGCCACCCGTCCAGTCGGCGCATCTTCGGGCTGGCAGAGCCCGAGCTGCGTCGGTGTCCCGTTGATTGGGATCGGATAACACAGGCGCCCCATCGCAACGCGCAGGACAATGTCGACCACGTCGTCACCTGGGCGCCGGCCGTTGGGGAAGCCGGCCAGATCGTCCGCAACCACACCAAGAGTCCGTTGCCGGTCCCGAGGCGTCGGATTGACCGCCGTATTGAGGCGAAGCATTTCCGAAGGCGTCACCGAGGCCTGCTGATTAAGGGACTCGATGCCCGTCAGGAATGTCGCCACCAGATCGTTGCGCGGGAAATTGGTCGGCGCAAGCGTCGAGAAACTGGTTCCCAGCGTCGCGTTGACCGGGTCCCTGAACAGCCGGCTGAGATATTCCGGATAGGTGGGATTGGTGACGTAAATGGCAAGTGGTCCGTCCTGTGTCGGCTTGGCCGCGTTGAACAGATCCTTTTGCGGAAGTCCGATGACAAGCTCGTTGACCAGTGGGTTTCCGAGACGCGAAACCTGAACGAAGGACCCGCCCTCCTTAGCAGGTTCCTCGTATGTTGGGTTCGGTTTGAGCAGGCGCGATTGCGGAAGGCTGGCCGACGCCCACACGCCGATAACGCCATTGCCGTTTCCGGTGAGACAGGCGATCGGAACCTCGATCGCCAGCGTCGTCACGTTGTACGCGTTGATGAGTTCCTGATTGGCATTGCTTTGCGTAATCCCGCCTGGGAATGCGTCGCCGCTGCTGTAGGTCGAATCGTTCTCGCCCTGGATCGGAATGAAGTTCACCAGGTCGAAAATCGGCCCCAGATTGACGGCGAAGCCTTCCTCGCGCTGGCCGACGAACACGCGTCCGCCGCCCGAGCAATTCGGAATTGCTACGTCGTAGATGAACTGATCGGAATAGCCGGGATAGTCCGGGGTGGTCTTGTTACCGACGTTATCGAACGGCTTGATGAAGCCCACTGTACCATCGGTTCCGGTAACTCTGGTTGCAGTTCCCGAGCGTCGGTCGCCCTTGACCTGAACAACTGTGTAACGCTCCGTTTCCCCAAGGTCGCCATCATTGGTCTCGGTGACCTGGCCAGTGTGGCGCACGGCGACGGGCTGTCTCACACCGCCGATTTCGAAAACGCTGCCTGTTCCCCCACGCAGGCCATTGACGAAGCGGAACTGGAAGGTCGTATCCTCCACTGCGTCGCCATTGCTGTCGACCATGATCTCATAGAGGGCGTCGTCGTCCATCGTGAAATAATTGGGTCCGCCGCCCGGCTCCTGCAGCGGTTGGAAGTTGGCCATCAGCGTTACGAAACCCGCTCGGCCCGGCTCATAGCTCCTAAAAGCGTAAACGTCCGTGTTGTCGACCTTGGGCATTTCGGTGATGAACGGGGCCTCGCGGTGGCTCGAGCTCCAAAGCGGGCTCGCTGAACCGAGCAATAGCGCAATTCCTGCGCCGATCTTGACGCTACTCGAACGAGGCATGCCGCTTCTCCCTTATGTGTCTGACAACGTGACGACGCTGCCTGAAAGACGGCGCCGCAGAACTTTGGTCACAAGCGAGCGAGTCGCCGATAACTGCCAAGGACTTAGGCACCGGATTCTCACACTCAGAATTCACAATTGTTATTTTTGAGCGTGGACGCCGCAAATATGTCTGATTTTACTTGGGGTGCTTCAATGGCATCGATCGACGTAATCTTGCGTGGATCATGATTGTTTTGCTGCACCGCGAAGTCGTCGGCCGTTAAATGGTGAGCGTATTTAGATCAGCATTCGTGGCCTGCCGTCCTCCAATGAAGGAAATGATCATGACCCGACTGCCGATGAAGGTGACCACGTCCGCTATTGCGCTGGCAATTGCCGCCGTTTGCGCGACTCCGGCTCTCGCCGACCCAACGCCCGAGTGCAATAACAGTGCGCTCGAAGGAACCGAGTGCGGCACCGACTCGGAAGCAGCCGACTTCGCAACCGCGGTTGGAAATGACGCGACGGCGAGCGGTGACGGCAGTGTGGCTGTTGGCCATACAGCGACGGCGTCCGGCTTCGTCGCTGTGGCGATTGGCCAGGCTGCACTCGCTTCGGGCGACAACAGCACGGCGACCGGCTTCCTCGCCACTGCGACGGGCACTAGCTCGACAGCCAATGGCGCGGGCGCCACCGCTTCGGGTGACGACAGCGTTGCCAACGGAATCAGTGCCGTGGCCGCCGGCAACAGCTCGATTGCAGTCGGCGCAGCGGCGACGGCGGCAACCGACGACTCGATAGCGATCGGCTCCCTATCCCTGGCGACTGGCGACCGTTCGACTGCCATCGGAACCGAAAGCGTTGCTTCGAACGAAGAGGCCACCGCGCTTGGCTACCAATCCAACTCATCGGGCTTCCACTCGACCTCGCTCGGCGCCTTGTCCGACGCCTCGGCGATCGGATCGACGGCGGTCGGCTGGGAAGCCGATGCCACCGGTGCGCGCAGCACCGCGCTCGGCAATTCGGCCGAAGCGAGCGGCGACGACAGCACCGCGCTTGGACGTTCGGCGACGGCAACGGCGTCCAACAGCGTCGCCATTGGCGTCGGCTCGGTCGCCGACCAGGCCGACACGGTTTCCATCGGGACGGTCGGCGGCGAACGCCGGATCGTCAATGTCGCGGCCGGAATCGACGACACCGACGCGGTCAACGTGGGTCAGCTCACCACGATGGGCGGCGCGCTGACGGCGGAGACGGACGCTCGGATCGCCGGCGACGCATTGCTGACCACCAATCTCGCAACGGAAACTACGAACCGTATCGCCGGCGATTCATTGCTGACCAGCAATCTCGCAACGGAAACGTCGAACCGTATCGCCGCCGACAATCTGTTCAGTGATCAGCTTGACGACCTGGACTTCGACCTTCGCCGAAATCGGCGCGATGCACGTGCCGGCACATCTGCGGCCCTGGCGGCGGCAGCGCTTCCGCAAGCGATGGATCCCGGCCGCAGCATGATCTCCGGCGGTGTCGGCGCCTACGGTGGACGGGCCGGTTTCGCGATCGGCGGGTCCCATCGCTTCACGGACGGAAACGCGATCGTTAAGGTTGGCGTGACTTACGATAGCGCCGAAAAGGTCGGCGCGAACGCGGGCTTCGGCTTCCAGTTCTAACGTGCGACGCATGTGCCGGCACCTTGTCGGCACATGCGTACGCGTCTCAGCAACGCTGCCAACGGCCTGACGGCCGCGAGCGCTGCGCGTATCCGCAACTGCACCTACAATTGCTTTCGTTCGCATCACCGAAGCTGTAGCTGTCCAATTCCAGATCCATGTTATAGCTGAGCCGACTGGAATAGATTGGAAGTCCGGAAATGGGGTCTTCTGTTCGAGACAGCCGGCGTCCGCGCAGATGCCTGGCCCGCCAAATGTTACGAGTCGGCCGTGATGACAGCTTCGGCTGAGCCCTCCCAAAGCGACAATCCCCTGGTCCGCAAGTTGGGGAGGTTCGTTCCCCTGAACGAGGCGGAGGTTGCGGCGCTCCAGCATTTGTGTCGAAGCTCTCGTGCGCTTTCTCAAGGAAGCGACTTGATCCGCGAGGGCGGCCAGCCGGAGGCAGTCTTCCTGATCCTCAAAGGGTGGGCCTACCGATACAAGCATCTGGAAGACGGACGGCGCCAGATTCTCGCCTATCTGCTCCCTGGCGATCTGTGCGACATCCAGATCTTCCTGTTTGAGAAAATGGATCACAGCATCGGGCTGCTGTCCGACGCAGTGATCGTGAAGATTCCGTCCGCAGAGATTCTCGACCTGATGGACCGCTTCCCCCGGATCGAGCGTGCGCTGTTGTGGGGCACCCTGGTCGATGAAGCGACGCTTCGCGAATGGCTGCTCAATGTCGGTCAGCGCTTTGCGCTGCAAAGGGTCGCTCACTTGTTCTGCGAGTTGTGCGTGCGGCTGGCCGTGGTCGGTTTGGTCGATGAAGAAGAATCCTTCACCCTTCCGCTAACCCAGGCGGACTTGGCCGACACGACCGGAATGTCGGCGGTGCACATCAATCGCACCTTGCAGCGGTTGCGCAGCGACAAGCTGGTCTCGACGTCTCACGGACGGTTGAAAATCCTCGATTTTGCAAGGCTTGCCGAAATCGCGGGTTTCCAGGAGACCTATTTGCATACCGACGGCCCGCCGATCGAGCAGCGGTTACGCTCCCGGGTGGGCTCGCTTTCGTGAGCTAGGTCGTCCATTCAACGCGTCGCGCCTTTTCCATTTCTCTCCACTTCGCTAGACGGATGCCATGACCAGACTGATCCTTCCGCTTTTGCTCTCCCTGCTAGCTGCGGCCTGCGCGACACTGCCGGCCGTCCCAGTTCCTCCGGCAACCGCGCCGGGCACTGACTTCCTCGTGCGCAACGCCGCCGCAAAGAATGTCGTGACGACGCCCAGCGGGCTCCAATATTTCATCGTTCGTTCGGGACCCGCAACCGGCCCGCGCCCCGGCGGCAGCGACACCGTTACTTTCGACTATGAAGGTCAACTGGTGACGGGCGTAATTTTCGACAGCAGCTACGAGCGGGGCACGCCGCTGACGGGGCCGATCGACGGTTTCGTCCCCGGGTTCACGGAGGCGTTGCAGCTGATGCGCCCGGGCGATGAATGGATCGTCTGGATACCGCCGGCACTTGGCTATGGTGACCGCGTGACCGGGCCGATCCCGGCCAACAGCGTCCTTCGCTTCAAGCTGGCACTGCACAGCGTCACCGCCGCGAGCGCTGGGCCGGCCTCCTGACCAGATCGGCAAAGGCCGCCGATTGTCTGTCTTGGGTCACAGCGGCGCTTGGCGGAGACGGAGGGATTCGAACCCTCGGTACGAGTAAACCCCGTACGGCGGTTTAGCAAACCGCTGGTTTCAGCCACTCACCCACGTCTCCGGCTGCGGCTTGGAGAGGGCGCTATAGAGGCGGGTTTCGCGCGGTTCAACCGCGCCGCTCAACCGCCCAAACATCGATCCGCATGTCGAGCCGCATCTCCTCGCCGGGGTCGAGCACCTGCATCCCCAGCTCGGGCCATTCCGCTTCGGGCGCATTGAGGGCAGCGTTGGCGTGGGTCACCGGCTCGGCAACGAAAATGCCCCCCTTGGCGGGGGAATAGAGCTGGAAAAAGCGCGCTGTAGGCGAGCTCATCGCGACCTCAAACGGCCACTCACGATCCGAAAGGATTGCCGACCCGCCCCACCCGCCGAAGCCGTGATCAAGATCCTGGCCACAAGCGAGCCGGTCCGTCAGATCGAAGCGACCGCTGGCCGGCACCTTGTCCACCGGCAGCACATCCTCGTCGATCGTCCATACGTGATCGACCGACGTCGCGATTCGGGTCCGTGGACCGCACGGGAAATAGGGGTGCTGTCCGAGGCCGCAGGGCATCGGGTCGTCGGAGAGGTTGCGGCAGGTCAGGCCGAGGCTGACGCCGCCCTCGTCGAGCTGGAAATACTGCCGCGCTTCATAGTCCCACGGCCATTCGCCGGCGGCGTGGCGGAAGGACAGCACCGCCTCCGCCTCACCCGCGCTTTCGACCCGCCACGGCGCCAGCCAGCCCTGTCCGTGGAGCGGGCTTGGGTCCCCGGCCATGTTGGGGGCGATGCGAACGGTCCGTCCGCGAAACGCGAACTCGCCGCCGCGGATGCGGTTGACGTAAGGCACGAGCGGGAAGCTTGCGGCCCCGAGTACATCGGCAAGGGGATCCGGACTTTCGCGCATGATCGGCACGCGCCCTTCCGCAATCCAATGAAGTCCGGCGACGGCGCCGCCGACCGTAGGGCTGAGTGCAAGTTCGAGGGCGCCGTGGCGCAATATGAGCAGGTCGGTTTCGGTCACGACATAAACCTCAGCAGACTAAAACATTCACGGTCGGGCAACTTCCCTGGGGATAAATACAGATTAGTGATTGCGCCGGGATTCCCGGTCGCGGTAATTCACCCGGCGGATCGGGGAGAGGGTAATGGCGAGACGCGTCAAAGACTTTGTCGAAATCAGCGACTACACCTCGCTGGACCAGCTCATCAATACTCTGATCGCGGTTCGCGACAGCCTGCCCGACGAAGCCGAGCCCGAGCTGAAGCTCAAGGGCGACGATATCTTCGGCCGCCGACTATCGATCACCTACCTGCGTGAGCTGACCGCCGAAGAGGCGGATTGCGAGGCGCGCTACAGCGGCGCGGTTGAGGCCGATCCGGAGCTCGAGCGCATTCGCGCGCAGCTCGACGCCATTCCTTACGAGCGCAAGCGCCGCAAGGCTGCGTGACGCACGCCCTAGCGGCGCATCACCATTCCGCGAAGCTGCCGTCCTCGTGGCGCCACACGGGGTTGCGCCAGCGATGACGGTCCTTGTGCGATTCGCGGACCACATCTTCATCGATGGTTACGCCAAGCCCCTCGCCGGTCGGTATAGTGAGATAACCACCCTGCGGCGTTAGCTCCGCCTTGTCGCTGCAGTAGCTGAACAGGTCGGCACCGACATTATAATGAATGCCAAGGCTCATCTCCTGAATCGCGACGTTCGGCGCGCAGGCAGCGAGCTGCAAGCAGGCGGCAAGCGCGAGCGGGCCGAGCGGGCAATGCGGCGCGACCGCAATGTCGTAAGCCTCGGCCATGGCCGCGATCTTGCGGCACTCGAGGATTCCGCCGGCGTGACTGAGGTCGGGCTGGATGATGTCGACGGCGCCGCTCTCAAAGAAAGGCTTGAAGTCCCAGCGCGAGTAGAGCCGTTCGCCCAGCGCGATCGGCGTCGAGGTCATGTTTGCGATCTGCGCCAGGCCCTCGTGATTTTCCGACAGCAAAGGCTCTTCGATGAATAGGAGCCCAAGCGGCTCCAATGCCTTGGCGAGTTGCTTGGCCATCGGGCGATGGACGCGGCCGTGGAAGTCGAGTCCGACGTCCATGCCCACGCTTTGTGCAGCCTGGACCCGCGCAATGACCTCATCGAACAGCCGCGGCGTGCCGATCCAGTCGAGTTCGGCCGTCGCATTCATCTTGACCGCGGAGAAGCCCTGGTCCTTGCGCGCACTCGCAGCACTCTCGATCTCGTCGGGACGGTCGCCGCCGATCCAGGCGTAAGCGCGGATCTTGTCGCGCAGCTTGCCGCCGAGCATCTCCCAGACCGGGAGGCCGAGCGCGCGGCCCTTGAGATCCCAAAGCGCCTGCTCGAGACCGGCGAGCGCCGACATCAACACCGGCCCGCCGCGGTAGAACCCGCCGCGGTAGGCAACCTGCCAGATATCCTCGATACGGTACGGATCGTGGCCGATGAAGCGGTCGCGAAGCGCCTCGAACGCGCCGTCCACGGCCTCGGCATGGCCTTCCAGGCTCGCCTCGCCCCAGCCGACCGCGCCCTTGTCGCTTTCGACGCGGACGAACAGCCATCGCGGCTGGACGAAGAATGTCTCGATCCGGTCGATCTTCATGCTTTTCCAGTCCCTGATTTGGCACCAAGGTCGATGTCCTCCTTGGCCATCCGCCGTTCCGCTTCGCGCTCCTGCTCGCGGCTGCTTTCCCAGTCATAATGCGATGGCGGCACCACCGGTACGACGAGGCAGAGGCTGGAGGCCGGAAGCACCTCACGCCAGTCCTTGATCAATTTCTTGTAGGCGCGCCCGACGTTGCGAATGTTTCGGTCGAGATCGAACAGGCCGAGCGGATTGACGTTGCCATTCTTCTCGCGAAGCGCGGTGTCCCAATCGATCTGGTCGGTCAGCGAATACCAGGTGAAGCCGACCGTCGGGATGCCGACGTTGCGAAGCCGCAAGACGTTCGCCCACTCCTTCCACAGCCAGTGCACCGCCTCGTCGCCGACCGGCCCCTCGTTGAGGTTGGTCTCCGTGTGCATCACCGGCAGCTGGTAGCGGTCATAATATTGGCGGGTGATCTCGGTGTAGCCGAACACTTCGCCGGACGCGGTCGTATGGCCGTTCTCGTAAACGCGGTGCTCGTTGGTGCGATAGTAATCGTTGCCGAGGATGCAGTGCTGCTTTAGCCGGTTGTCGAGGAAGAAGTGGTACTCCTCCTTCGTCATCCCGTTATCCATCAGATATTCGTACATGCCGCTGTCGACGCGCCGCCCGTAATTGAGGTCGAGACTGAGGAAGCGATGCGAGTTGAGCATCTCCGCATGGTGGATCGCGGCGGGGCTGTCGGCGTGGAAATATTCCGATGATTCGGACTGGATGAAGATGGCGTCGGCGCGGCGCTTGAGGATTTCGAGCATCCCCAGCACATTGGCTTTGACGATATGCTTGAGCGCGGTGACGAACGAGCGGTCGCTCGTCATTTGCTCGTTCCACCAGCCGTATTTGGCGGAGAACATCGCGCAGATGAACATCTCGTTGACCGGGGTATAGAGCTGCACCCAGGGATAACGTTCGGCAAAAGCACCGGCATATTGCGCGAACAGCTGCGGAAAGTCGGGGTTCTGGAAATTGCCGATCCAGTCGGGGACTCCGAAGTGGCAGAGATCAATGATCGGCGTGATGTCGCGCCGCCGAAGGTCCGCCATCGTCAGGTCGGCAAATTCCCAGTCGTACTTGCGCGGCGCTAGATAGGTGAGGTGAAACGGCGGACCGTAGCGGAGATAGTTGATCCCGATCTCCTGGACCGCGTCGAAATCCTCGCGCCAGCGCTTATAGTGATCACAGGATTCCATCTGATCGACGCGGGTCTTGCCGTGGTCGATCGTCGGATAGCTATTCTCGATCCCGGTCGCGAACATGAAGTTAGCGATGATTCATTCTCCCGTCCGGTATCGCGTCCGCGCTAGCGGGCCTGGACTTGCCCAACCTGCGCTGCCTCCCTAGCTCCGCCGTCTGAAAAGAAAACAGCGGAGCCATGTCGCGCCCAAATGCTTTTTCGTCCTATGAGACAAAGCATGCACCGCACGGAAGGTTTCATCGCGGCCGATTGGGGAACGACCAATCGCCGCGCTTATCTGATCGGCCACGAGGGCAGCCAGTCTGCGGAATTCGAGGACGACCGCGGCGTGCTCTCGGTTGGGCGCGGCGAGTTCCCGCAGGCCGTCGCGGAGATTCGCGGGCGTCTGGGCAATCTTCCGCTGCTGCTTGCCGGAATGGTCGGATCGAACCGCGGCTGGGTTGAGGCGCCCTATGTTCCATGTCCGGCGGGAATCGAGGATGTTGCGAAACGGGTGGTATGGGCGGAGGAAGGTCGCACCGCGATCGTGCCGGGTGTCAGCTTCGCCGACGGCGACCGGGCAGACGTCATGCGCGGGGAGGAAGTGCAGATTCTGGGCGCCGTGGCTTCCGGAACGGTCCCGGCCGACTGCCTCGTCTGCCATCCCGGCACCCACAACAAGTGGATCGTCGTCGAAGGAGGGCGGATCGCCCGCTTCCGCACGGTAATGACCGGCGAATTGTTCAACCTGCTGCGCGAGCACAGCATCCTGTCGGAGCTTCTTGCCCAACCGGCGGAGGCGGATTCCGCGTTCCGTTCGGGCGTCCGTCATTCGCTCGAGAACGACGACCTCACCGCCGAACTATTCACTGTCCGGGCGCGCGTCCTGCTTGGCAAGGCGGAGCGCGAAGATGCGGCATCCTATGTCAGCGGGTTGCTGATCGGGGCCGATGTGCGAGTGGGCTGCAAGGACACGTCCGGGCAAGTCGTCGTGATGGGGCGGCCGGAGCTGACCATGCTGTACGCGGCCGCTCTCAAGGAATTGGGCCGCGCTTCAATGGAAATCGACGGCGAGGAAGCATTCCTCCAGGGGATCGGCAAGCTGGCGGAGTTGATCAAGTGAATGCTCACGAGACGTTTCAGCATCATTTCTCCGCCTGCCCGCTGGTGGCGATTATCCGCGGAGTTACACCGGACGAAGTGGAGGCCATTGGCGAGGCATTGTTCGAAGCGGGCATTCGGATCATCGAAGTGCCGCTCAACTCACCCGATCCGCTGAGCAGCATCGAACGGCTGGCGCGGCGGATCGGCGAGCATGCGCTGGTGGGCGCCGGTACGGTGCTCGGCTCGGCGCAGGTGGCGCAGGTCAAGGACGCGGGCGGCCGCCTGGTGGTTTCCCCGAACACGAACACGGCGGTGATCGAGGCATCGGTCGCGGCCGGAATGGTCTCCTGCCCCGGATTTTTTACCCCGACCGAAGCATTCGGCGCCCTATCCGCGGGAGCGCACGCGCTCAAGCTATTCCCGGCGGAGGCGACCACGCCCGCGGTCGTAAAGGCGCAACGCGCGGTGCTTCCCAAGAAGGTGCCGCTGCTGGTCGTGGGCGGGGTCACCGTCGAGACTACGGCCAGCTGGCTCGATGCCGGGGCAAACGGCTTCGGCCTTGGCTCCGCGCTCTACAAGCCGGGGCAGTCCGCCGAGGAAACCCTCCTCAAGGGACGTGGCTTCGTGCTGGCGGTGCGGCGCTAATGCGGCCACTCAGGATCGCCATCGTCGGCTTCGGCAAGATCGCCGCCGACCAGCATGTGCCCGCGATCGCCGGCCATCCGCGACTGGAGCTGGTGGCGACCGTCAGCCGCTCCGATGCCGGCCCGGCGCCGAGCTTTCACGATATCGACGCGCTGCTGGCGAGCGGCATCGGGCTCGACGCGGTCGCGATCACCACGCCGCCATCGGTGCGCTACGAGATCGCACGGAAATGCATCGACGCTGGGCTCCATGCGCTGCTGGAAAAGCCGCCGACCGTGACGCTCGGCGAGATTGAGGATCTCGCCTGCCTGGCCGACGGCAAGCAGGTGACCATGTTCACCACCTGGCACGCGCAGGAGAATCCCGCGGTCGCCGCCGCTGGGGAAGCGCTGGCCGGGCAGCGCATCGCTACGATGGACATCCTCTGGCACGAGGACGTCCGCAAGTGGCATCCCGGACAGCAGTGGATCTGGGAAGCCGGCGGCTTTGGAGTGTTTGATCCGGGCATCAACGCCTTCTCGATCATCACCCGAATCTTCCCCGGACAACTGTTCGTGTCCGAGGCCGACCTCTCTTTCCCCGAAGGCGCCGACACTCCGATCGCCGGGGACATCGTCTTTCACAGCCCGATGGCGGATGGGCCGCTGCGGTGCAGCCTCGACTGGCGCAAAGAGGAAGGCGAGGAATGGACGATTACCATCCGCACCGCCTCCGGCCGCGAAGTGCGGATCACCGACGGCGGATCGCGGCTGTTCCTCGACGGCACCGAAACGCCCACGGAAGGGCCGGGCGAGTATCCCGCGCTCTACGGCCGCTTCGTCGACCTGATCGACGAGCGCCGCAGTCAGGTCGACGTCGCGCCGCTTCGAATGGTCGCGGACACCTTGCTGGTCGCCCGCCGCCATTCGGTGGCCGCGGCGCCCTAGCGAATGTTCTTGTGACAGGTCGTGGCGGAGGCGTAATGCTTTCTCCGCCGAGTCTCAGCACGCGTAGGGGTTGTTCGCCCATGTCCACCGCTCCGGTCGATGAGCTCGACCGAATCAACGAAGCCTTTGCGGGCAACCGCCTTCTCGCGACGTTCACGAGGGAGGCGCGGGCGTTCGTCGAAGCCGAGGCGACAGTCCTCGACCTGAAGACCGGCGATGTCGTTCTCAGCCCCGGCAGGGACGTCCGCCACAGCGTCTTCCCGTGCGGCGGAACGACCATTTCGCTGCTGGTCGACGATGCGGTCGGTCGCTCGATCGAGGTCGCCTCGATCGGCAAGGAGGGAGCAATTGGCGGGATTGTCAGCTGCGGACGGACGCCTGCCTACTCGCTTGCGAAGGTGCAGGTTCCCGGCCGGGCCCTGCGACTGCCGCTCAAAGCGCTAGAAGCTGCCAAGCGGCGCTCCGCGTTCATCTCCAACCTGTTCTGCCGCTATTCCGACTATCTGCTGGCGCAGGTCATGCAGTCCGTCGCCTGCAACGCCTATCACAGCGTCGGGCAGCGCTCGGCGCGCTGGCTGCTGACGGCACAGGACCGCGGGGGAGACCGCGTTGAAGTGACCCAGGAGGTGCTTGCGGGTCTTCTCGGCGTGCAGCGCACGACTTTGAATGCGGTGGTTAGAACGATGCAGGATGAGGGGCTCATCGCCATCGGCCGGGGCAGCATCTCGGTGCGGGATCGCGCGGGGCTGAAGCGCATGTCCTGCTCCTGCTATGACGCCGTGGAAAGCCACTTCGTTCAGGTGATCGGCGCCACCGGCACCGGCGGGAATTCCGACTGCGCCTGATCAGTTGGCGGCGAGCCTCCAGCGGACCGTTGCACCAGCAAAGAACGGCACCAGCTCGCCACCCTCAATAGCGATCTTCTGCGGCACCTGTTGCGGTTCGCGGACGAGGGTCACGACCCCTTCGTTGAGCGGCAGCCCGTAGAAGCGCGGTCCATTCTCCGATGCGAAAGCTTCCAGCCGGTCGAGGGCACCCTCTTCTTCAAACACGGTCGCATAGGCCTCGATCGCGAAGGGAGCATTGAAGATGCCCGCGCAGCCGCAGCCGGACTCCTTGGCTCCGCGCTCGTGGGGAGCGCTGTCGGTGCCGAGGAAGAATTTGGGCGAACCCGAGGTCGCCGCACGGCGCACCGCCAGCCGGTGCTTCTCGCGCTTGGCGACGGGAAGGCAATAGGCGTGGGGGCGGAGGCCGCCAGCGAAGATCGCGTTGCGGTTGATGATCAGATGCTGGGGCGTGACGGTCGCCGCGAGGTTGGCCGGTCCGTCTGCCACGAAAGCGGCCGCTTCTGCGGTGGTGATGTGTTCCAGGACGACCTTCAGCCCGGGCAACTCACGCAACAGCGGAGCGAGACTGCGCTCGATGAACATCGCCTCGCGGTCGAAAATGTCCACGTCCGGATCGGTCACCTCGCCATGCACCAGCAGCGGCATCCCGATTGCCTGCATCCGCTCCAGCGCCGGCATGATGTTGCGGATGTCGGTCACGCCGTGTGCAGAGTTGGTTGTCGCATTGGCGGGATAGAGCTTCGCCGCGACCCAGGCGCCCGCCCGATGTCCCGCGGCCAGCTCGTCCGGATCGGCCTGATCGGTCAGGTAGCAGGTCATCAGCGGCGTGAAGCGGGGACCGGCTGCGGTCTTGATGCGCGTCCGGTACGCCTCTGCAGCGGCGGCGCTGGTCACCGGCGGCGTCAAATTGGGCATGACGATTGCGCGGGCGAACTGCCGCGCGGAGAACGGCGCCACCGCATTCAGCACCGCACCGTCGCGCAGATGGAGGTGCCAATCGTCGGGGCGGCGAATGGTCAAGCTTTGCAATGCCACGGCGGCTCCCTAACTGATGGTCATGGCCGCGACCACCCTCACCGACCGCACCCTCGTCC
>JALYPM010000201.1 GCA_030856365.1 Pseudomonadota bacterium
GCGCCATATTGCGGCACGACGACCGCGGCATTGCCGATGTAGAAGTTCATGTAACTGGCGGGGATGATGTCCCCTTCTTCGCTGAGGATCCGGCCGGGCGAGGGGAGGGTGACGACGTCGAGCCTGGCGTCGGCGAGGCGGCGTGCCGCATCGCGATACACGGCATCGTTGGGATCGTCTTTGGCCGATGTCGGGATCGCCACGCGTCCGGGCGCGACGAACCGGGCGAGATTGTCGACATGCCCATCGGTATGGTCGTTGAGCAGCCCGGAGCCGAGCCAGACAACGCGGTCGAACCCGAGGTCGTCGCGGAGCCTTTGCTCGACTTCGTCCCGGGTCAGCGGATTGCGGTTGGGGTTGAGCAGGCACTGCTCGGTGGTGATGACCGTGCCCGATCCGTCATGGTCGATGGCGCCGCCTTCAAGCACCCAGTCGGATTTCGTGAACGGCAGCCGCGCCTGCGCCGCCAGCCGCTCGCCGACCGTATCGTCGCCCGGTAAGTCGTACTTGCCGCCCCAGCCGTTGAACCGGAATCCCGCCGCATGGCGCTGCTCGCCTAAGCCGAGAATGATCGGCCCGGTATCGCGGAGCCAGATGTCGCCGAACTTCTCAACGATCACTTTGGCGAACGGCGCCAGCCTGCGGGCAGCCTGCGCCGCATCCTCATGCGCCGCGACCAGCCAGACTTGCTCCCCTTTGCCCCCCGCATAAATCGCTAAGGCAAGCGCGGCGACCTCGCTCTCGGCCTCCTTCAGATCGGCGAGCCACAGCTCGGGATCGCTGGGAAATCCGATCCACACCGCCTCGTGCGGTGCCCATTCGGGGAGAGGGAGGGACGTCATGGCGCGGCGCCTAACAGAGGCCATGCACGGAGGAAAGTTCGGGCCTTGCCTGCCGCGGGAATTCGTGCAGTATCTCCCTGCCGAAGAGGGGGTTGTCTTGTTGCGTATATTTGGGTTGCTTGCCGGTGCGGCAGGCGTTTGCGTCTCTGCGCCGGTTTTGGCGCAACATTCCCTTGCCGACGATGCGAAGGCCTTCGGGGCGCGGGAGAGCATCCGCTCGGTGGAGGTCTCGCCGAGCGGCAACAAACTGCTGTACATCGCCGCCGGCTCCGGAAGCATGTCTTCCGTTCAGTATCTCGATCTCACGACGAAGGCGGTGAAGACTGTCGCCGTTTCGGATGGGGACCCCGAAAATCTTTATTGGTGCGGCTTCGGGTCCGATTCCCAGATCGTCTGCAAATTCGGCGGCTATCAGCGGCTGGACAATGATATCGTCGGTTTCAGCCGGCTGGTTACGCTGTCCGGCAACGGCGGCAAGCTCAAGCAGCTTGGCCAGCCCACCAATTACTACAACCCGGTGTTCCGCCAATATGACGGAGACATCCTTGACTGGCTCCCGAACAGTCCCGGTTCCGTCCTCATGGCACGCGACTACGTTCCGGAGCGTTTTCGTCCGGGATCGAATATTCGTGACACGCGTGAAGGTTTGGCGGTCGTGCGGGTCAATCTCGACACGTTGAATGCGACTCAGGTCGAACCCGGCCGCCGGGACGCCGACAGTTACATGACCGACGGGCGAGGCAATGTTCGCATCATGGGCGTCCCAATTGCGTGGGGCGAGGAGCAGGAGCTGACCGGCGTCCGGCAGTATAAATTTCGGCGCATGGGCTCCAAGGATTGGTTGCCATTGGCGGAGTACAGGTCGCGTGACGAATCCGGCAGCTACCCCATTGCCGTCGAGTCCGGATCCGACAGTGCTTTTGTTCTCAAGAAGCTCGACGGCCGCGATGCACTTTACCGCGTAATGCTGGATGGCAGCGGCGCCACAACCCTCGTTGCGGCGAACAAGTCCGTCGACATCGACGGCGTGGTGCGCATCGGGCGCGGTCAGAAGGTGATCGGCTATACCTACGCAACGGACGGAAGGGACGTGGTCTATTTCGACCCGGAATTCGACAAGCTGTCCGACTCCCTTGGCAACGCGCTACCGAATCGGCCGGCGGTCGATTTCGAAGGAGCCAGCGCCGACGGATCGAAGCTGGTCGTGTTCGCGTCAAACGACACCGACCCGGGCAAGTTCTATTTGCTCGACCGCAAAACCAAACGGCTTGACGAGATTGCCCCGGTGCGGCCGGAGCTGGAAGGCCGTCCGCTCGCTGCGGTCAAGCCGATACAAATTCCCGGCGCTGGCGGCGTGCAAATTCCAGCCTATCTGACGCTTCCGCCGGGGAATGCCGGCAAGAATCTGCCGGCGGTGGTGCTTCCGCACGGCGGGCCCAGCGCGCGTGACGAATGGGGTTTCGACTGGCTGGCGCAGTTTCTCGCCGCGCGCGGTTATGCGGTGATCCAGCCCAACTACCGCGGCTCCGCCGGCTACGGCGACCAGTGGAAGGGCGCCAACGGATTCAAGGATTGGGAACTTGCGATCTCCGACATTGCAGCGTCGGCGCGTTATCTCTCAAGTCAAGGAATCGCCGATCCGGCGCGAGTGGCGATCCTCGGTTGGTCCTACGGCGGCTATGCCGCTCTGCAGTCTGCAGCGGTCGCGCCCGACCTCTACAAAGCGGCGGTTGCGATCGCTCCGGTGACGGACCTTTCGCTGCTGAGGAGTCAGGCGGAGAACTTCACCAATCGGCGGATCATGCAAGACTTTGTTGGTACCGGCGCGCACCTGGTGCAGGGATCGCCGCTGCGGCGGGCCCAGTCGATCAAGGTTCCCGTGCTGATGGTCCACGGCGATCTCGATGCGAACGTCGACATCAATCACAGTGAGAAGATGCTTGCGGCACTGCAGAGCAACGGGACGAAGGCCGAGCTGATGCGCTTTGCGGGGCTCGACCACCAACTCGACGACAGCGAGGCGCGAGCGCGCATGCTAACGCGCATCGGCCAGTTCCTGGAAGGCACTATCGGCCGCTAGGATCGGCGCTTCTCTCGCTGCATCTTCTGTCATTTAGTCGTTGCGATCAGTCGCTTTGCAGAATTCCAACTGCATCGCTGGTCGACCAGGCATATTGAGTCACTGGACCCGCTTCCGGAGTAAGAAGCGTGTGCAGGTCGTCTTTTGGAAGGAATTCGATATGCTTGGATTGAGTCTTCTAATGCTCTCCCAGATCGTTCCGGCTCCGGCTTCGGCGGCGGCGCCTTCGCCCAGATACGTCATGGACGTGGCAGAGGGAAAAATCGTGTGCAGACGCGAGACGGAAGCGCATTCGCGAATCCCGATCCGCATCTGTCGAACGGAGCTTCAGTGGGAAGAGATGGCGCGCGAGAACCAGCAGGATTTGAGGAACTCTCGCAACAAGAGGCTGTAAGGCCGAAGAAAAAAAGAGCGGCTCAACCGAGCCGCCCTTTCGTCCTGACGCTGATCAGGTTCAGCGCGAGTAGAATTCGACGACCAGGTTCGGCTCCATGCGGACGGGGTAGGGCACCTCGTCGAGCTTGGGAACGCGGGTGAAGCTGACCTTGGACGTGCCGTCCGCAACGACATAGTCGGGCACATCGCGCTCGGCGAGACCCTGCGCCTCGATCACCAGCGCCATCTCCTGCGCCTTGGGACCAAGCTCGATCACGTCGCCGACGTCGCACCGCCGCGAGGCGATGTTGCACTTTACTCCGTTGACCCGAATGTGGCCGTGGCTAACGATCTGGCGCGCGGCCCAGATGGTCGGCGCGAACTTGGCGCGATAGACGATCATGTCGAGCCGGCGCTCGAGCAGGCCGATCAGATTCTGGCTGGCGTCGCCCTTCATCCGGCTTGCTTGCTGGAAGGTCTGCTTGAACTGCTTCTCGGTGACGTCGCCGTAATAGCCCTTCAGCTTCTGCTTCGCACGGAGCTGGATTCCGAAGTCGGAGACCTTGCCCTTGCGACGCTGTCCGTGCTGGCCGGGACCATATTCGCGGCGATTGACCGGGCTTTTGGGGCGTCCGAAGACGTTCTCGCCCATCCGGCGGTCGAGCTTATACTTGGCGCTGTTGCGCTTCGACATGTGACTTCCTTCAACTTGCGTGGTCATATTTCCCGGGACCGCACCATGCAGCCTGCTGCTGCATGCGATCGCCGCTTCACCGGGAGTGCGGGATCAATTACGAAGGCGCGCGACTAGCGGCAACCGCCTCGCGGGTCAAGTTGACGACGCACTCGTCGCCACTAGGTGCGGAATCGCGGCGGCCCCGTCACACGGAACCGCCAGACCGAATCAGGTGCGATGGCAATGCCAGCGATTGCGCCGCCGGAAGTCGGAGCTAGTTATTGACGACGTGGCGCTGGTTCTCGGACCTGCGCATATCTTCCTGCGCTTCCCGCGCCATGCGGTCCAGCTCTGCCTGCGTCCTGCAAGCGCGGCGCGGAATCCGCGAGCCGAGCTCATACTCCATACGGCAGGTCACCTTGTTCGGATCCGAGTCGGCGTTCGCAGCCAAAGGAACCATTTGTGCCGACGCCACCAAAATCAACGCACTGATCATAAAGCCCTCCTAAGTATTGCGAACAATAGCGTGGATTTATACTCTAATCAACTGCTGTTCCTGCTCGAGCCTCTCTTTTCCGCGGCGGCAAGAATGCGGATTATCCCGCGGACCGCCTTCACCTCCCGTGAAGACCATCCGGTCTTGGTGAAGATCGTTCGGATGACGTTGCTTGTTGCCTGGGTCCGCTCCGGTGGATGGAAATAGCCCTTGGCATCGAGCAGTTCGTGTAACTGGCTCAACAGTCCATCGACTTCGCCATGCTTCGCAGGCGGCTCCATATCCCTCGCCGGGGGCTGCGCGAGTGCGGTCCCGCGCGACCATTCGTAGGCAAGCAGGATCACGGCTTGCGCCAGGTTAAGCGAACCGAATTGCGGGTTGATGGGGACGGTAACGATGGCGTTGGCAAGCGCGACGTCCTCCGTCGCCAGTCCTGCCCGTTCGGGTCCGAACAATATCGCCGAGCGGCCCAAGGTCTTGAAGATCGCGTCGGCCATCTGCTCGGGCGACAGCACCGGCATCGCGAGCTCGCGGCGGCGAACGGTCGCGGCGAGGACGGTCGAGCAGTCGGCCACCGCCTCCTGCACGCTCGCAAACACTTGCGCCTGCTCCAGCACGATATCGGCACCGCTGGCTGCGGGGCCTGCATCGGGGTTGGGCCAGCCATCCCGCGGAGCGACCAAGCGCAGCTCGGTCAGCCCGAAGTTGAGCATCGCCCGCGCCGCCTTGCCGATGTTCTGGCCGAGCTGAGGGCGGACGAGGACTATGATCGGTGGCGGCGCGGTGCCGGTCAAATCAGTTTGTCCTGGCCGGGCGGCAAAGTTTCCTTTTCCACTCGCTCGGCAATTTCGGCGAAGTCGCCGGGGTCGGTGAAGTCCTTGTAGATGCTGGCGAAGCGGATGTAGGCGACATGGTCCAGCGTCTTGAGCCCGGCCATTACCGCTTCACCGATCGCGCTGGTCGAAACCTCGTCGCCGCGGGTCTCGAGCTGCCGCTGGATGCCGCTCACCAATTGCTCGATCTTCGCGCTGGGCACGTCGCGCTTGCGGGTGGCGTGGCCGATGGCGCGTTCGAGCTTGGCGCGGTCGAAGGGTTCGCGCTTGCCGTCTTTCTTGACGACCGTGAGGTCGCGCAGTTGCACCCGTTCGAACGTCGTGAAACGCGCGCCGCAGGCTTCGCACTGGCGGCGGCGGCGGATCGACGCGGCATCCTCGGACGGGCGCGAATCCTTTACCTGGCTGTCCTCATGCGCGCAAAAAGGACAGCGCATGAACTAGCCCTGGTAGATCGGGAAGCGGGCGCAGAGATCGCGGACGCGGCGGTTGACGTCCTGCTCGACCGATCCGTTGTTCTCGAGGCCGTTGGCGCCGAGGCCATCGAGCACGTCGGCGACCATGTCGGCGATGTCGCCGAACTCCGCTTCGCCGAAGCCGCGGGTCGTGCCGGCCGGCGATCCGACGCGGATGCCGCTGGTCTGCATCGGCGGCAGCGGGTCGAACGGAACGCCGTTCTTGTTGCAGGTGATGCCAGCGCGCTCGAGGCTCTCGTCGGCGTCCCGGCCGGTGAGGCCCAGCGGCCGAAGGTCGACCAGCGCCAAATGCGTGTCGGTGCCGCCGGCGACGAGGTCGGCGCCGCGCTCCTTGAGCCGTCCGGCGAGCATCCTGGCGTTGGCGATCACCGCTTTGGCATAGGCCTTGAACTCCGGCTGAAGCGCTTCGCCGAACGCGACCGCCTTGGCAGCGATGACGTGCATCAGCGGCCCGCCCTGGAGGCCGGGGAAGACGGCCGAGTTGATCTTCTTGGCGATGGCCTCGTCATCGGTCAGCACCATGCCGCCGCGCGGACCGCGCAGAGTCTTGTGGGTGGTGGTGGTGACAACATGGGCGTGTCCGAACGGCGAGGGGTGCTCGCCCGCGGCCACGAGGCCGGCGAAATGCGCCATGTCGACGAACAGCAGCGCGCCGACCTCGTCCGCGATGGCGCGGAAACGGGGGAAATCGAGGTGCCGCGGATAGGCCGAGCCGCCCGCGATGATCATCTTGGGCCGGTGCTCCTTCGCCAGCCGCTCCACCTCTTCGAAGTCGACCAAGTGATCGTCCTGGCGGACGCCATATTGGACGGCATCGAACCACTTGCCCGACTGCGCCGGAGGGGCGCCGTGGGTGAGGTGGCCGCCGGCGGCGAGGCTCATGCCCATGATCGTGTCGCCGGGCTTCAGCAGCGCCATCATCACCGCGCCATTGGCCTGCGCGCCGCTGTGTGGCTGGACGTTGGCGAAGGCGCAGCCGAACAACTGCTTGGCGCGCTCGATCGCCAGCGTCTCGACCGAGTCCGACGGCCCGCAGCCTTGGTAATAGCGGCGGCCAGGATAGCCTTCCGCATATTTATTGGTGAGCACCGAACCCTGCGCCTCGAGTACCGCGCGGCTGACGATATTCTCCGACGCGATTAGCTCGATCTGAGTCTGCTCGCGGCTAAGCTCGGCCTGGATCGCTTC
>JALYPM010000185.1 GCA_030856365.1 Pseudomonadota bacterium
CTTCGGGCTGGCAACGCTCGACGGCATCGGCGCTCCGTCGCGCGCCGAGCTCACGGCGGCGGGCGGACTGCTCGCCTATCTCGACGCAACGCAGAAAGGTGCAGGGATCCTGCTCGACTTGCCGCGGCGGGTGGAGCGGTCGAGCCACATGGCGATCGATGCCGCCTCCCGCGAAAGCCTGGAGCTGACTCGCTCGGCGGCTGGGACGATTGCGGGTAGCCTGCTGGGCGAAATCGACCGCTGCCAGGCGGCGGCCGGTCGGCGGCTGCTGGCCGCGGATATCGCGGCCCCGTTGACCGCGCGGGGAGACATTGAGGCGCGGCTGGCGCTGGTAGCGTGGTTTCACGAGGACAGCATTCGCCGTGCGAGGATTCGTGAGGTGCTCAAGAGCATGCCCGACTCCGAGCGCGCGCTGGCGCGGCTCGCGGCCGGGCGAGGCAGCCCACGCGACCTGGCGACGCTTCGTGACGGCCTTGGCGCCGCTGGGGCGCTGAGGACCGAGCTGGAAAACTGTCCAGACCGCCCGCCGCTGCTCGACGCGCTGCTTGCGCGGCTTGGCGGGCACGGCGCGCTGATCGCCAAACTGGGCGCGGCGCTGGTCGAATCGCCACCGCTGGATGCGGCCAAGGGCGGCTACATCGCCGCGGGTTATGATGCCGCGCTCGATGCGCTTCGGGTCGCGGCGTCGGATGGACGGCGGGCGATAGCCGGACTCGAGGCACGCTACCGCGAGGCCAGCGGCGTCGCCTCGCTGAAGATCCGGCACAATGCCGTGCTCGGCTATCACATTGAAGTCGCCACGCGGCACGCGGACCCGCTGATGGCGCCGGACAGCGGCTTCACGCATCGCCAGACGCTGGCGGGCGTCGTGCGCTTCAACTCGCCCGAGCTTCACGAGGAGGCCAGCCGCGTCGCCGAGGCGGGCGGGCACGCGCTGGCCGCAGAGGCCGCGCACGCCGAGGAACTGACCGGTCTCGCCGTGACCGCAGCACCGGCGATCACCGCGACCGCCAATGCTATCGCCCGGATCGACGTCGCCGCCGGCCACGCCGAGCGGGCTGCCGAAAGCGGCTGGGCGCGCCCGCGAATGACCGATCAGCCCTGCCTGGAGATCGCCGCCGGCCGCCATCCGGTAGTCGAGAGCGCGCTCCGTGACAGTGGCGAGCGCTTTGTCGCCAACGATGTCGACTTGGGACCGAACGACCGCCTGTGGCTGATCACCGGTCCCAACATGGGCGGCAAGTCGACCTTCCTCCGCCAGGCAGCGCTGATCGCGGTGCTGGCTCAGGCCGGATCGTTCGTCCCGGCCAGCAGCGCCAAAGTCGGCCTGGTCGACCGGCTGTTCAGCCGCGTCGGAGCGTCGGACAATCTGGCACGGGGCCGTTCCACCTTCATGGTCGAAATGGTGGAGACGGCGGCGATCCTTGCCCAGGCCACGCCCAGGAGCCTGGTCATCCTCGACGAAATCGGGCGGGGCACATCAACCTATGACGGGCTGGCGATCGCTTGGGCGGTGGTCGAGGCGATGCACGATCAGGCCAAATGCCGGACCCTGTTCGCCACCCATTATCACGAGCTGACGCGGCTGGCGGGACGGCTCGACGCGCTGTCGCTGCATCATGTACGGGCGCGGGAGTGGAAGGGCGCCCTCGTCCTGCTCCACGAAGTTGCGGGCGGCGCCGCCGATCGCAGCTACGGGATCGCGGTCGCCAAACTGGCGGGACTTCCCCCCTCCGTTGTTGCGCGGGCGAAGGCGGTGCTCGCCCAGCTCGAGGCGGGTAGGGATGCCACCGGAGGGATTGCCGCGGGCCTCGACGACCTGCCGCTGTTCGCCGCCGCAGCGGTGCCCGTGCCCGCCGATCCCGTCGCGGAAGCCCTCGCCGCGATCGATCCCGACGCGCTGACGCCGCGAGAAGCGCTCGATGCGCTTTATCAGCTCAAGCGAGTGGCGTCGGAACAGGCCGGCAAGGCGTGAATATCGCCACACAACTCGACAACCGCCGCGCGATCATCGACCGGCGCTCCGTTGCCGATGCGATTGCCGCCAGTCCGGGTGACGCGATCCCCGTTCTCAAGCGCGCGCTCGAAGAGGGCCGCGCGGAAATACTGCGGCGAGTCGCGGCGGAGCCGGGCCGCGGGCGGATCGCGGCGCGGGCAACCGCTTTCCTTCACGACCAGCTGGTCCGCCTTGCCTACGACCACGTCGCCGGCGCGTCCGCCCCTCCGCTCGCCGTCGTCGGGCTGGGCGGAACCGGGCGCGGCGAAATGGCGCCCTTCAGCGACGTCGACCTGATGTTCCTGACCGCCGCGGCCCCCTCGCGTGACGTCGAGGATCTGGTCGAGCGACTGCTTCACCTGCTGTGGGACCTTCAACTGAAGGTCGGCCATTCGACGCGCTCGATCGACCAGCTGATGAAGCTGGCCAAGGCGGACATGACCATCCGCACCGCCTTCCTCGAGGCCCGGCTGTTGTGGGGCGAGGAAGCGCTGTTCGAGGAGGCGGTGCGGCTGTTCCGGACCACGGTCGTCGCCGGCACCGCCCGCGAATATGTCGCCGGCAAGCTCGCCGAGCGCGATCAGCGGCACATCAAGATGGGCGACAGCCGCTATGTCGTCGAACCCAACGTCAAGGAAGGCAAGGGAGGGCTTCGCGACCTCCACACGCTCTACTGGATCGGCAAATATGTGCACGGGGTGGAGCGCCCCGCCGACCTCGTTTCCAAGGGCCTGTTCACCGCGGCCGAGTTCCACCGGTTCGAGCGTGGCGAGCGCTTCTTCTGGTCGGTCCGAACTCACCTTCACCTCGCTGCCGGGCGAGCGGAAGAACGGCTCGGCTTCGAGCATCAGAAGCATATCGCCGAAGTGATGAACTACGCCGACCGGCCGGGGAAATCGGCGGTCGAGCGGTTCATGCAATTTTACTTCCTCAATGCCAAGGCGGTCGGCGACCTCACCGGCGTGTTCCTCGCGCAGCTCGACGAGCAGCTCGGACGCAAGGGATTCCGCTTCGCGCTGCCGACAATCCGCCGCAAGCCGGCGCGGCTCAACGGCTTCGCGATCGATCGCGGGCGGCTGTCGGTGCCGTCGGACGATTTCATGGCGAAGAAGCCGGTGCGGCTGCTGGAGTTGTTCGCGCTTGCCGCGCGCGAGCAGCTGGAGGTGCATCCCGCGGCCATGCGCGCGGCGACCCGCGACGCGCGGCTGATTGACGCCAATGTGCGCGAGGACCCGCAGGCCAACGCCCTCTTCATGGAGGTGCTGAGCAACCTCAATCATCCCGACACGGTGCTGCGCTGGATGAACGAGGCCGGCGTGTTCGGCCGCTTCGTGCCCGATTTCGGCAGGGTCGTCGCTCAGATGCAGTTCGACATGTACCACCACTATACAGTCGACGAGCATTCGATCCGCGCGATCGGGCTGGTGGCGGCGATCGAGCGCGGCGAGCTCAAGGACGATCATCCGCTATCGACGGCGATCATCCGGCAGATCGCGTCGCGGCGGACGCTGTACGTCGCGGTGCTGCTGCACGACATCGCCAAGGGCCGGCGCGGCGACCATAGTGTGATCGGCGCCGAAATCGCGCTGGAGCTCGGGCCTCGCTTCGGCCTCGATGCGGCGGAGACGGAGACGGTGTCCTGGCTGGTTCGCCACCACCTTTTGATGTCGGCCACCGCGTTCAAGCGCGACCTCGCTGATCCCAAGACGATCGAGGATTTCGTGGCGCAGGTGCAAAGTCCGGAGCGGCTCCGCTTGCTGCTGATCCTGACCGTCGTCGACATCCGCGCAGTCGGGCCGGGCGTGTGGACCGAGTGGAAGCGCATGCTTCTGCGCACCTTGTTCGAGGCCGCCGAGGAACGCCTGCGGCTTGGCCACAAGCAGCGCGGCCGCACCGAACTGGTCGCCGACCGGCAGCAGGAGCTGGCGCGTGCGCTCGACTGGAAACGAAGCATCGCGCGCGCTTATGTAAGGCGGCTTCCCGACAGCTATTGGCTGGCCGAGCCGCTGCCCTGGCAGCTGGCCAACGCGCGGCAGGTTGCGGGCGCCGAAGCCCATTTCGGCGATGCCGTCCCAAGTGTGGTTGCCGAAGCGGATGCCGAGAGCGGGTCCACCCGCATCAGCATCTTCTCGCCCGATCGCGAGGGCTTGTTCTACCGGGTCTGCGCGGCCCTCGCCGGTGCCGGGGCGAGCATCATCGACGCCCGGATCCACACCACCCGCGACAATATGGCACTCGACAATCTGCTGGTTCAGGACGCCCAGGGCCGGGCTTATTCCGACAGGAGGCGGAGCAATCGCCTGGTGAAGGCGGTCGAAGCCGCCCTCGGCGCCGAACGGCCTCCGCGACTGCCGGCTGCAAGTGTGGAGCCGCGCGGCTCGGCGTTCCGAGTGGCTCCGTCGGTGGCAATCGCAGAGCGGGCGTCGTCCCGAACCACCGTGGTTGAGGTCAACGCGCGCGACCGGCCGGCGCTGCTCGCGCGGCTGGCGGAGGCAATCTACCGCTGCGGCCACCGCATCCATTCCGCACACATCGCCACCTACGGCGAGCGCGCGGTGGACGTTTTCTACCTCACCCGCGCCGACGGGAAGAAGCTGGCCGAGCGCGACGTGGCGGCACTGCGGGAGGCGCTGGTGCAGGCGGCGAGCGAGGCGGAAAAGGCTCAGGCGGCCTGAGCCAACGCGATTAGGCGTCCGCCTTCAGCGCTCGTCCTTCTGCTGCAACACCCTCACCTCAAGAGTGAAAGCATCGTCGGTGGCGGACATCAGCCAGACTCGAGGACCATCGCACCAGCTGTACCGGCTGACCTTGTAGTAGCTGCTCTTTGGAATCACCGTCGCGAAGGATGGCACTTCTTTCATTTCGATGTCGCGAAGCGGAACCCCGAAGTGGCGCGTAATCGTCGCCGCCGCCTTTTCGTGGCGGCCTCCCCGCGCCGTGACGTACGTCGCGGACTCCGACCCGAACAATGGAACCCCGGCGGCGAGGTGCAAACCGGGCAAAATTTCCAGTCGCAGCGCACGCGATCTGCGAGTCAGGCCCGGATGAATAGCCTCGACTTCTTCCCTCGTCATGCCTGTGCGGACCCTTGAAACGAGGGGTATTCCGTCGACCGGCTTGTTCCCGATGTCATCGTTCATCCGGTAGGCCGAGCAGTCGGTCCGTCGCGCACCAGCCAGCTCGATCGGCGACGCGAAGGCTGCAGCAATCAAGAGCGGGATCAAAGGCACTCGGACATTGTGTCCGAAGGCTTTGATGTCCGCAATGGGTGGAGGCGGTCGTTAGCTGAGTGCTAGTCAATCAAGAGAGAAGGCCACGACTGCGTAATAGACAACAAGCACAAAGACGATCGCAAACACAAAATATTGCACGTAAAGCGCAACCCCGCTTGACCAGGTCCACAAAATAAGCAGCGGCGCTCCTAGGAATGAGGCGAAGAACAGCCAGCCCAGTGCATCATTAGGCCCGCCCATTCCGAGCCATCCGAGGGCGAGGACGGCCAAAAGGAACGCTCCGAGACGTGAACTCCGATAGCGGATGCTCGGCCAAGCTGATGTCATCGCCCGAGTTTGCAGCGCAAACCTAATGTCCGCAATGGGTGGAAAGCGGACATTCGCGCCTGAAGTATGTGCGCCTAAAGGCGCGAATGTCTAAGTACGGTCGATACACCGCGGCCCCCATAGAGCCGGCGAGCGTCTCGCGGGAGGAACCGCCATAAGGAGGTGTCCGCAGGGACATAGACAAGCCAATTTCGGCCTGCTAACAATTATTTACGGAGGGGCGATGAATGAATTACTATCAGAACAGCGACGGACCCGATAACATAAGCGGGTCAAGCGGCATCGACCAGTTAAGCTACGCTGCGTCGCCCTACGGGGTCTACGTAAACCTTCGAGAGAATACTGCGACTGATGGCAGCGCCACCTTGCCGCCCTCAAGCAGCTACATAATGGACCCCGCGACCGGCCACATGTATCAATACGTCGCCGAACCGCTATTGAGCTGGAGCCAGGCCAGTGTGGCGGCAAGTAGCTTAACTTTGAACGGTGCGAACGGGTACCTGGCAACGGTTACTAGTGCTGCCGAATGGGACTTTATACGGTCTGCCGTATTCACAACTGCTCCAGCTGGCGTTTTTATCGGCGGATCGGACGAAGACCAGGAAGGACTGTGGAAGTGGGTGACCGGTCCTGAAGGTGCGATCTCAGGCGGTTTCGGGCTTCCCTTCTGGTCTGGAACTTACAGCGGGACACTGCTTAATGGTCTGTTCGCTCGTTGGAAGGGCGATGG
>JALYPM010000214.1 GCA_030856365.1 Pseudomonadota bacterium
GCGCCAGCGTGCCGGGGCTCGCCTCCGGCTCCCGCAGCGCCTGCGTCAAGCGCGACGTGCTCGGCGGCGACTGGTCCGACCCGGCAGCGCGCTGGGCAGCCCTCGCCCGCGCGATCGCCCGCTGGACACCCGCCAACAACACCTTCCCCAGGCTTCCCAGCCACCCGCAACGGATCGTCGGCTGGGCAACTCTGGCGCTAGGGGCCGACAACCTCGCCACCGCCCGCGACTACGCCCGCCACGCACAAATCCACACGGATGTGTCGAGCCGGGCAGTGGCCGGCTGCCGGGAGTAGTTGAGCGATCCCCGCCGACCCAGCTATCTGGCCTCCAGCAAGCGCAATACTTTCCCCATCGCGTCGCGCTCGGCGGTATAAACGGCGCGATAATATTCGACGACGGCCGTGCCGATGGCGTCCATCCCTTTCGCCTCCAGACTGTCCGCCAGCATGGCGTCGGCGCGTTCCAGTCCGTCGATCGAGGCGGTGATGGCCGCGGCCGCACGGTCGGGCCCCATCAGCGGAGCGAACACAAGGCCGGCGATGCGTTCCGAAAAGACCGACTTCTCCGATGCGAGCCCTTCGCCGATCAGCTGGACCATGATGGCGCGGCCATCCGGTGTCAGCGCATAGGCCCTGCGCGGGGGGCCGATCCCGCTTTCCTCGATCTCCACTGTGATCGCGCCCTCGCGCTCCAGATCCTTGAGCGACTTGTAGATGGTCGACATGCCGATCTTCGCCCACTGGCGCATATTGGTGCGCCGCGCGAAGTCCTCCATCTCCAGACCATAGCGCAATCCCGTCCCGAGAAGCGCAAGCACGATCATCTTGGGTTGTTGCATCCCATTCCTCTCGCTCAAGGCCGCGAAGGCGTCCAGCTCTTGACTGGTATTCTATAGTGGAATACATAGCTAACCAGCACGGGGGAGAGGGTCGGGGTATGAGATATTTTCAAATTGGCCTGCTGCTCGTCCTGGTGGTGACATTCGGAGCCGCCGGGCTCACCAAGCTTGTGAGTGCCGCGATCTTCTACGAACAGTTTGCGCATTTCGGATTACCCGGATGGATCGTCTATCTGACGGGCGCAGTAGAGCTGTCGGGCGCGGCGCTGCTTGCCTCGTTCGACGAAACGCGTCGGCGGTTGGGGGCCGCGATGCTCGCGATTACCATGGCGGTCGCGACCTCGCTGCACCTGCTCTACGATCCGTTTGCGCTGGCCTTGCCCGCTTTCCTGCTCATGCTGATCGCGGGCGGGGTGGCGCTGGTGCCGCTGCGCAAGCACACGGGCAGGGCACCCGCCGGTGCTTGAGAGCGCCATCACCTACTTCACCAGCTGGACCAGCGGTGTCGTCGGCCAGTCGCACCTGCTGGCGGCGCTGATTGCGCTGGCGTCCGGCGCAGGGGTGTTGTGGGCCCGGAAGGGCACACCTGTCCACGTGGCGTGGGGCTACACCTATATCGCCTCGATGGTGGTTCTGAATGGCACGGCGCTCGTGAAATATGACCTCACCGGCGGCTTCAATGCGTTCCACGCCGGCGCGCTGGGCAGCTCGGTGACTTTGGCCGGGGCGTTCGCTGCCGCGATGATTTACCGCAGAACCCGCGACCGCCGAGCGATCGCCGCGCACGGACAGCTGATGATCTGGTCCTATTTCGGCCTGGTCATGGCACTGGTCGCCGAAGTCTTCACTCGGGCAGTCCCCTTCATGCTCCACGGAGACGGCGGCTGGAGCCGCTTCTCGACAGCGTTGGCGCTGCTGATGATCGCCACCGCCATTCCGACCTATTGGTATGCGCGCCGGGAGCGGAACAGAATTCTCGGGCCTGCTCGCGGTCGGGCTTGATGTACCGGCCCTCTGATCCGGGGCGCCGGCGCCGCAACTGCCGGACCTGCAAGCATCGTTGCGATTTCCCGCATCGTCGCGCCGGGCTCCGGGTGAGCGCGGGAGCGCTACGGTCGGTTACGGCCCCCAAGGCGGCGGGATCTTGGCCAGCTATCGCCAATCTCAACTTACCGCATTGAACGGGAGACTTTCCATGACGCTCGCCGATGATCCATCAATCGCCTTCATCATGACCCGCGACCGCGCGGCGTCCGAAGCATTCTACCGCGACACGCTTGGGCTGCGCGCCCTACCCGAAGACCCCTTCGCGGCGGTGTTCAATCTGGCCGGGATTAAGCTGCGCATCACCGAAGCGCCTGATCACACGCCTTCGCCGCATCCGGTGCTTGGCTGGCAGGTGGGCGACATCGCCTCGGTGGCACAGGCGCTGGCAAACAAGGGCGTCGTCTTCATCATATACGAGGGCATGGACCAGGACGCGCTTGGTATTTGGACAGCGCCGGCTGGCCGGACCAGGGTCGCATTCTTCCCCGATCCGGACGGAAACGTGCTCAGCCTGACGCAAGCGTGACCCGAAT
>JALYPM010000001.1 GCA_030856365.1 Pseudomonadota bacterium
AGCTCCGAAAGACCGCCGATCAGGGTCGGACCGATACCCAGGCCGATCAGGTTGTTAATCAGTAGGAAGCTCGCCGAGGCCGTCGAGCGCATCGGCTGCGCGACGAGATGCTGAACGGCGGTAACCACGGGGCCGAGCCACAGAATGTTAAGTGCGTTGGGCAGCAACAGCAACAGCCAGGCCGCCCACAAGTTCGGCGCAAGCAAGCCCATCACGAACAGTGGCGCGGTGACCAGCCATGCGATTGCCGGCAGCTTTGCGTACCAGGACCGATCTCGCTGTCCGAGCCGATCCGCCAGCCAGCCGCCGGCAAAGACTCCGGCCGTGCCACCGACCAGGAAAATGGAGGCGAGGAACTGGCCGCGACCGATCAGGTCGAGACCGAAGCTTCGCTCGAGCACGGTCGGCGTCCACAGCGCCAGCCCGTAGCCGGCAAGCGAACTGCTCGCCGCGGCCGTCGCCATCAGCCAGAAAGTGGGCTTGCTCGCGAGGACCGAGAAGGTGCTGAGAAGCGACCGGCTAGGGAGCGGCGGGCGCTCGGAGCGCGGGAGGTCCCGAACGAAGATCAGCATCACCGGAGCGAGCGCGATCCCGGCGATACCCATCACGATGAACGCCGCTCGCCAGTCCACCAATGCCGCCAGATAGGCGCCGATCAGGGTTCCCGCGGCGAGCCCGAGCGGAATGCCCAGCGAAAAGATCGCCAGTGCGCGGGCCCGCCGCTCGGGCGGGAAATAGTCGGCGATCAGGGCATAGGACGGTGCAACGCCTCCAGCTTCTCCGACACCCACGCCAAGGCGGAAGATGAACAGCTGCCAGAAACCAGCGGCGGTCCCGCACAAGGCCGTGAACGCGCTCCACACTGCCAGCGATGCTGCGATCACGCGGCTGCGGCTGGTGCGGTCGGCAATCATCGCGAGCGGGATTGCGAGGACCGAATAGAGGATTGCGAAGGCGAGCCCGCCGATCGCTCCGAACTCGGCGTCGGTCAGCTTCAGGTCGGCGATGATTGGCCCCGCCAGGATGCCGAGGATCTGGCGGTCGAGGAAGTTGAAGATATAGGCGAGCAGAAGCAGCGCCAGGAGCACGCGGGGGCTGGACCCGCGCGCTGCCGAAGCCGCAATCCGGGTCAGAAGGCCGCTCCAAGCGAGACGAAGACCTGTCGTGGATTGCCGTAATAGGCGGTCAGCGTGCCTTCCTTGCCCAGAGTCGGGATGCGGTTGCCCGCCGCGTTGAGAAGGAAATCCCCTGTCATCGGGTTTTGCGCCAGGAAATTGTAACCGGCGGTAATGTAGCGCTTGTCGGTCAAGTTCTTCCCGTGCAGCCCGATGGTGTAGCGGTTGCCGGGCGCGCGCCAGACAATGTTCGCATCCAGCAGAGCAAAGCCCTTCTGGTCAAGGCCTGGCGTTCGAAGCTCAAACTGCTGGCTCTTGCTGCGATACGAAAGCGTCGTGTTCGCATTGACCCGCCCGCCCCATGCCGGGGTGTCGTAATCGAGGCTGGCGCTGGTGGTCCACTTGGGCGTGTTCTGCACCTTGCGATTATCGGCGACGTCGGTCGGGCCGAGCCCTGCGATGTTAGTGATGAACTCGAGATATTTCGCGTCGAGATATCCCAGCGTGCCAGCGAAGTTCAGCCGGTCACCGGCAGCAGCCAGATCTTCCGCGACGCGCAGGTTCGACTCGATTTCGACGCCGCGGAAACGCGCCTTGCCGGCGTTGGTGGTGATCCCGCAGAAAGTGGAAACGCCGCCGACGACGCAGCCCGCCGATCCCGGAACCTGGACGTCCTTGTAATTGGCCTGGAAGATAGCAGTGGCGAACTGCAAGCGACGGTCGAGCACCGATCCCTTCCAACCGAGCTCGTAGCTGCTGACCGTTTCCGGATCGAAGGCCATGAAGTCGTAAATGTCTTCCGGCGACTGCGACGGCGCCTGGGTCGTCAGTCCGCGCGGGTCGAACCCGCCGCCCTTGAAGCCGCGCGAGTAACTCGCGTAGATATTATGGTCGCGGTTCGGCTTGTAGCTCAGCGACGCGCGCGGGGTGAAAGCGGTGTCCTTGCGCTTGCCGTCGAAATTGGAGGTCAGCGCAATCGGGGTGCCGACGCCGAACCCGCCGGAACCGCCAAGCTCGGGCGAGCCGCCGAACAGCAGTGTCTGCCGAATGACGCGGGCCTCCCGCTTGTCGCTCGTGTAGCGTCCCCCCAGCGACACGCTGAACTGCTGGGTGAGATCGTAGCTGAAATCGCCGAAGATCGCCCAGGTCTTGGTGTCGACATCGCCGAAAGTCCCGGCGGTGAGGCCTGGAAGCACGGCAGGCAAAGTGGTGTAGAGCCGCACGTCAAAGACATTTTTTGCGTTGGCATCGAGATAATAGGCGCCCAGAACGCCCGCCAGGGGGCCATTGTCCATCACCGCCTGCACTTCCTGGCTAAACTGCTTGTTCCTGTAGATGGCGGGGACGTCGAGGTCGGCTGCGGGAAGCGCGTCGAAGTCGATCGGAGTCTCGCTGCGGTCCTTGCGATACGCGGTGATCGAGCGGAATGTGAGCCAATCGTTGACGCCGATTTGGCCGTGAAGGGCGAGCCCGCCCCCCTTCACTTTCTGCCGTGGATCGAGCAGGCTACCGCGGCTGTCGAACTCATCGTCAAGGACCGGTGCGCCGCTGGCGAGGCCGGCGATGAGCCGATGGCCGCCGCGCGTGTTGCTGAAGTCGGCAGTATAGTCGGCGGAGGCGCGGATGACCGCATTCTCGCCCGGCTCGATTTCGATCGTCCCCCGTCCGGCGACGATGTCGCGATTGTAGTTTTCCTTGCCCGTGGTGAGGTTCTTGCCGAACCCGCCGCGGCTAAGGCGCGCGAGTGCCGCGCCGATCTTCACGCCGCTTGTCAGCGGGCTGGATGCCGAAACCACAAGATCCGCCTGCTCGTCGGTGCCGAAATTGGCGCGCACCCGGAACTCGGGGATGTCGGCGAGGCGACGCGTGACATATTTGATCGCGCCGCCAATCGTGTTGCGGCCATAGAGCGTGCCCTGGGGCCCGCGCAGAACCTCGATCCGCTCGACGTCGTAGATGTCGAGCAGCGCGCCCTGAGGTCGGTTGATGTAGACGTCGTCGACATAGATGCCGACTCCCTGCTCGAAACCGGCGACCGGGTCCTGCTGGCCGACGCCGCGGATGAAGGCGGTGAGGGTGGTGTTGCTGCCGCGAGAGGATTCGAGTGTAACGTTGGGGGTCGTGTCGGCAATGTCGCTGATATCGAGCGCGCCCTGTCGGTTCAGTTGCTCGCCCGAATAAGCGGTCACCGCGATCGGCACGTCTTGCAGCACTTCGGTGCGGCGGCGAGCCGTGACCACGATCTCCTGATCGGTCGCGGCGGCGGCTTCGCCCTGCGTCTCCACGTCGGCCGGCGGCGCTTCTTCAGCAACCGTCGCATCCTGCGCCGAAGCGGGTGCAGACAGCAAGGCAACGACCGCGACCGAACCCATTGCGATAGTGCGCGCGAGACTATTCAGTGAACGCATTTGACCCTCTCCCCATTCGCGCGCACTCATTTTTCCAAGCGAGTTGCGCATCGCGATAGAAGCTGCATAATGAAAGCTGAACCGACTTTCAACTTAGAAAGTCATTCACGGGTTCTGGGGGAGTGTCCATGGCTACGGTCGATGCCGCCGAGAGCGTTGCTGGCGAAGCGAAGACACCGCGCACTGCGCGCGGTGAACGCACGATGCGCAAGATCCTCGATGCCGCTCTCGAAGAATTCGGGGAGCGCGGGTTCGGAGAGGCCTCGATCGTTGGAATCACCGGGCGAGCCAAAGTCGCGCTCGGCACCTTTTATACTTATTTCGACAGCAAGGAGGCGCTGTTTCGCGCCCTCGTGCACGACATGTCCGGTCAGGTCCGGGACCATGTCGCGCCGGCGCTTAAGGATGCGTCGAATGCGCTTGACGGTGAGCGCCGGGCGCTGGCGGCGTTCCTCGACTTCGCGACCCGCAACAAGCAGGTCTACCGAATCATCGACGAAGCGGAGTTCGTCGACCCGGACGGATTTCGAACCCATTATGAATCGACCGCCGCGCGCATTGCTCAACGGCTCGCTGGAGGAACCCGCACGGGCGAGCTACGCAAGCTGGGGACACCGGTCGAGGAGGAGGTTGTCGCCTGGGCGATGATGGGCGCGAACGTCTTTCTCGGCTTGCGCTACGCGGTGTGGGGAAGCGGCGATGCGGACGAGGTCGCCGACGCGATGCACCGCCTGCTTCGCGACGGCCTGTCCGCGCGCTAGTCATCATCAACTGACCGGAAGGACCTGAATGTCCGATTCCTCATCCGATTCGCCGGTCACCGGCGGTCCCGCCTTCGAGGAATGCCATTGGACGAGCGCGGATGGTCTACGGCTCTACTACCGCGATTACCCCGGAAGCAGCGAGCGTCCGCCCTTGCTCTGCCTTCATGGCCTTACCCGCAATTCCCGCGACTTCGAGGATTTCGCTGCTCGACATGCGGGCCGATTCCGGGTCATTGCCGTCGATTTTCGCGGCCGCGGCAACAGCGACCGTGACCCGCAGCCGCAGCATTATCTTCCGGTCACCTACGCCGCCGACATTCTCCAGCTGCTCGACCTGACGGCGATTCCGCGCGCGATCTTCGTCGGCACCTCGCTTGGCGGCCTTGTCACGATGCTGATCGCCGGCATGCAGCCTCAGCGGGTCGAGGCCGCCATTCTCAACGACGTCGGGCCGGACCTCGACCCGCGCGGGGTGGATCGTATCAAGACCTATGTCGGCAAGCCGATGCGCTTCGCAAATTGGGACGAAGCTGCCGCCTATGTCGCGTCCATCAATGCCGGCGTGCCGGCGAGCTTCGGGGATGCCGACTGGGTCCGCTCCGCTCGCCGCCTTTGCCGCGAAGAGGATGCCGCGATCGTTTTCGACTACGACATGGCGATCGCGGATGCCTTTAATCAGCCGGAGCCTGCCGAGCCGTTCGACATGTGGCCGCTGTTCGATGCGCTCGCCCGCCGGCCCCTGCTGCTCGTCCGCGGCGAGGAGAGCGATTTGCTGAGCACGGAAACCGCCGCCAGGATGCGCGATGCCGGCGATGAGGTTGCAGTGGCGACCGTCTCCGGAGTGGGCCACGCGCCAACCCTGGAAGAGCCCGAAGCGGTAGCGGCAATCGATCAGTTTCTGCGGCGGTGGGACTGACTTTTCGAGACAGCACCACCTGAGATCACGGGTTGTGCCAGCGAAGCCGCCGCGAACCTATTGTGCTGCGCTCGCAACCGCATTGCCCGCAGCCTCGGCCGGAGCCGTCGCCAGCTGCGTTTCCGGCTTCGGGTCGATCCCATAAACGTCGTCGGCGAAGGTCAGTTGTCCGCTATCGGCATGCGCCGTCAGATAGGTCAGATAGATCGGCACTGGCGTCGGCAGCTGGACATGCTGCTCGGGCAGCGTTGAGTCCGTCTTCGGGTCGCTCTGGAACAGCCAGCGGCCGAGCCGCTTCGCATCCTCGACCCGCACGCAGCCGAGGCTCAGCGTCCGCCGGTCCTTGGCGAAGAGATGCTTCAGCGGCGTGTCGTGAAGGTAGATGCCAAGGTCGTTAGCGAACGGGAATTTGATCGCCCCCATCATATTGCCCTTGCCGGGAAGCTGGCGGATGCGGACTTCCTTTTCGCCCGCGGCAACTGCCTTCCAGTCCACCTCTTCGGGCGGCACGACCGTCGCCTGGTCGGTCCAGTCGGACGCAACTTCATAGCGCGCCGCCTTGAGATAGCCGGTGCCGCGCTTGACGATCAGCGGAGCAACAGTGCGCTTCACGACGTCGATCGGGATGTTCCAATAGGGATTGAGCGTCGCGTAATGCATTGTGCTGGCGATCATCGGCGTCTGGTAATCACGCTTGCCGACGATAATCTTCATTGAATCCACCATGTTGCTGTCTTCGAACAGCAGCAGCCGCGCGGTTGCGACATCGGCAACCATGTAGCGGCCCTTGGACGGAAACAGCCGCGTACGATCCAGGGTCGAACGCACCCGCGCATCGAGCGATGCGACCCCGCCCGCCTGCGCCTGGGTCCAGGCTGCGGCACGAAGCTGCGAATAAATCGGATTGACGGTCGAGACCGTCGAGACATGCTGCTCGAGCGAGGGAGCCTGCGCCAGCTGAGTCAGGATCTGCTCCGGAGGGGCGGCCTTGGGCGACAAATGTTTGTCACCGTAGATGACGCCCGCCACCGGCGCGCGCAGCTTCTGCACATATTGCACCCACATGGCGGAGAGCAGAACTTCGGTATCGATCGCTGCTGCCGGTGTGGCCTGAGTCCGGGCCATCGCGGCCTGTGCCTGGGCGGCCAGCTGCGGGCCCTCGGCAAGGCCGTCGAGCGGAGCGCGTTTCAGAATTGCAACAAGCTGTTGCGCTGCAGCGCTGGACGTCCCTCCGCGAAGCCAGATCGGCGCTCGGCTGCGTGCTTCGTAGAAGCGGACCACCGCTGCACCCGAAGGCAGGGCAGGCACCGCAACCGGCGGCGGTGGAGGCGGCGCGACCGGCTTTTTGCCCCGCGCGGCGGCGGGCGATGCCGCAAGGGCAAGGCCCATGATCGCAAGCCCTAGATGGCGGAGGGGCGATCCCAACAAAGCAGTCATGGCGAGCTCTCCCGTTTACTAGGCACGCCACAAGGGCACCGGTGCGGTCTAGCCAGTCTAACCTACAGGCATAGTGAACGGGAAACTAACGGAATTTGAATGGCAACGTCCAAATTCGCCCCCGATCCGCAAGTGAACGGCCAACTGCTGCAATCAAGCCACAGCCAGCCGAGCCGCTACCGCTGTGCGAATGCGACCTGGTCCATTCCATAAATGTCCGGGGCGAAAGCCACTCGCCCGCCTTCCACCCGCGCCGTCAGATAGGTGAGGTAGATCGGCACGCCCTCGGGCAGCTGCACGTGCAGCTCCGGCCGTGCCGAGGGCGCGCGCGCGGATCCCTGAAGCAGCCAACGGGTCAGCCGCGGCGCGTCCTCGAGCCTGACGCAGCCAAGACTCAGCGCCCGCTGCGACTTGCCGAACAGGTCGCGCTCGAAGGTGTCGTGCAGGTAGATGTCGAGAGTGTTGGGGAACGGGATCTTGATCGCGCCCATCGGATTGGCCCCGTGCGGACGCTTGCGCAGCCGCACCTTTTGTTCGCCTGCGGCAACCGCTCGCCAGTTGACCTGTGCTGGCGAAATGATCGCCGACTCCTCGGTCCAGTCGGCCATCACGTCGTAGCCGCGGTCCTCGAGATACTGAAAGCCCTCCCGGATGACCCCGGGAGCGACATTCTTGCGGATGAGGCTGTCCGGCGCGTTCCAGTAAGGATTGAAGGTCGCATAGTCGATCTTGCTGGCAATCAGCGGCGTCGGCGCCTCGGGCGTGCCGACGATCACCTTCATCGAATCCCGGACGCGTCCATCCTCCATCATGAATAGTCGCTGCGTGGCGACGTCGACGAGCACGAAGCGGCCCTTCCCCGGCAGGATTCGTGCACGAGCAAGGTTGGCTGCAAGCCGCGGCTCGGCAACGCCGCCGGTATATTGCGCCTGCTGCGCCGCTGCATCCCGAAGCTGGGCGTAGAAGGGATTGACGTTGGACACCTCGGCCAGGTGCGTCTGCAGGGAGGGCGCTGACGCCGCCTCGTATAGGATGCGTCCGACGGCCGTAGGGCGCGACAGCTGGTCGGTGCCATAGATGACTCCAGGCGGCCGCTGCCGCAGCGCCTGGACATAATTGACCCAGGCGACGGACAGCAATTGCTCGGCCTGTGCGACCGCCGCGGGATGGCCGCTCTGCGCCTGGGCAATCGCCCGTTGAAGCTGCGTCGCCAGCATCGGCCCGCTTGCGAACCCGTCGAGCGGCGCCCGATGGAGGATCGTCAGCAACTGGGTCGCCGCAAGGCTCCTCGTGCCGCCCCTGAACCAGATCGGACCCGTCCGCGGCGCTGCGTAATAGCGCGCGACCGAACCGGAGTTCGGCCACACCAGCGGCGCCTGCGCGACGGGTGCCCGGTAATACTGCGCCGACGAAGTGCCGGCCGCTGCCAGGGCGGTGGTGGCGGCTGCAACAGCCAATGCAATCCGCCTGAGCGGTCTTTCCCAGGATCTCTTCATGGCAGCTTGCTAGACTGAATAGCGTTACGCTTGAATGAACCCGGACTCGGCTCATCGCGGCCATGCTGCAGTGCAACGCAACAGCGACGCGCCGGTCAGTGCACCGGAGTCAGCCCTGGGCTTCGCCGAGCTGAGCCCGCGTTAGTGGAAGATCGCAGCTAAAACAGTCCGACCAGCCGCGACCTGAAAGAGCCTTACTCCGGCTGCGCGAGCGGATTGTCGATCCACAAACCTGAATCGCCGCCGCTGGTGACTCCGCTCTCTTCCTCTTCGTCACCGTCGAGTTTGGTGAGGTCCAGCACCTCATCTTCGCTCTCCTCCTCCGATCCCCAGCCGATCTTGGTCCACAGGATTTCGCGCGTCTCATTCGCGGCCTGAGCGGGAAAGGTCTGACTTGGCGGTGGCGGCGGCGGCGGAGGCGGCGGCGGCGGAGGCGGCGGCGGTGGAGGCG
>JALYPM010000009.1 GCA_030856365.1 Pseudomonadota bacterium
GCCGGCGAGAGGCCGTCGATATGCTCGACGTCCGGCTTCTGCATCATCTCCAGGAACTGGCGCGCATAAGCGGAGAGTGACTCAACGTACCGCCGCTGCCCCTCGGCATAGATGGTGTCGAAGGCGAGGCTCGACTTGCCCGATCCGGACAGGCCGGTGATCACCGTCAGGCTCTCACGCGGGATGTCGACGTCGACGCCCTTGAGGTTATGTTCGCGCGCACCGCGGACGCTGATGTGGGTCAGCATACGGTAAACCTATGCTTCGGGATGTGGGTCAGCATCGCGCAGGCGCTCGCTTCGGAATATGGGTCAGCATCGGCCTACTTTGTTCCAGATTTGTTCTGATTGTAGCGCGTCGCCCGACGGGGTCAACGAACCTCCGCCCTAGATGGGTGGTGGATGCCACATCTCAAGTCAGCGGGAATTCGGCGACCGTTTCGTAATACGCGCCGTGGCGAGACAGGCGGCTCTCGAACAAAGTGAATCGGTCGATGAGGAAGGGCGGCGACTGGAAACCCGCCTCCCGCCGCTCGAATTGCTCCGCCTCTGGCCGGCTTTCGCGGCCGTAGTGGGCAATCGTCACGTGGGGCGTGAAGGCCCTCCGTTCGGCCTCCAGTCCCGCTTGCTGGCATGCGCGTTCCAGCTTGGCGGCGAGCGCGGTTACCAATTCCTTCGGCGCCATTCCCGCCCACAATGCGCCGCCGCCGCGCCGGTCGAACCGGCTCACGCCGGTGAGCGCCGCGTCAAAGCTCTCGAACCGCACCCCGGCCAGCGCAGCGGTCACATCGTTGGCCATCGGCCGCTCCACCTCCCCGATGAAGCGCAGCGTCAGGTGGAGGTTATCGTGGGGGACCCAGCGAAGCGCCGGACTGTCATCCATCGCATCGACAATGAGGTCGCGAATCTCCTCGGGCGGGCGAATGGCGACGAATAACCGATGCATGGAAGTCTGAACGCGCGTTCAGCTTCGCGTTTCCATGTCCGGTTTCGCTTGAAAGCGGCGCGCCAATCCACGATATGTTCTCAATAGCGAACGGGCCCATTGCCCGCGCTGAGGAGAAGAAATGCAGAACCAGTATGACCCGCGGAGCACTACGGGGAACCGTGGCGGCGTGGATGCCGCGACAGTCGGCGTTCCGCGCGCCACCCGCGATGCGGGCCTCCGGTCCTACATGCTGTCGGTGTACAACTACATGGCGTCGGGCGTGCTGCTGACCGGCATCGTCGCGATGCTGTTCGCCCAGTCGGGCCTTGCCGAGCAGGTGCTGAACACGCCGCTGCGGTGGCTGATCATCTTGGCGCCGCTCGGCTTTGTGATGGCGATGAGCTTTGGTCTCAATCGCATGTCGACGGGCACGCTCCAGACCCTGTTCTGGGCGTTCGCGGTGACGATGGGCCTGTCGATGTCGTCGATCTTTCTGGTCTATACAGGGGCGTCGATCGCGCAGACTTTCTTTGCGGTCACCGCCGGCTTCCTCGCGCTCAGCCTCTACGGCTACACGACCAAGAAGGACCTGTCGGGCTTCGGCACCTTCCTGATCATGGGTGTGGTCGGGCTGTTGATCGCCATGCTGATCAACCTGTTCTTGCAGTCGTCGGCGATGCACATGGCGATCAGCGCCATCGGTGTTCTGCTGTTCGCGGGCCTCACCGCCTACGACACGCAGAAGATCAAGAGCATGTACGCCCATGTTGCCGGCACGGACATGATGGGCAAGGTCGTAATTATGGGGGCGCTGAACCTCTATCTCGACTTCGTAAACATGTTCACGTTCCTGCTCAGTTTCATGGGCAACCGCGAGTAGCGGCAAGCCATTAGGCGAACACGATAGGGCCGGCGGGGAAACCGCCGGCCTTTTTTTCTTCAGCACCCCCGCGCGCGCCGTGATCGCCGGCCCCGAATTTAGCTTCGCTTCGGCGGTGGCCTGCGCTAGTCTCCAAGGCTCCAGGTATAGACGAAGCCGGTTGTAACCAATGCCGCTCAAAAGCTCGCCTGTGCGATGGGGTTCCGTGGCCCAGGCCATCCACTGGCTGACCGCACTGCTCGTGATCGCGTCGATCCCGCTCGGCTGGTACGCAAATTCAGTTGAACGCGGCCAGCTCGAGCGCGCTTTGTTCAATCTTCACTTCCAGGTCGGCGCTGCGGTGCTGTTTCTGCTGCTAGCGCGAATTGCTTGGCGCACGATCGACAAAGCGCCGCGCCCGGCGGCCGCGTTGCCACCGAGGGTCCGGCTCGGGTCCAAAGCGATGCACTTGCTGATCTACGCCGCCCTCCTGGCGATCATCGTCAGCGGCTACCTGATCCAAATCCACATGCGGCCCACCCTCGTCTTCATTGGGCTGGAATTCCCGCGCCCGTTCGAGCCTGGCGAGGATGAAAGCGTCCGTGCAGCAGCCTGGTATGTGCACACCTACAGCTGGTGGCTGCTTGCAGCGCTTGTCGTCATCCATGCTGGCGCAGCCTTGTGGCATCACTTGGTGTTGCGCGATGACGTGCTTGCACGCATGCTGCCGGGGCAGCCTCCGCTTAATCCACAGATCGGTGAGGAAAGATGACACATTCAGATCGCTGGTCGCGCCGTTCCGTGATCGCCGCGCTGCTGGTCGGGCCAGCCGCCTGCTACGCGCGCCCGAGCGGTGGAACCCAAGCGTCGCAAGCGAGGGAGTTGCGACCCATTGCTGGGTGCGAAGGCTGCGAAGCGGCGTGGGAGCGCGACCCTTCAGCGCTGAGTTCGCGGATCAAACTAGCGGCGGCGGAAGAGCGCGGTGAGCCGATGCTACTGACCGGAACGGTTTTCAGGGCCGATGGCAAGACCCCCGCGCCAGACATAGTGCTGTACATCCATCACACCAACGCATCGGGGCGCTACGCTGACGGGACTCAGGAAAGCGAGTGGAGCAGGCGTCACGGCCGGCTGCGCGGGTGGTTGAAGACGGGGAGCGCTGGGCGATACGAAGTGCTGACAATCAAGCCCGGACGATACCCCGACCGCACCGACCCGGCGCACGTGCACATGACGGTTCTCGACGGCGACAAGGACCCATATTGGGTCGAGGATGTGGTTTTCGACGGCGAACCGGGCGTGGACGCTGCGTACCGAGCCGAGCGAACCAATCGCGGCGGATCTGGCATTGTGCGTGTGCAGAAGGATGGAGCGGGCCGGTGGATAGCGCAGCGCGACATTATCCTGATGTGACCCGGCTACCTCAAATGCTGTCGGAAGTGGCGTAAGGTGCGCCGCCACGCCAGGTCGGCCGCCGCTTTGTCGTAGCGCTCCGCCGAGGTGTCGTTGTTGAAGGCATGATTGGCGCCCGGATAATTATAGGCGGTGACGGTCTTGTCGGCCGCCCGCAGCGCCTCGACCCAAGGCCACGCCGTCGCCTTCACCCGATCGTCGAGCTCGGGCACGTGGATCATCAGCGGCGCCGCCACCTTTGCCGCTTCCGCCGGATCGGGCGCTGGGCCATAATAGACGACACCCGCGCCAAGCTTGCTGCCGGCGGCGACCGTCAGGCGGTTCACATAGGCGCCGCCCCAGCAGAAGCCGACCGCGCCCACCTTTCCCCCGCCGTCGACGCGCGCTGCAAGCTCTTCCAGCATCCCCACGCCCGCTCGTGTCGCGGCGGCGAGGTCGAGCTTTCCGATCGCATCGCGCGCGGCATCTTCATCGGCGGGCGTTCCACCGGACGGCGATAGAAAGTCGGGCGCGACGGCGTAGAAGCCCGCGACCGCTAGCCGCCGCGCGACATCCTTGGTGTGCGCGTTCAGACCGCGGTTTTCGTGGACCACCATCACCGCCGCTTCGAGCGACTTCGCGCGCGGTTCGGCGACATAAGCGCTGTAGCGAGGAAGGTCACTTGTCCCGGGCATCGTCGTCATCTCGGCACGCAGGCGCGGGTCGTTTTCCGGCACCACCACTGCGGCGGCAGGGGATGCGGCAATTGCGCCAACCAGCACTTCCGCGGCCGCAAGGCTTCCTGTCAGCGCAACCATCCGCCCCATGAACAGCCGCCGGTCCAAGCCTTCGTGAGTGAAGCGGTCGTAGAGGGCGATCGCCGCCTTGCGAATGTCGTCGCTCAAGCTTGCTGCTCCTGCTGCTGTTTGGCCTGCATTTCGGCGATCAGCTTCCCATCGATCTCGTTCGCGCGCCTGTAGGCCGGGCGATCGGTCATGCGCGCGGCGTAGTCGCTGAAGACCGGCTTGGGATCGAGCAGCTTGAAGGTCAGCATGAAGTTCACCATCGCGCCCACGAACAGGTCGGCGGCGGTAAAGCGATCTCCGGCAATGAAACCTCCGCCACCGAGCGCCTTCTCCAGCGTCTGCATCGCGATCTCGTAATTGCCGAACCCCGCCATCGCCTGCCGGTCAGGCGGCACTTCCCAGCCCATCGATCGGGCCGTGAACGCCGCTTCGACTGGCCCGGACGTGAAGAAGATCCAGCGATAGTAATCCGCGCGATCCTTGTGATCGGGCGCAAGCCCGGCCTGCGGAAAAGCGTCCGCGAGATAGCAGCAGATCGCCGCCACTTCGGTCACCACCTTGCCGCCATGGACCATCGCCGGGACCTTCCCCATCGGATTGATCGACAGGTAAGGCTCCTCCTTCATGGCCGAACCATAGTCCAGGATGCGGGTCTCGTAGGGCTCCCCGATCTCCTCAAGCATCCAGCGGATCGTCTGCCCGCGCGACATTGGATTGGTGTAGAAGACAAGGTCAGGCATCGAAATCTCCATCGGTCGTGATCAGTTGCAACCGGTGTTCATTACGCGCCAAACTGCCAATGCTTTCTCGATCACTGCCCAGCATGGCTTCCAGCGTCGTCACGCGCAACCGACCGCGGTTCAACCGCGCTCCCCGGCAACTGCCGGACTCGGAGCGGTGGGAACGACGCCCGTGCGCGGCGGAGGCGGCGCAGCGAGGCGCTCGCCTTGCGAACGGTCGCGGATGCTGCGGAATTCGCTGTCCTCGCTCCAGTTCGGCCACTCCGCCGAATTGCCGAGCCGCTGTCCGACGGCGTGGAGCAGGGCCGCGTCGTCGGCGATGCCGGACAGGTCCCAGCTGGGCGAATATTCATCGTCCGGCTGATGGTAGCGCTTCTCGGTATATTCGCTTGCCAACGCCTGCCCCCGCGCCGTGCCGCCGTTGACGAGATCCAGCCCCGGCTTGAAGCTGATCGCCGGTACCCCCGCCTTGGCGAACGGGAAGTGGTCCGAACGGTAGAAGAGCCCCGCCTGCGGGTTGGAGTCAGGCGCGAACGTCCGCCCACGCCTGCGGCCCTCCTCGATCAGCGTGTCCAACAGGCCCAGTCTTGCGCTGCCGGAAATGCTGAAGTCGCGGGCCGGCCCCCAGGTGGCCATCGAATCGGTGTTGATGACACCGACCGTCTTGCCCAGCGGGTAGAGCGGATTGGCGGCATAATAATCAGAGCCGAGTAGCCCCTTTTCCTCGGCGGCAAGCGCCAGGAACACGATCGACCGGTCGGTGCGCGGCCCCCGTGCAAAGGCGCGCGCCTGTTCGATCATGTGCGCAAGGCCGGTGCTGTTATCGACGGCGCCATTGTAGATGCGGTCGCCGTTGGCGTCGGGGGCGCCGATGCCGAGATGGTCGTAATGGCCGGTGTAGATGACCGTCTCGTCCGGCCGCGACTTGCCTGGAAGAATACCGGCAACGTTGAAGGAGGTGATCGTCTCGGTCTTCGCCTGCAGCCTCGCGTCGAGCGTCGAGCGCAAGTCCAGCGGGCGGAAATCGCGACGCCGGGCCGACTGCCGCGCCGCCTCGAAATCGAGCCCGGCATTGCGGAAGAGTTGCACCGCGGTTTCGCGCGTGATCCAGCTTTCGAACGGCGGGTGGACCGCGGCGGGATTCGCCCGGACGATATCGAACATGGTGTTGGTGTTGCTGTTCTTGACGGTGGCCCAGCCGTAGCTCGCGGGCGCCGTTTCGTGGACGATCATCACACCGGCGGCGCCGCGCCGTGCCGCTTCCTCATATTTGTAGGTCCAGCGCCCGTAATAGGTCATCGCCTTGCCGCCGAAGTCGCCGTCTCCGCCTTCGAAGTCTGGATCGTTGATCAGGACGACAAGCACCTTGCCCTTGAGGTCCTGGTCCTTGAAATCGTCCCAATTGCGCTCGGGCGCCGACACGCCATAGCCGGCGAAGACCAAAGGAGCGCCGGCAAGGGTAACGCCGGCCTGGCCGTTGGTCGGCGCGCGCACGCTGACCTGCTCGCCCTGGGCCAGCTGCAGCGGTCCCGCCGGAGTGCGGACGGTGACGGTCGGGGTGCCGACGATGTCCGACTTCAGCAGCGGGACGCGCTGCGTCCATTGCCGCCGGCCGTCGACCAGCTCGCCGCCGGGCTCAAGCCCGGCCGCCTGAAATTCACGCACCAGATAATCGATGGTCTTCTTCTCGCCCGCCGTCCCGGGGCCGCGGCCCTCGAACGCGTCGGAGCTTAGCGTCTGAACATGCTGCGTAAGCCGGGCGGTGTCGAAGGTGGCGGTCTGTGAAGAAGCCGGAACGGCAGTTAGCGCGAATGCGCCAGTCAGCAGCCAGCGGGTCTTGATCACGGGATATCCTCTCCTGCTCGAGTCGCCCTCTCTTAGAAAGGACGACCCGAGCAAGGAAAGGGATTCATTCGCCCCCGTCGGAAGCGTTGGCCTCGCGCTTGGCCTTGGCCTTGCCCTTGACGGGCTTTGGCGCGGCCGGAGTGATCTCGAACGCCGGCGCATTGTCCTTGATCCGGACCTTGACCTCGCCGCCGTTGACCAGTTTGCCGAACAGCAATTCCTCGGCCAGCGGCTGCTTGATCTTTTCCTGCACGAGCCGGCCCATCGGCCTCGCCCCATACATTTTGTCGTAGCCACGGTCGGTCAGCCACTGGCGCGCTTCGTCGTCGAGGTCGATGTGGACGTTGCGGTCAACCAGCTGAAGCTCGAGCTGGAGAATGAACTTGTCCACCACACGAGCGACCACCGCCGGCGGCAGATAGGCGAACGGAACGATCGCATCGAGGCGGTTGCGGAACTCCGGCGTGAACATCTTCTTGACCGCATCCTCCTGCGCATCCTCGCGGCTCATCGCGCCGAAACCGATGCTCTCGCGCGCCATGTCGGCGGCGCCGGCATTGGTCGTCATGATCAGGATGGTGTTGCGGAAATCGACGGTCTTGCCGTGGTGGTCGGTCAGCTTGCCGTTGTCCATCACCTGAAGGAGGATGTTGAACAGGTCCGGGTGCGCCTTTTCGATCTCGTCGAGTAGCAGCACGCTGTGCGGATGCTGGTCGATCGCGTCGGTCAGCAGCCCGCCCTGGTCGTAGCCGACGTAGCCCGGAGGAGCGCCGATCAGCCGGCTGACCGAGTGCCGCTCCATATATTCCGACATGTCGAAGCGTTGCAGCGGAATGCCCATCACGCTCGCCAGCTGCCGCGCAACCTCAGTCTTGCCGACACCGGTGGGGCCGGAAAACAAATAGTTGCCGATCGGCTTGTCGGGATCGCGGAGTCCGGCGCGGCTGAGCTTGATCGCCGACGACAATTTCTCGATCGCCATATCCTGGCCGAACACCACGCGCTTGAGGTCCGCCTCCAGCGTCTGAAGCACGCGCTTGTCGTCGGTCGACACCGACTTGGGCGGGATGCGCGCAATCGTCGCCACCACCGCCTCGATTTCCTTGGGCGTGATCACTTTCTTGCGGCGCGACGGCGGCACCAGCATTTGCATCGCACCGACCTCATCAATCACGTCAATCGCCTTGTCCGGCAGTTTGCGGTCGTGGATGTAGCGCGCCGACAGCTCCACCGCCGATTTGATCGAGTCGGGCGTGTAGCGGACGTTGTGGTGCTGCTCAAACGACGAGCGCAGCCCGGCGATGATCTTGATCGTGTCCTCGATCGACGGTTCGTTGACGTCGATCTTCTGGAAACGGCGGAGAAGCGCCCGGTCCTTTTCGAAGTGGTTGCGGAACTCCTTGTAGGTGGTCGATCCGATGCAGCGGATCGCTCCCGACGAGAGAGCGGGCTTGAGCAGGTTCGACGCGTCCATCGCTCCGCCCGACGTGGCGCCGGCGCCGATGACAGTGTGGATTTCATCGATGAACAGGATCGCATGCGGCAGTTTCTCGAGTTCGGAGACGACGCTCTTCAGGCGCTCCTCGAAGTCGCCGCGATACCGCGTGCCGGCCAGCAGTGAGCCCATGTCGAGCGAGTAGATCACGGCCGGCTTAAGAACCTCGGGAACGTCGCCCTCGATGATCTTGCGGGCAAGACCTTCGGCGATGGCGGTTTTGCCGACGCCCGGCTCGCCCACGTAGAGCGGATTGTTTTTCGACCGGCGGCACAGGATCTGCACCGTGCGTTCGACTTCCGGCATCCGGCCGATCAGCGGATCGACCTTCCCGATGCGCGCCTTTTCATTGAGATCGACCGTGAACTGCTTGAGGGCGCTTTCCTTCTTGCCTTCGGTTTTCTCGGTCTTCTCTTCGTTGTTGCTCGCCGGCTCGCGCGTTTCGGGGGGCGCGTCACCCTTGCCGACGCCGTGGCTGATGTAGGTCACCGCATCGAGCCGGCTCATGTCCTGCTGCTGCAGGAAATAGACCGCATAGCTCTCGCGCTCCGAAAAGAGCGCGACCAGCACGTTGGCGCCGGTCACTTCGTCGCGGCCGGACGACTGGACGTGGAGGATCGCGCGCTGCACGACGCGCTGGAAGCCGCTCGTCGGCGTAGGGTCGGTGCCAGTGTCGGCGACCAGCGCCCCCAGCTCGTTGTCGAGGTAGTTCTTGACGCTTCCGCGCAAATCGTCGCGGCTCACTCCGCACGCGATCATCACCTTGGACGCATGCTCGTCATCGACGAGCGCGATCAAAAGATGCTCGAGCGTCGCATATTCGTGGCGGCGGCGGCTCGCTTCGCCCAGCGCGTTGTGCAGGGTCTGCTCGAGTTCGCGGGAAAAACTGGGCATTTACAACGACTCCGGCCCGTCCCGGGGTGGTCGGGCTTTGATAACAATGTGTTGCGGGGGCAGCGCTCGATCAAGAGGCGCGAGCCCGCTTATCCCCAGATTATCGCTTGAATAGCTGTTCCGCAGCTGAACGGTGCTGTTCAACGGTCTGCATGTGCGCTTCGACCCGCGCGATCTCCGCCTTCAGCGCTTCGATCCGGGCCTTGAGCTCGTCCACCGACACCGGGTCGAGGTCCTGCCTGGCAAGCTCTGCCAGCGGGTCGCCCGGCGTATTCGGGAACAGGTCCTCGATGTCCATTGCAGAAGCGTTGACCCGCCACACGCCGCTGTCAATAAGCGCAGCGGTGAACCAGGCGCTTCCCACGACGATGAAGGCCGTCGTCGCTCCCCAGCCGGATGGACCGACGGAGTTGACGCTGGTTGAGCGCCCGGTGCCACATCCGGCCCGCGGCGAAGTGCTGATCAGGGTTGCCGCCGCGGGCGTGAACCGGCCCGACATCCTTCAGCGACGAGGGCTTTATCCGCCACCGCCGGGCGCTCCCGATATCCTCGGCCTGGAAGTCGCTGGCACCGTCGTCCAAGCTGGCGAGGGCGCCGAGCATTTGCTGGGCCGCGCGATGTGCGCGCTGGTGGCGGGCGGCGGCTATGCCGAATATTGCGTCGCGCGTGCGGGCACCTGCCTTCCCGTGCCGCCGAGCCTGGGCATGGTCGAGGCGGCAGCGCTGCCCGAGACCCTCTTCACCGTATGGGTTAATCTGTTCGAGCGCGGGTTCGCCGCCGATGGCGACCGAATTCTCGTCCACGGCGGGACCAGCGGCATCGGCACCATGGCGATCGCGCTGGGCGCGCTGTTCGGCCTCAAGGTGATCGTCACCTGCGGCAGCGAAGAGAAATGCGATTCCGCGGTGG